>JANXZJ010000127.1 GCA_025355585.1 Mariniphaga sp. | reverse complement strand
TCACTAGTGTCTCTTAATTTATGTTAACGCGCATCGAACTCCAATTGCAACTGCCCGTCATTCTGGGTTTGCTCCACCTCTACAGGCTGGAGCAGGTCTCTGATGTTGTCCTTTGTCAGGAGGGAACTTCCCAGTATTCTCATGACTTCATAGATGCTTCTGTTGAGTTCAAGTGTCCTTTCAATTATTGCAACAGTACAGTACGTGACGATAGCCACATAAACCTGTATCCGTACAGCATTCTCTGTATTTCCCCAGAAGGACTTAATGCGCAGGTGCCCCTTCATCCATTTGAAGAAGATCTCCACGGCCCATCTATTTTTATAAAGGAATGCAATGTCCTTGGCCTTCAGAAAAAAATTGTTCGTGTAGTAAGTGAAGGTTCGTTTGAGTTCAGCTTCATAATATACTATTCTCCTGATTCCGGACGGGTAGTTTTCTGTGTTTCCCCTTGTGGTGAACCTCACAGTGTTATCTCTGAGGATATTATCCGTGTCCTCCAGAAGGTCTTCTCCGTCCACCACCTCAAACTTTGGTCTTCGTTTTTCCCGTATGACGAAGAACGAGTTGAGCATCTCGATACGGTACAGCCTGTCCAAATCCCAGTAGCCTCGGTCAAAAATATAGCAGGCAAACGGCTCGTAGTTAATCCAGTCCATAGCATTCACATCATGAACGGCAGCTTCTGTGATATTGAACGATACTGGTATCTGGGTCACTACATCAAGTTGTGTGTGTACCTTTATGCCAGACTTCGTGCTTCTGAACCTTGCCCATTCAAAAAGAGACATACAGAGATCTATGGTAGTGGAATCAAAAGCATAGTACTTCCCGTTGAGTTCAAACTCTTGGTCGATACGCTTTTTCTGGGCAAGTTCTACCATATGATAGGCAAATTCTTCAAAAATATGATAATCACGAAGTTGATTCACTCTGGACAGTTGCGTTCTGTTAATGGGTGTCCGACCAAAACCAAGGTGAAAGGATTTCTTGGCGTGTGCGGTAGTTATGTCAGTAAGTTCACGAAGGCTGTTACAGCCATCCAACTGACCGAACATCAAAACAAGCATCTGATTCCAACTAGTCAAACTCCATTGAGCCGTTCTATCATTGTATTGTGCCATAATCCTTTCGAAAAATCGTTGCGGTATGAATTCTACAATCTGACTGAAAATATACTTGCCTTGGTTCATGTCTGCCTGACTTTATGGTTTCAAACAAATATAACCATTTCAAAAGGCCGACAAGGTTATTGGTGATAATGCTATTGATTATAAGTATTTTACAGAAGTATTTAACTATTTTTAAGAGACACTAGTGATATATTTTAATAACACATTATTTTTTTTCATAAGTTCGCATGGGTGAATGATCTAAATGCAATTTCGAAAGTCGTATGTGGAATTGAAAACTATTCACTAATAAAAATCGTACTATCTGCAAGGCTAAATTTACGTGAATGCTCATTATGTGAATTAAACTTGTATGTCATATATATCTGAACAAGAAAGAAGATTAATTGTATAATTGGTAATTAATGTGATCCTTGTTCGTGTCACAAGTTAAACTGCTGCTTATCCTTTTTTAACAGGACATGTTGTAACGTATTACCAATTCATTAAACTCTATGAAAAAAATATACCTGTGGATGTTTTTAGTTATTTTCCTGACAAATTCTAATCCAATTTCAGCACAGATTTCACAAATTTCCGAAAAACAAATTCCCCTGGTTACCTACTCTTTTTCAGATCCTGATCCGGTACCAGAATTAGGGAAATTTTATCCCTTTTTTCGTTTTGAAGGTTATTCCAATAAAGGGGTGATGCACGACTGGAAAATGGTCGAAATGGAAAATGATTACATTAAGCTTTGGATTGCGCCGGAGATTGGCGGTAAAATCTGGGGAGCCATTGAAAAATCAACTCAAAAAGAGTTTATTTATTACAACCACGCTGTGAAATTTCGTGACGTGGCTATGCGCGGACCATGGACTTCCGGTGGCCTTGAGTTGAATTTCGGGGTTATAGGGCATGCGCCAACCTGTTCCTCGCCAGTAGATTACCTGGTCAGGAAGAATGACGATGGCAGTGTGAGTTGCTTTGTGGGAGCCATCGATCTTCCTTCACGCACCCGATGGAGTGTTGAGATCAATTTGCCAAAAGATAAAGCCTATTTCACAACTCGTTCAGTTTGGGACAATCCGACTGCGCTTGAACAATCATATTATCACTGGATGAATCTGGGGATTAAAACTGCAGGTGGCCTGGAATATACTTTCCCGGGAAATTACCACCTGGGACACGACGGAAGACATTCCCCATGGCCGATTGATGACAAGGGCCGGAAGATCAATTTTTATGAGAACAACAACTTTGGAAGTTACAAATCATACCATGTATTAGGTGAGGCAACTGGTTTTTATGGTGCTTTCTGGCATAATGATGATTTCGGCTTTGTGCATTACGCTTCCTATGATGATAAACCCGGCAAGAAAGTCTGGATATGGGGTTTATCTGACCAGGGAATGATCTGGGACAAACTGCTAACTGATACCGATGGTCAGTATACTGAAATTCAGTCAGGCAGGTTGTTTAACCAGGCAGCAGGCGAGAGTAGTAGTACCCCATTTAAAAACAGGGGATTTCTTCCGGGTTCGACGGACGAATGGACAGAATACTGGTTTCCGGTAAAGGAAACAAAAGGGATTAAAAGTGCGCTACCATTAGGATCAGTAAACATTCAGCAACACGGAGATGCAGTGAATTTATGGTTCTGTCCAAATGAGAAAACCAGCGGGAAACTGGAAGTCAGACATGGAAATGAAGTGGTTTTTGCGAAAGAGATTCAGTTAAATCCGATGCAGGTTGCCACCTTTTCGTTTGATTTCAAAGGCAGCGAAAAGGATTTAAGTGTTTGGCTGAGAAACGAATTGTTGTTCGAAACCAACAGGGAAAAATACCTGCTTAAACGTCCTGTTGAATCCCCGGCCGGGTTTAATTGGGAATCGGCTTATGGCCATTATACGAAAGGAAAAGAACTGGAAAGGCAACGTCTGTATAAAACTGCCGGGGAAGAATACCAAAAGTCACTTGCAGTCGAACCTTGGTTTGTCCCTGCACTAACTGGGATGGCTAACCTTGCTTACCGGAAAACGGATTATGCGTCTTCTAAGGAATTTGCATCAAAGGCACTTTCTGTCGATACGTATGATGCGGATGCCAATATGATTTATGGATTGTCATGGCTGGCTTTGATGGATACGATTTCGGCCATTGATGGCTTTTCAATTGCTTCTGCAGGTATTTCTCAACGAAGCACTGCCTATAATGCCCTCGCTTCGATTTTCTTGAGCAAGAACGATTTCCGGAAAGCTCTTTCATATGCTGACAAAAGTTTGTTGTATAACCAATTGGGATCAGATGCCATTCAAACGAAGATCCTTTGTCTCCGAAAACTTGGGATGCTTAAAGAAGCTGGCAATGAATTAACTATTTTAGAACTGAAAGACCCATTAAACCATTTTATCCGTTTTGAAAGATATCTGTCTGATTCTTCCCCTGAAAAGAAAACACAGGTTCAAAGCCATATCACAAACGAGTTGCCTCAGGAAACTTATCTGGAATATGCCATCTGGTATTTTCGGAAAGGGCAAGTTTCTGATGCAATGAAAGTCCTTGAACTGGCACCTGATAATCATCCGGTTGTTTTACTGTGGAAAGGCTATCTGAATCATCTTGTGGGAAAAGAGGATATAGCCAAAACGTACATGGCAAAAGCACTTCAGGCCAGTCCGGAGTTCGTATTTCCTTTCAGGATAGAAACCCTGAAACCTTTGGAATGGGCACAATCCATTGCTGATAACTGGAAAATCAAATATTATACCGGACTCGTTTATCTGAATGCGGGTAATGAAAAAAAAGGTTTTGATTTATGGAACAAGTGTGGGGATCAGCCAGATTTCTTTCCTTTTTATATTGCACGTTCCAAACTTGCAATTCAGGGAAGTCAACAAGCTCAATATGATATTGAAAGAGCATTAGCACTTGGCGGTAACAACTGGCGTGCAGGATTGTATACTTCTCAATTTTTCATTGAAAAGGGCAACCTGATTAAAGCCGAAGTACTGGCCCGGGATTTTTACAAAAGAAATCCTCAAAACTATATCCTCGGATTGCATTACGCCAAAGTTTTGGAAATGAGTCATAAATATGCGGTTTGTGTAAGTCTGCTTCAAAAAATAAGCGTTTTACCTAATGAAGGTGCTACAGATGGACGCACAGTTTGGCGAAATGCAAACATCGGGAATGCGTTGGATTTGATGAAAAACGTGAAATACCGGAAGGCGGTTGAAAGTGTTGGTAAGGCCCGTCAATGGCCGGAAAATTTGGGGGTAGGAAAGCCTTATCAGGTGGATGAACGTCTTGAAGATTTTGTCGCACTTCAGTGTTATAAAAAACTAAATGACAAACAGTCTGCCGGTGAGATGCAGAACAAAATTGCAGGGAATGCAGTCCTGCAGAACTTATCATTCGATGAAAATGACTTTCTGACTGCCTGGCTGTTAAAAGAGGATGGGAATAAATCAGAAGGTGACCAGGTAATGAAGGAGTTAGTTGCGAAAAATCCGTTATCCCAGAGTGTTCAGTGGTGCAATGCTGTTTATACCGGCGACCTGGCAAAAGCTGGAATTATTCAAAAAAAGATGGTTGATTCAGAACGTTTTGCCCTTTTTCTGAATCTAATGTTTAGTGATCCCCGTATATTGGGATCACACACATCCACTCCAAAGTAAAATGTAAAAAAGATAAATAATCAATCCCAAAATCAATGAACCATGAAAACTACAACCTGGGGCTCAATCTCGTTATTAATAGTTTTTTATTTTTTGATTGCCGGCTCCGTAAATGCTCAACGATTAAACGACTATGCCTTTAAGGGTTCGTTCGATCCGATCGGAAATGCAGTTCGCACGAATGCTCAATTCAATGGATATACGAACTACTGGCACAATGATTACAAGGAGTGGATCCGATACGGGAATTTGTTTAAAATGAGTATTCCAAATGTCGGGAACAATATCGCTCAAAGTAAAATTGACATTGCTGATGACATGCAGATTCCTGGTTTATCGGTTCAGGAAGGGTTTTTGAGTGGTTTGCTTTCCGAAGATTATAAAACCTTAGAAGCTCCTTCGATGAAGGAATTGGAAGAATCAATCGGCTCAGGCAATGTTTTGGTTTTTACAGATCCCTTCTCGGAAGCAGGAAAAAAACTTACTGAGAAATTTGTACCGGACAGTTTACTTAAAAAGCAATTGAAAAGCTATCAGTTTGGTGCTGTTGACCTTAAAGAAGTCAATGCTTTTTATCTTGAGAATGGTTCAAAGAAAATATTTGTGGTGTCTTCAAAAGATGGTGCATCGCTCAAACGGGTAAAAGAGCTTCTTGAAAATACGAAAAAAGTTCTTGCGGAATACGATCTGCACAAGGGGATGTTTGGCGCCGAAACACTTTTAAAAAGTGTGACCTGTGTGCAAGGCCATCCGCTCGAACTCATTGGAAAAGGGCTGAATGAAGGAAATACCTGGTTTGTTTTCAGTGGGTATATGGATTTCTGGATGAAAGATGAACTGGCCGGTTGGATGAAGAAAGCCAATCTGCCTGTCGTTGCCGATGTCGGATTTTCGCCCATCTTTGGTTGTCAGGATTACAAGGGATTACAGGTGCAGGACATGATCACCAAACAGTCGTGGATTGATTATGCGCACAGTAAAAACGGCTATGTCTTCAGACCGGTTTATGATGCGGAAAGCGATCCCTATCATTACGACGGATACATTGCAACAGAGGGAAATAAAAGGCAAATTGATAATGAGAATGTTCCTTTTATTTCCAATACTGGTTCATTTGAAGGTGACTTGATTCCCAGCATGGTTTTATTCATAAAAAAAGGAGAGACATTAACCCGCGATTTAATGTGGGGAGCCATCATGGATCGACGGGAAGTTGCTGTATTGAATCAGGGTAAAATGATGGGGCCTGCTTTTTATCGAAATGCTTTGCAGATGTTGTTGCTGGATCGCGTTTATTTGGAAGATTATTTTGGCGATAAAATTGATATACAGGCTAATGTTGAGGATTATAATCTGAACGTTACAATTTCAAATACTTATTCACATCCGGTATCAGGGAGCCTTGATATTCAGCTTCCACCTGAAGTAAAGGAAGATGAACCGATTGTTACAGCTTTAAATTTACCCGCCAATAGTTCAAAAACAATCGTGATAAAGATTCGACCACTTGCTAACGGAATGAATGCTACTAATCCGATTGTAGCCGGTTTTAAATGGGGCGAAAAGAAAAAAACGACGATGACCATATTAGACATGCCTCCAGCTATTTCTGTTCATCGGTTGCTTTATGGTCATGCACCCAGCGTGAAATATCCGGTCAGCATTCACAATTTTTCAAGCAATGTACCTTTCCCGGTAAAGGTACAGGTATTTGCAAAAGGGAAGCCAGGTAAAGCTGTTTTTACAGCCAATCAAACGAACACAGCTTCTTTGGGAAAATTCCAGGATATGCTTTTTGATCTTCGACTGGCTGCCGGAGATTATACCGTTAATATTTCAGCTTTGGGCGTCGAAACGACCAGTCAGTTAGGTGTTGGAAAAGCCGAAGGTGTTGCACGCGCCTATGCTGTTGATTTGAACAGCGATGGCGTCAATGAGTTCAGACTTGAAAATGATAGTGTTCAGGTAACGTTGTTGTCAACAGGTGCGCGCGTCATTGAATACATTGTAAAAAGCAGAAAGGATAATTTGCTTTTCAAACTATGGCCCGAAAAATCAATAGATGACAGACGTCCGTTCAGGGAAAGAGGCTATTACCCGTATGGTGGGTTCGAAGATTTTCTCGGTCAGGGAAGTATGGAAACACATAAGGTGTACGATGCCACACTGGTTCAGGCCAAAGGCGATTTTGTGCAGGTAAAAATGGTGGCTGATTATTATGGAAACAGGCTCGAAAAGACATTCACACTGTATGGCAATTCCCCTTTGCTTGAAATAAGATTCGCACTTACATTTAAAAATCCGGAAGCAAATGTAATCGGACCACAACCTATCCTTGAACTTGGCGCGGTCCATGGGACTGAAGATGTGTTTACAGTTCCGACCGTAGATGGATTGGAACAATATCGGATGAAACCGGAAAGATATTACGGTCATTTATTCACCTTGAAAGAGGGTTGGAATGCCGGGTATGATGAAAAAGAAGACATTACGTTTGTAGGAGCTTATCCTGTAACCCAGCCGCTTTTCCTTCATATGTGGATGAACCATCCGAGCAATGGTGATGCGCATTACTATTATACTGAATTTCAGCCGTGGGTTCCGATTACTCAAAAAAGCACCATGTATTTTTCCTACTATATGTGGGGTGCCGGTGGCCCTTGGGAAAATGGGGTAAAAGAACTGCGGAAAAGGAATTTGATTACTGAAAGATAAAGCTGCATTTTCAAACTGAGAATTTAAATATATATACCTATGAAGAACAATCATTTAATGAGGAGTATCACATTTCTGATCCTTCTGCTGCTGGGTACTATAAACGGATTTAGTACTGTCAAACAAGAATTGAAGATTGGTAAGTTAGAATTGGGATATCCGTGTCCCGCAATCCCGTTCTACTTTCTTAAAGCGGAACTTGAGCTGCCCTATCCTTCCATTATGGAAGTTGAGGTAGCAGTAAACGGTAAAACACTTCGATTTACAAATCTGCACAAAGAGACTGATACTGAAGATCTGAATAAACCTGTTTTAACCCATCGTCCTCCTTCCGGGGCAGGTCTTTCACAGGATAATTCCATTTATAATCACCCCTATGTGATCGGCTGGGTAAAATGGGAAACTGGAATGAAATATGAGGTCAAAGTAACGGTAAGGATGAAAAAAGCGGCAAAGAATTCTGAAAGCGATCTATTTATTTCAGCTGTTAAATCCGTTACAGCACCTCTGGGTTCTGAAGCTTTTGATCCCGCATGGAAAAAATACAAATCGGTCGTATTAAGCGAAACCGCAGGCATTGCAAGGAAGGCAGAGCCAACAGAGGTATTACTTGCTTTTTATCCCGATGAGATAAAGGACCTGAAGCGGGAAATTCGTGTGGTTTCCGTTGATCCTGAAACTCATCAATTGACAGAGGTGCCATCACAGGTTTTCGATATTCAGGAGTACCTGAAAGAAGATAATCTTGCACCAGATGCGAGTGGCAAACCCACCCGCCAGGTTCCAATCTGGCTGCCTACAGTAACGGCGCGGCTGGCATTTCTGGCCGATGTGCCCGCCAAGTCCAGCCGCGTATTTCTGGTTTATTACAACAACGACGCTGCGATGGCAAAGCCTTATATAACAGACCTGCATATGCAGGGTGATGCTCCGGGATTGCAAATTGACAATGATTTAATCTCTGTTGTCTTGCATCCGAACTCAGGACATCTTGACCAGATATCCTTAAAAAAGCGGCCCGAATTTCCTTTGTATCACCGTAAGGAAACAAACGGTGCCATCCATTGGAACCCTGAAATTTATACACCTCCCACACCCTGGACGCACACTTCAGACTGGAAACCACCGCAGAATATGAAATCTTTTTCGGGACCGGTCCTTGCTTCAAGTGAAGTGTGGGGCAATCTTCGCGAAATACCTCAGGTCGATGCCTCGGTGAGGTATGAATTTTACCCGGACAAACCGTATTTTATCAGTTCATCTGTTCTGCGGATCAATGAAACAGTAAATTGCCTTGCTTTGCGCAACGGAGAAATTGTGATCAAACGGGAACTGATTACCCATGCGGCATGGTACGATGTGGTGAGAGATTCGGTGATTAATTACGATGTAACCCAGATGCCCGATCTTACGGATTTAAAAATGGAGGCTGATGTTCCCTGGATAACTTTCTATAACGAGAAGACAGGAGTCGGTTTCGCTGGTATTCAGTTAAGTTATGCCAACGCTGGGCTGGAATCGTCCCCACGATTGCTCAATCCGTTCTTTTATATTACCGGAGGACCATGGATTTACTGGGCCCGGGCGCTGTCGCTGAGTTTTCTCTCGTCGAATATGCAACAGATGATTCCGGCAATGAAGGGGAATGTTTTTTCAGAGAAATGGGCTTACCTGGTTTATGAGACAGATAAAGGTGCAAAACCATATGCCCCGGTTATTGAATTGCAAAAGAAATTGACCAATCCGTTAAGGATTCAGCTGGTTGAAGAGGTCGATGACCGCGTATCGAAGACCGTTACCGAAATTTTTATCGACAAAGGTAAAAGCGGCTGGGAAGGAAGGGAAACCGGTAAACATGCTACTGACAAGTAGAAATAGGATTATTAAAAAAGATCGTTTGAGTGAATGCTTATTCTTTCAAACGATCTTTCAAACATTTATTATAAAAGCATTATGAAGCTACACTTGTTATTAATAGGTGCTTTGATGGTCTGTCTGGGCGTAATTGCTTCTGCTGAAACCCCACCATCAACTCAACCTTTACCAGTTAAAAAATGTCTGGATTTTACAATAACCGGGAACGGAAGTAACTCGGAATGGGATAAAGCCACATGGAATAAGTTGATTAAGCTTGATCCGGAAGGAGAAGAATATCCGTGCAGATTTAAAATATTGTATTCAGTCAAGGGAATCTATTTGATTTTTGAGGGAAAGGATAATAAAATCACCACCAATTTTGACAAAGATTTTGACAATCTTTTTGAAGCCGATGTTTTTGAAGTTTTTTTTCATCCCGATCCAAAAATGCCGCTCTATTTTGAATATGAAATCAACCAGTTGAACAAGGAGCTTGTCCTGATCATCCCTAATTTAAATGGCAAAATACATGGCTGGATTCCATGGCATTATGAAAATGAAAGACGGGTTGTCAAGAAGGTTAATATCGAAGGTGGTAAAATGGAAGCTGGCAGCGCTATCAAATCGTGGAGCGCCGAGCTGTTTTTTCCCTATGAATTGTTTAATCCGCTATCAAATGTTCCACCTGTCAGCGGAACTATCTGGAATGCTAATTTTTACCGACTCGATTACGATAGTGGTAAGATGGTCAAATGGGCATGGACACCAATCAATCAATCGTTTCACGAGTTTAAAAAGTATAAGCCCATCAAATTCGAATAGTACCTGAATGCAACCTTGACGCAAATTCTTTGATGAATTTCACTCTGTTGCGGTTAACAGAAAAAATGCCAATATTGAATTGTTAAAGTAAATTTAGTTGGTTTATTCAATAACTTTGTGATATTTGAATTTAAAAAACCAGTATGAGTCTTTCTATTCTGCTCGATTACCCTGAAGATATTTCACTTTCGGCGCTAAAACTGATAAAACTTAAAAAGAGCATAATCAAGCGTTTGACATTGATAGGTGTCGCAACCATCGCGGAACTGTGCAAGGAAACCGACTTTAGTATCCCCACTGTTACAAAAATAATTGCAGAACTGATTGAAGAAGGTATTGTTTTTGAAGATGGCAAAGTTGGAACCGCTGGTGGCAGACGTCCTTCGCAATACGGGATAAATCCGAGCGCCTGTTTTTACCTGGGAGTTGAAGTGAAACGTGATTCAATTAACATTGGCATTCAGGATTTCAATAACAGCTTTGTAAAACTATCTGAAAATATCTTATATACCCTTGAAAACACCAGGGAATCACTTTCGTCACTTTGCTCGATTATCAACCAGTTTGTAGATGATTCAGGCGTTATAAGAGATAAAATAATTGGAGCCTGCGTCAATCTTAGTGGGCGCATCAATTCCCGCAAGGGGTTCAGTTACAGCTATTTTTTCTTTGAAGAGAAACCACTTAGCGAGATCATCGAATCTCAGATACACATTAAGACTTTTCTTGAAAATGATACACGTGCAATGGCGTACGGCGAATACAACTGTGGTGTAGTTCAGAATGAGAAGGATGTTATTTTTGTTAATATTGGTTGGGGAGTTGGAATCGGTATTGTTTGTAACGGGAAACTGTATTACGGCAAGTCGGGTTATTCAGGTGAGTTTGGGCACAGTCCGGTATTCGAAAATGAAATCATTTGTCAGTGTGGAAAAAAAGGATGCCTTGAAACTGAAACCTCTGGCATAGCGTTGGAACGAAAATTTAAAAAAGCGCTTGAAAATGGCTCAATTTCAATTCTTTCAGGGAAAAAGGAAATTGAAGAGATTACAGTTGACGATATTCTGACTGCTATTACAAAAAACGAAGACACACTTGGTATTGAGATCATTGAAGAAATTGGAAGTAATATGGGGCGTTATCTCTCAATGCTGATCAATATTTTTAATCCTGAGCTTGTCGTCCTTGGTGGTATGCTGGCCGAAACCGGTATGTATTTGCGCTTGCCTATCCGGACGGCCATCCATAAATACTCTCTAAGCCTCGTAAGCCTCGATATGGAATTGAAAATGTCGACATTGGGATCGAAAGCTGGCGTAATTGGAGCTTGCTATATTCTTCGCGACAAGCTATTTTACAGTACCTAAGCTTTTCCAGTAATTGGAAATCCTGTTTCAATTATATCTGACAGATAATTGTATTGAAGTTTTTACTACCAAAACGCTGCAGCTGAAATTGGTCGTGGATTCCAAATTATCATCCTCGAAAATTTAGTTATTAAATTCATTCTGTGTTTTCGCTTCCGGAAATAAAATAAATTAATAAATGTCGAATATTTAAAAATTAAATTAATTTCGCTGAGATAATAAAGGGTTGTGAGCGAAGGGATAAAATGGATATGTCATACCTGAGAGCTTAAAGTTAAAAGGGAAATGATCGATGATAAAAGGAAAATATTTTGCTTTAGTTGCCTGTTGCTTTTTCATTTGCATTTCGGTAAATGGGGTAAGCGTTTATACCAAACAGACTGATGTTTTGGTTATTGGAGGAACTACAAGCGGCATTTCTGCAGGACTGCAATCTGCAAGATTGAATGTGCCAACGCTCATTGTTGAAGAAACGCCCTGGCTTGGCGGGATGATGACGGCCGCAGGAGTAAGTGCCACAGATGGTAATCATCTTTTGAATTCTGGGATATGGAACGAATTCCGGAGTAGACTAAGAGCACACTACGGTGGAGAAGCTGCCCTTGCAACCGGCTGGGTTAGCAATACCCAATTTGAACCTCACATCGGAGATCGTATTTTTAAATCGATGGCGAGTGCCGAACCTCAACTTTCGGTCATTTATGGTTACCATTTGACAAAGGTTCTTAAGCAAGGAAACAAAGTGATTGGGGCTATCTTTGAGAATGAGCAAATGGAGCGTTTAACCATTCATGCTAAAGTTGTGATTGACGCGACGGATTTGGGTGACGCATTGCCAATGGCAGGTGCAGCATATGATCTTGGAATGGAAGCAAGATCTGTAACAGGCGAAGAAAATGCTCCTGAGACTGCAAATAATATCGTACAAGATCTTACGTGGACTGCGGTTTTGAAAGATTACGGAACAGGTGCAGACAAAACTATCAAAAAACCAGAAAATTACAATCCTGAACTATTTCGTGGCTCATGTGCAATGACAGTAGATTCAGTTTTGATAGACTGCGAAAAAATGCTGAATTACGGTCGCCTTCCCAATAATAAATACATGATTAACTGGCCAAGACATGGGAATGACATTTATTTAAATGTGGTTGAGATGGATTGGTCGAAACGCAGGAATGAACTAAAGAAGGCAAAAGAACGCACGCTTTGTTTTATATATTATATCCAGACCGAACTGGGCTATAAAAATATTGGGTTGGCTGATGACGAATTTCCAACTGCTGACAAACTTGCCTTAATTCCGTATCACCGGGAAGGGCGACGGTTAAGGGGTGCTCAGCGACTGAATATCAATTATGTACGTGATGTTTATGGTGGTCAGCCATTGTACAGGACCGGGATTTCAGTTGGCGACTATCCGGTCGATCATCACCATGCCTGTAATCCTGATACTCCTGAAATCAAATTTCCGGCTGTACCATCCTTTAATATTCCGCTGGGGGCTCTTATCCCTGAAAAGATTGATGGTCTGATTGTGAGTGATAAAGCAATTTCAGTTTCGAATATTATGAATGGTGCCACACGGCTTCAACCCTGCGTTTTGCTTACAGGCCAGGCAGCCGGTGCCCTGGCAGCTTTGAGTGTCCAGGAAAATCAGAAAGTCAGGGAAGTGAGTATACGCAAAGTGCAACAGACGCTTCTTGATGCAGGCGCCTACCTGATGCCTTTGGTCGATGTGAACCCGGAAGATAAAGATTTCCAGTCGATTCAAAGGGTTACCGCTTCAGGAATTCTGAAAGTCAAAGGTGAATCCTATAAATGGGCCAATCGTACATGGTTTTATCCCGATACAATTGTCACGGCGAGGGAATTTTCTGAAGGATTAAATACGTTTGATAATCAATTTCCCAATTATGAAGATCTGTCAATGCTTACAGTGAAAAAAGCCGCTGACATGATATCAGCATTTTTAAAAAAGGATAGATTAGCTGATATTCAGAAGTTATGGGATGAAAAGCTGAACCGGAAATACGATTCCAATCTATTAGTTACCAAAAGAGAATTGAGTGTGTTGGTCGATGAATTAATTCAACCGTTTATAACCAAAACTGTTGGTTTTGACGGGAATTATCTTTGAATCAGGGAGTATAGGTTTAACGAACAAAAATATCAAATACGTAATGAACAACGAATTAGCAAAATACGCAGCACAATACAAAAATGAATTATTGGAGTCAGTGATTCCCTTTTGGATGAACCATTCCAAAGATGCCGATTTTGGTGGTTATTTCACTTGTCTGAACAGGCAAGGGGAAGTTTATGATACCGATAAATTTATGTGGCTTCAGGGACGTGAAGTCTGGCTTTTCTCAATGTTATACAACAAAGTTGAGAAAAAGCAGGAGTGGCTCGACATGGCATTGCACGGCGCCAAATTCATGAAGAAATTCGGAATGGATGCCAAAGGTAACTGGTATTTTTCGCTAACGAGAGAAGGAAAACCGCTGGTGCAACCTTACAATATCTTTTCAGATTGCTTTGCTGCGATGGCTTTCAGCGAACTATATAAAGCAACGGGTGATGAAGAGCACAAGCAGATTGCCATTGCTACTTTTGCAAATATTCAGAAACGGCAGGAAAATCCCAAAGGATTGTATAATAAAGCATTCCCCGGAACACGGCCGCTGAAAAGTTTTGCATTGCCCATGATTCTATGCAACCTTTCATTGATTATGGAAGATATTCTGGGAACTGAACAGGTCAATAAAACCATTCAGCCACTTATAAAAGAGGTGATGGAGGTTTTTTACGACAAGAAATCAGGATTGATTCTCGAAAGTGTGACTCCTGAAGGCGAATTCAGCGATTCTTTTGAAGGACGTCTGACGAATCCCGGACACACCAACGAGTCGATGTGGTTTATGATGGATCTGGCAGTGCGTAACAACGACAAAGCTTTAATCGATAAAGCGATTGATATTCTGCTTCGTTCTACGGAAGCCGGCTGGGACAAAAAAAATGGCGGTATTTTTTATTTTCTAGATATAAAAGGGCATCCTACCCAACAACTGGAATGGGATCAGAAACTTTGGTGGGTTCATATCGAAACATTGATTTCTATGGCCAAAGGTTATCGTCTTACCGGAAATGAGAAGTGTAAAAACTGGTTTGAAACGATTCACGAGTACACCTGGAATCACTTCAAAGATCCTGAATATCCCGAATGGTATGGTTACCTGAACCGTGAAGGAAATCCGTTGCTTGATTTGAAAGGCGGCAAATGGAAAGGATGTTTTCATGTTCCCAGAGGTATGTATGAAATCTGGAAGATCCTTGAATAGCATTTTTGCAAAATCAGCATAATCAATAAAGCCTTAAATATGAGAAATATATTTGTTGTCCTTTTCCTCTTTTTATTTGCCACCTGCAGTATTGGTCAGAAAAAAATGACAAACAATGCCATGTCGCAAGAAAAGATCTCTCTTGATTCGATGGGCTACCGACTTATCTGGGAAGATCAGTTCAACGGACATGAACTTGACACAACAAAATGGAACATCAGAGGTGTTGGTCCGCGGCGGTTGGGTTATAACTCTGCCGAAGCTGTAAAAGTTGAAGACGGCTGCCTGAAACTATTTGCGCTCCAAAAAGGAGACAGTATTTTGGGAAGTGCTGTTGGAACAGCCAGCCATTTCACGCCCAAATACGGATATTTTGAATGCCGCGCACAACTTCAAAAGTCATCAGGTGTTTGGGGAGCTTTCTGGTTACAATCGTCAAAGATTGCTCAGGGTGAAGACCCTGCGTTATTCGGAGCAGAAATAGATATCTTCGAGTTTTTTGAAGAAATGGGTAATGATACAATCACCCACGCCATCCATTGGGCATATGGACCTAATATGCATTCCATCGGACCAATGAAAAGTTACCTGAAAGGACTGAGCAAAGGTTTTCACACCTATGGCTTAGAATGGACTCCAGAGAAATATTCGTTTTTCATCGACGGCTATAAATTTCACGAAGAAACAAAGGGAATTTCGAACATCGCCGAATACATGATCTTAAGCATGGAACTTCCGGGAACCAGGAAAAGTCTCGAAAAGACTATTTTCCCAGATGTTTTCCTCGTTGATTATGTGAAAGTTTACCAGAAATAAAGAAGGTTTTATCAAGTAAAATCGACCATTAAATATAATTTTTTAGTTATGGAAGCACAAAATTCTCGTCGGGATTTTCTGACAAAGTCTTCAGCAATTGGTCTTTCGGCTTTATCAATGTCACTCACTTCCTTTGCTGGCAATGATTTGGCACCTGAGATGGCTTTTGATACGAATTCAAAACTGATTCTTCCCAAAGCACAGGGACTGAAAATCACCGGAACTTTTCTTGATGAAATATCTCACGACATCCCTCACCAAAACTGGGGTGAAAAAGAGTGGGACAAGGATTTTGCCCATATGAAAGCAATAGGGATTGATACCGTGATCATGATCCGTTCAGGTTATCGTAAGTTTATCACCTATCCTTCGGAATACCTGATCAAAAAACATGGTTGTTACATGCCTTCAATTGATATGGTTGACTTATACTTAAGATTGGCAGATAAGTATAAGATGAAATTTTATTTTGGCTTGTACGACTCCGGCAAGTATTGGGATACCAGCGATTTAAGCTGGGAAGTCGAAGACAATAAATATGTGATTGATGAAATCTGGAAAAACTACGGCAGCAAATACAAGAGTTTCCAGGGTTGGTACATCAGCGGTGAAATAAGCCGCAAGACCAAAGGGGCAATCGGCGCTTTTCATGCGATGGGAAAGCAATGCAAAGATGTATCAGGTGGCTTGCCTACATTTATATCACCCTGGATTGATGGTAAGAAAGCGGTTGATGCTGCGGGGGGAAATCTGACGAAGGAAAATGCAGTATCGGTTCAGGAGCACGAACGCGAATGGGGCGAGATCTTTGACGGAATCCACGACGTAGTTGATGCATGTGCTTTTCAGGATGGTCATATCGATTACGATGAACTCGACGCCTTCTTTACCGTGAATAAAAAGATGGCTGATAAGTATGGTATGAAATGCTGGACCAATGCGGAGACTTTTGACCGCGATATGCCTATCAAATTTTTCCCTATCAAATTCGATAAACTTAGGATGAAGCTCGAAGCGGCTGCCAGGGCTGGATTCGACAAGGGAATTACCTTTGAGTTTTCACATTTTATGAGTCCGCAATCGTCGTATCTTCAGGCAGGTCATCTTTACAATCGGTATAAAGAATATTTTAATATCAAATAGCTTACTTCATGACAATTCAAAAAGGCAAGGAAAACCTGTTGTATGTAATTTTTTTGGCGGCGGTTGCTGCACTGGGAGGATTCCTCTTTGGCTACGACACAGCCGTAATTTCAGGAACAATTGGCAGTGTTGCCGCTCAGTTCGGTTTAAATGATGTGAGCACAGGGTGGTATGTAGGATGTGCATTGGTTGGCTCCATTCTTGGAGTAGCTGTTGCCGGAAAACTAAGTGACCATTTTGGAAGGAAAGGAGTCCTATTATTTTCCGCTGTGTTATTCACTAGTTCCGGCATCGGATGCATGTTTTCCGAAAGTGTTTCCGGGTTGGTCTTGTACCGCATTCTCGGAGGAGTTGGTATTGGAGTTGCTTCCGTGATATCACCGCTTTATATTTCCGAAATTTCGGTTTCCCGTTATCGTGGGACTTTGGTGTCTTTATACCAGTTAGCCATAACTGTCGGTTTTGTAGGTGCATATCTGGTTAATTATGCAATTAGCGAATATGCGATTCATATGAAGGCATTGGGAACTATTGGCGGATTTTGGGGAAAATATATCGTGAACGAAACATGGCGTGGTATGCTTGGTGCTGAAGCACTTCCTGCATTACTGTTTTTTATAATTCTGTTTTTTATTCCTGAAAGTCCGAGATGGCTGGTTCTAAAAACGAAAGAAACGGCTGCCCTGAAAACGCTCAAACGTATTTACGGGACCGCAATGGCCAATGAGCAGGTGGCTGATCTGAAGAACCTCGTTCAGTCGGAAGAAAAGTCTGACTGGAAAATTCTTTTTCAGCCAGGATTCCGTATTGCCCTCTTTATTGGAGTTAGTCTGGCTATTCTGGGTCAATTTATGGGGGTCAATGCAGTTTTATATTACGGCCCGTCTATCTTTCAGCAAACGGGTCTTTCCGAAGGGGATTCCCTGTTTTACCAGGTTTTGGTGGGGTTGGTAAATTTTGGATCAACCATTATTGCAATGATTGTGATTGATAAAATTGGCCGTAAGAAGCTGGTTTATTATGGTGTTTCAGGGATGATTGTATCGCTGATTTTGATTGGATTCTATTTTACACTGAACAAAGTTTCAAATGTGGTTCCTCCTGTTACACTGCTGATATTGATATTGGTATATATTTTCAGCTGTGCTATCTCGATTTGCGTGGTAATCTGGGTGTTGCTTTCGGAGATGTATCCTGCCCGGGTTCGGGGTTTAGCCATGTCGGCTGCCGGATTTTCATTATGGATCGGAACGTTCCTGATCGGACAATTGACACCATGGCTGATGACAACTTTGTCGCCGGCAGGCGTTTTCTGGTTGTTCGGATTGATGTGCCTTCCGTATATGTATATTACCTGGAAATTTGTCCCCGAAACGACGGGTAAATCGCTCGAAGATATTGAGCGAATGTGGCAAAAGAAATAATCTGGAAAAAAAGGGTGATCAACGATCATCCTTTTTTCTTAAAGTGAAATGGAGATCACTTATCCCGATTAGATTTCATTCCGATGATTTAATTTGGTTTCCAGTTTATATCATTATTTAACTATTTTTGGACTTATTATCCTTGATATTGCAATTGGTTTAGTAAACCATTTGCTCCGGAGTATTTATCTGACTTAACCAAATGAGTAAAGAAGTCAACAATGAATATTGGCTGGTTATCTGGACTCGTTTTAAATCGGGAGACCAGGAGGCCTTTGCCGTATTATACAACCACCACATTAACACGCTTTACAATTATGGTATAAAGTTGTGTAAAGATAAAGACGTCGTTAAGGATGCCTTGCAGGATCTTTTTCTGGAACTCTTTCTGAACCGCGAAAAAATCAGGATTGCACCTGAAAACCTGAAGTTTTACCTGTTGCTGGCCCTCAAGCGAAATCTGATCAAAAAATTAAAGGCCGGAAGAAAGGTTACCCACGAGTTTAACGAATCTGTTGATTTTGAGCCTCAATACAGTATTGAATTTCAAATCATAGAGCAGGAAAAGGACGAGGAAATCAACCGTAAAGTGTCGGATGCGATCCGGCAACTGCCGGCAAAACAAAAAGAGGCTGTCTATTTGCGTTACAACGAATCACTCGAATACGGGGAAATTGCCGCCATTTTGGATATTACAGTTGAATCAGTGCGAAAACAGGTTCATCGCGCGTTAAAAACAGTCCGCGAAATTATTAGTACCCAGACCGTAACAGTATTATTTACCTTCTTGTTAAAAAAAAGTTAAATAATCTGTCCATGTTTTAACAGTTCGTTCCCTTTAAAGGTGTAACAACTAACAACGCATGGCGCATCTAAGCAAATACATTGAAAACATAAATTTTATTGCCTGGGTATTTCATCCGAATACCGAACTTGAAGAATGGTGGAGCCAGTTTGAAACTGAACATCCGGAAGAAAAAAGGAATATTCAATTAGCACGAAAAATTCTGATGAAATTCAGGACGTCTAACGATGAACTGCCTGAATCCGAGAAAATTATGTTGTTTTCAAAGGTGTTAAAACAAGTTGAAGAAAAGCAGCATGCCGGAAAAGCAATGCGCTTTATTCCGGGGTTACTGAAATATGCTGCGGTTGCGTTGTTGTTCTTCTCAATAGGTGCGCTGTTATTCTATAAACCCAATCATTTCGATCTTCAAAATTATGCTCAGAAACTAACGGAGCCTATTTCAGGAAATTCTGCCAAATTAATCCGTGCAAATGGCGAGGATATTACACTTACAGCTGATAAATCAATCCTTCAATACGAGGCAGATGGCAAATTGGTGGTCAACAAGGATACAATAAACATTGACCAGTCGAAACCTGCCAGGAATTTGGCAATGAATCAATTAATTATCCCTTATGGAAAAACATCGGAGGTTATTTTACCCGATAGGACCAAAGTATTTTTAAATGCCGGTAGCAGGTTAATCTATCCCGAAAATTTTAGTGGTGAAACGCGCGAAGTCTATTTGGTAGGAGAAGCTTTTTTTGAGGTGAAACACGATGTAAACCATCCATTCATTGTTATGGTCGGTGATCTTCGCATAAAAGTATTGGGAACCCGGTTTAATGTATCGGCCTATCCTGCAGATAACGTGATTGAAACCGTACTGGCTGAAGGGAAAGTAAGCCTTGGGCAGAACAATGCCGGTTTTTTTGACAAAGCCACAGATCTAATACCCGATCAGATGGCGTCGTTTGATAAAACTACTAAAATGACGAATGTAAAGACTGTTGAAACAGATAATTATACATTGTGGACAGCTGGTATTCTTAAATTTGAAAGTACCGATCTGAACCGCATTCTTAAACAGGTCGAACGCTTTTATAATATTCGTTTCCACTTCAGTGATCCATTGTTGGGTGGTCTGCGAATCTCCGGAAAACTTGAACTAAATGAAGATAAAGATGAAATATGCCGCCGCATAGCTACAACAGCATCAATAAAAATTCTTAAAAAGGGAGATGACCTCTATGAGGTTGTAAGGTAAAAAAACCAGTGAGTGTTCGAGCACTCACCGGTTTAGTGAAGTGTTAAATTTAGTTTTAATGTGCCATTTAACGAGTCAAAAATATGAAAAAAAAACAAGAATTCTTGTTCTCGTTAGGGGATGAGATGCGACTAAGACTAGGAAAGATGAAACGTACCATACTGTTAACCTTTTTGGTCCTTGCTTCTTATGGCAAAAGCTTTTCACAGGTGAGGCTTTCACTTAAATTTAACAAGGCCAATATCCATGAGGTATTGGCGAGTATTGAGAAGAAAACCGACTATATTTTTTTGTACAAGGATGATATTTTTTACGGTTCAAAAGCAATCTCGGTTGATTTTCAGAATGCGGAATTTGAAGTGATACTCAAATCAATCTGTACACAAACTAACATCGATTACGAAGTCCGCGACCGGCAGATTATACTTAAAGAAAAAGTGATTGTTCCGATTCTGTCTGAACAGCAACAGCTTCAGAAGAAAGAAGTCACAGGTAATGTGACCGATGCAAAAGGTCAGCCAATACCTGGGGCAACAGTTATGGCGAAAGGAACCACAACTGGTATCACAACTGACTTTGATGGAAATTTTCAATTTTTTATTCCTGTTGATGCCAAAACCCTGGTTATTTCTTTTGTTGGTATGAAAACACAGGAATTGGATATGTCCGGGAAGACGATATTCATGGTCACGCTGGAAGAGGAAGCATACGCAATTGATGAAGTTGTGGCTGTGGGTTATGGTACTTTGCGGAAATCCGATCAAACTGGTGCAACCTCTCGATTGACCAGCGAAAAGATGAACAAAAGCATTGCAACTTCACCGGCAGAAATGATGCAAGGTCGTATATCAGGCGTAAATATTATACAGAACAATGGTGAACCCGGGTCTGGAATGAGTGTTCGTATCAGAGGTTCGAACTCAATACGCTCAGGTCAGGAGCCTCTTTATGTGATTGATGGTGTTCCGCTTGACAATGCCGATATCACTCCTAATGGTGGTACAGCAGCTGGTATCAATGAAAGCAGTAAGAAGAATCCGATAAGTTTTCTGAACCCTGAGGATATTGAATCAATTGATATTCTGAAAGATGCTTCATCGACCGCTATATATGGTGCGCGAGGTGCAAATGGTGTTGTTCTGATTACAACTAAAAGGGGGAAAAAGGGTACCGGGAAAATCACTTACGATGGCTATACCGGTATTTCGCAAATCCGGGAAAAAATGGATATTCTGAGTGCTGCGCAATTCAAATCATACCGAAAAGCAAACGGATCGGCATTGCTAGATAATGGCGCCAGTGTTGATTGGCAGAATGAAATCTTCCGCACTGCTGTAATTCAAAACCATAACCTCTCATTTGGCGGCGGAACTGATAATTTCACCTATCAATCCTCTTTGGGATACCTGAATCAGGAAGGTATTGTCAATAAAACCGGCGTTGAAAAATTAAACGG
This sequence comes from Mariniphaga sp., assembly GCA_025355585.1. Classification (GTDB taxonomy): domain Bacteria; phylum Bacteroidota; class Bacteroidia; order Bacteroidales; family Prolixibacteraceae; genus JAAFHB01. Next base: position 5,360 of record JANXZJ010000127.1, on the reverse strand, counting down.
AAAACTTAAAGTCGCACAAAGTTCGTTCAACAACCGGTTAAATATTGTTTCAAGTATCATTGCCTCACATGTTGAGGATTTTAGGGTGCCAATCTCCGAAACTGGTGGTTTCGAAGGTGATGTGATTCTTACCGCACTTAAGTCTAATCCGACCTATCCGATACGAAATGCTGATGGGTCTTATTTCCAATATTCAAAAGATCAGCGGAATCCGGCTGCAATGATCAACCTGGTTGATGACATCACAAAAACAGATCGTGTACTTGCTAATTTTTCGGCTGAAATTGAAGTTATTAAAGACTTAAGATACAAACTCAATATTGGTTTTGACCGTACGAATGCCGAGCGCAGGGTGAACCAGGATCAGGAGTTGTCCTATATGGTCAATAAGGGTGAGGCAAATATCAATAAGATCACTGCAAATAACAGGTTGGTAGAAAACTACTTCACTTATACGCTGAGAGTCGGTGATCAGCACAATTTTAATTTCCTTGCTGGTCATGCTTACCAAAATATTCGGGTATCGACCAATGAATTGCGTGTCTATGGATTTGTAGTCAAGGATATTAAATATACCGACAATCTGCAATATGGTAAGTTCTCCGAAGCGGTTGTAAGTTCTTCAGCTTATGAAAGGGAACTTCAATCTTTCTTTGGAAGAGCAAATTACAGTTATGTTGATAAATACCTGTTTACAGTAACAGGTCGTTATGACGGTTCTTCCAAATTTGGAAAGAATAGAAAATACGGATTTTTTCCATCAGCGGCATTTGCATGGAGAACATCTGAAGAGCAGTTTATGAAAGATCAGGACGTCATTAGTGATCTGAAAATGAGGTTTGGTTATGGCGTAACAGGAAATCAGGAAATTCCAGATAAGATTTCGCTGTTGGCGGTGGGTACAACTCCTTCTGCAAATGGATATTTTAACAATACGCTTACGCCGGGGATCACCTTTTTAAGAACGCCAAACCCAGATATTCAATGGGAAACAACTTATCAGGCCAACTTAGGGATTGACTTTGGCTTCTGGAGTAATAAATTAACCGGAACCATTGATATATTCAATAAACAAACGAAGGATGTTTTACTCGAGATTCCGGCAAAAGCTCCGGCTGCCGCCCAGACTCAGTGGCAAAATGTTCCTGGTCTAATGATTATTAATAACGGCCTTGAGCTGGGGCTTAATGCCCAGGTAATCAGACAAGAAAAGTTGATGTGGGATTTAGGCGTCAATTTTGCGACAATTAAAAATGAAGTAAAAAATCTTCCTGTAAAACTGATCGAAACTGGCAATGCCAGCGGACAGGGATTGTCAGGAACAAGGGTTCAGATTATTACAAATGGCCAACCGATCGGGACCTTTTACGGATTGGTTTACCAGGGTCTTGATGCAAATGGAATGAGTATTTACAAAAAAGATGCGACTGGTGCCCAGGTAAAAGAGAATTTAGGCACTGCGTTACCCCGCTTTACATATAGCCTCAATTCCAGTTTGGATTTTAATGGATTCGACTTCAGTATGTTCTGGTATGGAACACAGGGAAATAAGGTTTACAACAACGCTGCCAATGCATTATTTGTAAAGGGAGCACTTGATAACGGGTCAAACGTAACAACGACGATATTTAAATCCAATGAATCACCGGCAAATGCCAACGCGTTTTCTTCCAGGTTTGTTGAAGATGCCTCGTATTTAAGACTATCAAATGTGACGATCGGTTATACCTGTAAATCAAAACAGATCAAATGGCTAACAAGCGCAAGGATTTATGCGACAGGAAACAATCTCCTTGTAATCACCAAATATACTGGTTTTGATCCCGAAGTAAGTATTAATGCCAGTCAGAATGGAGTTCCTTCTTTAGGTATGGATTATACAGCATATCCAAAGGCAAGAACATTTACCCTGGGTCTTAATCTGCAATTCTAATCTTAAGTGACAAAACAATGAGCCCTTATAAGTTATTACTTTCATTGGTTACACTGGCATTTTTTGGAGCTTTATCCTGTACAGATCTTCAGGAGAAAATCCTTGATGAACAGTTGGGCGCAGACCTGATCAATGATCCGGTAAATATTGAGTCATTAATTAATCCGCCCTATGCAAGCTTAAGGCGAACAATTGAATGGGACAGTTACTGGGCACTGCAGGAAGTGACTTCTGATGAGGTTATTATACCCACAAGGGGGACCGACTGGTACGACAATGGCGATTGGCAGCAATTGCATCTTCAAACCTGGACGGCCGATCACGGAAAACTGAAGGCTGTCTGGGAAAATTTGAGTCAGGGTGTTTCGAGGGCAAATACGGCAATTTTTTACATCGGAAAATTTGCACAGAACGAAACTACCGGGAGATATATCTGTGAAGCCCGTTTCCTGCGTGCTTACTATATGTACCTTATCAACGACCTTTTTGGTCAGGTTCCGTTTCGTGAAGCTTCAGAGGTTGATTTTTCGGTCACCCCAAAAGTTCTGTCACGAAAAGAGGCTACTGATTATATGATCGCCGAGATAAAAGCGGTGATTCCGAGGCTTAAAACTAAATCGGAGGTTGGATCAGACAGAGTGACTGTTGGAGCTGCAAATGCTTTACTTGCCAAAATTTACCTCAATTATGAAATTTACGCAGGCGAACCAAAATGGACAGAGGCCATTCAATATGCTGATTTGGTTATTGGCAGCAGCGACTATGCAGTTGCAACTGATTATTGGTCAATGTTTCAGAAAGATGTGGCTGAACATCCAGAGTTTATTTTGAGAGTCCCGATGGATGATAGGGTGGATATGGGAAGTGGAAGTGCCTGGGTCAATTTTACATTACATTATTCGCAGGTATTTGGAAATTACACAAGCCTCTGGAATGGTCCAACCACAACTTCTACATTTTTCAATACCTGGAACAAGGTTGAAGATGCCCGTTATTATGACGCAAGAATCAAGCCTCAGACCGGATTTAACCAGGGTTTTCTTGTTGGACAGCAGTTTGGCGTTGATGGCACTCCTTTGAAAATGAGAAATAACGAACCGTTGATTTTTATTCCGGAAGTAAGTTTGGCAGGTTCTCCTGAGAATGCCGGAATCAGGGTTATCAAGTTTGCCCCGAATCCTTCGACTGAAAGACAGTTTTCATCTCCAAATGATGTTCCGATAATCAGGATATCAGATATTTATCTCGTCAGAGCTGAGGCGAAGTTGAGAAACGGAGATGCAGCCGGAGCACTTGCTGACATTAACTATATAAGAGCCAGGAGAAGTGCGGTGGGCAAAATGCTTCCTTTACTTACCGTCGCAACTTTGGATGCGATTCTGAAAGAGAGGGGTTACGAACTCTATTGGGAAGGATTAAGACGTCAGGATCTCGTGCGGTTTGGCCGGTTTGGGGATGTATGGCAGGAAAAACCGGCAACGAATATTCAAAAATCGCTTTTCCCGGTACCTACTTCTGCAATTGATGTAAATGAAAATATAAAGCAAAATCAGGGCTATTAGTAACTAATTTTCTATTAAATCTGACATGAATTTAAGCGTAAAGTTCAAAAAAATAAAAGTATGTTGTATAACATGTCTGGCGCAAACGTTTGCATAATAAAATTCATGAAATTGAAATGTTAATTGCTTTAAATATTTGTTAATTTATTTTAGCTTTGTAATACCAACATGAAAAAACCATAAGCAAGCGATTGAAATTTAAGTTTTTATTTTATAGTTAATCTGCGAAACAAAAAATAAATCTGCCGTCACTTTTATAATTTTCAAAAGAAGAATTAGTCGAAAGTACCTCGTAAGTTCCAAAAATACGTTCAAAAATATAAATATGATCAAATAATAAATTACGCGTTCTTATGTCTTTATTAACTAATTTTAAAGTTTATGTATTTATGAAACAAAGAAATCTGATTTTTCTACCAAAGGGGAAATGGACCAGGATGTTACTTTCCATGGTTCTTCTGATGGTATTGACAACCGGTATGGCTTTTGCGCAACAGAAGACAATCACTGGTAAAGTAACCGATAAGAGTGGTTCTTCCATTCCGGGGGCCTCTATTGTGGTGAAAGGAACTGCCACGGGAACAGTTACCGATGGTGAAGGGAAGTACAGTTTGAAAGTGGCTTCCAATGCGGATGTTCTGTTATTTTCGTTTATTGGAATGAAGTCGGCAACCGAATCGATTAATGGCAGATCTGTTATTAACGTCGTTCTTGAAGACGAAGTTGTTGCTGTAGGTGAAGTAGTTGCAATTGGTTATGGAACACAGACAAAACGTGAGATTTCCGGTTCTGTTACCAATGTTTCTGCGAAGGACTTCAACAAAGGTGCGAGCGCAAGTGCAGCCGATTTGTTACAGGGTAAAGTAGCTGGTTTGAACATCAACACAGGTAGCGGTGACGTAGCAGATGGCGGAAAAAATTCCATCCGGTTAAGAGGAACTTCTTCTTTAACAGGAAGCAGTTCACCGTTTGTTGTAATTGACGGAGTCCCGGGTGGAGATTTGAATACGGTTGCGCCACAGGACATTGAATCGATTAGTATCTTAAAGGATGCCTCTTCAGCTGCCATTTATGGTTCGCGTTCGGCATCGGGTGTTATTCTTATTACGACCAAAAAGGGGATGAAAGGAAACACAAAAGTTAGCTACGAGGGTTATGTTGGGATGGACGAGGTAACCAATAAACCTAAACTGTTGACTGGCGCAGAGTGGAGGAAATATGCGGCAGACAATAATAAAAGTATTGAAGGAATGGATATGGGCGCCAATACAGATTGGTTTGGTGAAATTATGAGAACTGGTGTAACCCAGAGCCATAACCTGTCATTTTCCGGAGGTGGTGAGGACCATAATTACATGGCATCGGCGTCTTACATGGATGTTCAGGGTGTTGTGAAAGGAAACAGTATGAACCGCTTTAACTTCCGTTTCTCTTTCAATCAATTTGCCCTCAACAACAAATTGCAGATCTCCTTCACGGGAAATGCTGTAATTGGTGATAACAGTCCTACTGAGGTTCAGAACTTTATTCTGGCCTACAATACTATACCCGTAGTTCCGGTAAAACTGCCTAATGGCAATTGGTATGAAAATACCGATTTCGACCAGGGTAACCCGGTTCACAATATCGAATTGAATAAAAGGGACAATAAGGAGAATAAATTTTACGCGAACCTCAAAGCGGACCTTGAAATTCTAAAAGGATTGAATTTTACTGCAAGCGGCTTTCGTGAACGTAATACAAACGATTGGGGACTATATAACAACTCTACCACAGAGCGAGGTCGTAATGCGATTGGTTATGCACAACGCCAAAGTAACTTATGGGACAGAAGTTTATTAGAAACAACACTTCGGTACAAAGCG
>JANXZJ010000098.1 GCA_025355585.1 Mariniphaga sp. | reverse complement strand
GGACGTAAACTACCCCATAGTATTGAAATTGATGCATTTAATTCATGATTCATCTGTAAATAAATTAGTTTTTAAAGGCCAGATGGAATAGCCATGAGGAAATATTTATTTCGATTTGTGATATTCTTATCATGGCTATTTCATAAGTTCAGTTTTATGCGGTTAGCAGCAGCGATTTTCTTTTGGTCAATTATTTTGGCATAGATTTCGGTCGTCTTCAGGTTTTTGTGACCCAATAATTTTGAAACGGTATAAATATCTGTTCCCAAAGATAATTGTAATGTGGCAAAGGTATGTCTTGCACAATGGAATGATATTGTTTTTTCGATTCCAGCCCTGATCATCCATTCACGAAGCTTCTGATTGTTGTAATCGCTGTAGGTTAGATCTGAAAATACGAGTGCTTCACCGGACTTGCGTTCGGAAAGTAAATTGATTACATCCTTCGAAATAGGCAATGTCTCTTGTCCCTTAGTCTTTTTCTGCATGAAACGCAAATAGTATCCGTTCTCATCAGAATGTTGGATTTCCTGCCAGGTCAGCTTTTGAACATCGGAGAATCTTAATCCGGTTAAGGCACTGAATAGGAAAGCTTGTTTTATAACCGGAATATCACAGGATGTATTGGCAGCTTTTTGCAACTCTTCGAGTGTAAGAAACTCTTTTTTCGTTTCAGCATCTTTGACTCCTTCGATATTGACTGCCGGGTTATGGATAATGATTCCTTCCTTGACTGCTTGTTTCAACGCTGCCCGAATTTTATTAAAGTAGGAGGAACAGGAATTTTGCGATAACCGTTCTTCATGTTTGGTCTTGGCTTCATGGACAAAGTAGGTTTTAAGGTCTTCGAGCCATTCGGTATTGATCTCGGAAAACTTAACTTCGCCTTTTTTGAATTTTTTCAAATGTTTTAAAGCACTGAGCCAATTGCCATAATTACCATCACTCTCATGTCGCTTTTCGGCTAGCTGTTCAAAATATTTCAGAAAACTACCGTCAGCGCGTTCGGTATCATTAAAGCCAAAATATCCGTTTTGAATTTCTATCTGGCGCTTTGCCCTGATTGATTCAGCCAACTGCTGGGTTTTCCTGTTTTGTTCGCGTTCATCTGTCGTTCGTGGTTTGGGAATCAAATACAATCGAAGGTATTCGCATTTGCGTTTCCCTTTATGGTAAAAATCAAGATAAAGGCTGATGGAGCCGTTCTTTTCCCGTTCTCTAAGTGTAACCTTCATTGGATAAATATTTTATCGATTTCACTTCTTTTGATGATCGTTCTCTTACCTAACCTTACTGCAGGTATGGTTCCGGATTTCAGTAACCGAAAAAAAGTCCGTTCACTTATTCCCAACAGAAGGGTAGCTTCCTGAATGGAGAGGAATTGTTTGTCATTAATAATGGATGGTGAAGGCGGACTAATTGTTTCCGGCTTTATTGATTTGGTTGCAGCACTAATTTTGTCTTCACGTTTCAGTTGCTTGTAGTGACTACAATTGCATTTATGAGAACAGTATTTTGTAACAAGGGTTTTGGCTATAAACTCTTGTCCACAATACTCACAATTTTTAGTAATCCGTATTTCTGTACTCATGCCCTTGAATGTCTTGAGCTGTCTGTAACTGACAATAGTTGTCTACAACTGTCAGGAACTGCCATAATCTATCCTGATTTGTTGCGGGCAACAAAAAATGGTGCCTTGGGCAACAAATGACCAACAAATATAAGCAATAAAGTGAAAATGGGCAACAAAAAAAGGAAATAATTAATCTGTAATTAGTTGCTTTTAAACATGTTTAATGGTAAATTGGAGGGAAATCACTTTCCGATACAGAAATGCTTGAAGATATGTCCCAGTATTTCATCTGTAGATACTTCGCCGGTAATTTCTCCAAGGTAATGCAAACATTCGCAGATATCCTGTGCAAGAAAATCACCCGAAATACCCGTTTGTAAACCTTCAATAACTTTTTGGATTGCACTGAATGCCAGCATAAGCGCTTCGTAATGACGTACATTCGATACGATGATCTCCTCCGGCCCGATGGAATCAAAATCGACGGCCCGTTTCATTAGTTGAATAAGTTCATCGAGGTTGGTGTGGTTTTTGGCAGCAATAAAAACCAACGCTTCACGTGGAAGTAAGGGCATTTTTGAGAGCTGATTTTGGGAAGCCAGTGATGCAAGATCTACTTTATTCCCTATAATAATCAACTGCTGATCAGCTATTTTCTCGCGGATTTTGACGATCCGGTCAACGATCGGCTGAACAGCGCCGCTGATATCGGTCACAAGCAGAACAATTTCGGCTTTATCTAACTGGTTGTAACTTCGTTCAATTCCCATCGATTCGATAATGTCGATCGTCTCGCGAATGCCTGCAGTATCTGAAAAGCGAAACAATGTTCCGTCAATATTGACAACGTCCTCAATGACATCGCGGGTTGTACCATGAATATCAGATACAATTGCTTTATCTTCATTGAGTAGTGCATTGAGCAGTGTTGATTTACCGACATTTGTTTCGCCAATAATCGCAACAGGAATTCCGTTCTTGATCACATTACCCAAACGAAATGATTCTGTCAGTTTTTTCAATAAAATAGCAATGCGTGTCGATAATTCAATGAGTGCACTTCTGTCTGCAAATTCGACATCCTCTTCACTAAAATCAAGTTCAAGTTCAACTAAGGCAGCAAATCTTAATAATTCGGCTCTGAGCTGATTGATCTCGCGTGAGAATCCTCCGCGCATCTGTGAGATTGCCAATTTATGCGCTGCTGCATTTCCTGAGGCTATTAAGTCCGCAACTGCTTCGGCCTGTGATAAATCCATCTTGCCATTCAGGAATGCTCTTTGAGTAAATTCACCTGGTTTCGCCATGCGGGCACCATTTGAAATTAAGAGCTGCAAAATCATTTGCTGAATATAGACCGATCCGTGGCATGTGATCTCAATAATATCTTCACCCGTGAAGGAGTGGGGCGCTTTAAAAAGACTAACGACGACCTCGTCGATCAATTCGTTGCCCGATTTTATGACCCCAAAATGAAGCGTATTTGCCCTTTGGTCAGCGAGGCGTTTTTCGTTAGCGGGAGATTGGAAAATCTTTTCGGTAACCGGAACAGCCACTTTCCCTGAAAGGCGGATGACTGCAATCCCTCCGATTCCCGGAGGCGTTGAAATGGCACATATTGTTGATTGATCTAACATTCAGTTTATTTTTGCTATCTTGGTGCAAAGATAGCTAAAATGGCACTCAGTTTCGGGCAACATCCGTTATGCATTTGATTGTCACTAAAAGGATTTGAATGTATTCGCAGGACGAATCTTCACTGCTTAAAAATCTGGTTGAACATTTTGTATGAAATTTGGTTTATATCAAGTCACTGTTTATAAAATATGTGCAGTTGAAAAGGCAATTTTGAGACTGAATACATGACAAATGAATTGTATTGCTTCATTTTAACCACGAGCAGTTTCATTCTATTCATGACATTATTTACGAATTTAAATATATTGACAATGAATTACAACAAATACATTTTTCCTACTGACAGAAGCGGAAAATTAAAAGATTTCAAAACTAATGATACAGGTTCATTTAATAATCCACGCGATGCTGAAGAAAAATTAGTGGAGGGAGTTAAAGAACTTTCGAAAATTCAGGATATGCTTTATGCACAGGACAAATTTTCGTTGTTGATAATTTTTCAGGCGATGGATGCTGCCGGTAAAGACAGTACGATTAAACATGTGATGTCAGGAATCAATCCGCAGGGATGCAACGTCACCAGCTTTAAAGCTCCCTCAAATGAGGAACTCGATCACGCATACTTGTGGCGTTGTATGAAAGTCACCCCTGCCAAAGGCGATATCGGAATATTCAACCGGTCGTATTACGAAGAAGTTCTTGTGACAAGAGTGCATCCGGAAATTCTTGCAGGACAAAAACTTCCTGTCGATTACAGCGAAATTACTCCTGACCAGTCGTTATGGTTGCAGCGTTACAACGACATTAATAATTTCGAAAAATACCTCGTTAATAACGGAACTATTGTATTAAAATTCTTTCTTAATGTTTCGAAAGAGGAACAGAAGAAGCGATTTCTTAAAAGAATTGAGGATCAAGGAAAAAACTGGAAGTTCTCGGATCGTGATGTGGTAGAGCGTAAATTTTGGGATGATTATCAAATAGCTTATGAACAGGCTTTCCAGCATACTTCTACGGCACTGGCTCCATGGTATATTATTCCGGCAGACCATAAATGGTTTATGCAGATTGCAGTATGTGAGACTATTATTGAGAAATTAAAATCTCATGGCATTGAGTATCCAAAACTTTCAGCTATGCAGCTTGAAAACCTCGAAAGGGGAAAGCAGTTGCTGCTGGATGAATAATAATAGAAATAGACATAAAAAAAAGCAAGGAGTTGGATAACTCCTTGCCTTACCTAACCTAAACCTAACCTAAATAACCTTTCATCGTGTGAAAGGATGCATTAAATATTTTGTGTGCGCTTAATTGTTGTTTTGTTAATGCAATGTTAAGAAATTTACGCAAAAAAAAGATGATTAAAAATGATCAAAATATAATGGAATATTGATATTTTACAACAAAACGAGCTTTTAGATGGTTATCATTGTTCATTTTTGCAACGACGCTCTATCGCAAATGTAATTATCAAATTATTAATACATTATATTACTGCTCATCCTTCATATTATGAAAGACATTTGTAACATCTTCGTCATCTTCCAATTTTTCAAGAAGTTTTTCAACTTCAGCCATTTGTTCCTCGTTTAACTCTTTAATCTCGGATGGTATTCTTTCGAAATCCGCCGTAACAATTTCAAAACCATTATCTTCAATATATTTCTGTATTGGACCAAAGGCTTCAAAATCACCATAAATGATGATGTTTTCATCTTCTGCAAAAATTTCCTGAATGCCAAAATCAATCATTTCAAGTTCTAGTTCTTCAATGTCGACTCCTTCTTTGCTTTTTATTTTGAACAGACATTTGTGCTCGAAAAGGTAATCGACACATCCTGAAGTTCCAAGTGAACCACCTGATCTGTTAAAATAGCTGCGAACATTGGCCACTGTTCTGGTAGGATTATCCGTAGCGGTTTCAACAAGGACCGCAATTCCGTAGGGTGCGTACCCTTCGTATACAACTTCTTTATAATCAGTCTGGTCTTTCGATGTTGCCTTTTTTATTGCACGTTCAATATTCTCTTTAGGCATACTGGCATTCTTGGCATTTTGCATCAATACGCGAAGTCGTGAGTTATTGGCAGGATCTGGTCCGGCGGATTTTATTGAGATTGCTATTTCTTTTCCAATTTTAGTAAATGTTCTGGCCATAGACCCCCACCTTTTCATTTTCCTGGCTTTTCTGTATTCGAATGCGCGTCCCATAATACGTGTAAATAATTTTTGTTTCAGATTGCAAATTTAAACTGAATTTCTAAAAAACCTGAAAATGATTAAAATATTCATTCAGTGACACGTACAGATTATTTGACAATCAGTTGATCAATATTGTATCTGATTACATCCGCAATTGTACGTGTTTTGTGCAGCCCGGGGAAATTAAGCAAAAGTTTATATTCTCTGTTTTTTAAGATCTCTTTCGCCGAACCTCCAACCGGATTATGAGCGTTATCCAGAATTAGAACAGCATTTGTGCGGGCCATTTCCAATATCTGTTTAGGTTCCGGAGGTGCCGGACCAAAAATCATTGAAGGATTGATTCCTATTTCTTTGGCGAATGATTCCTGAAAGAAATGAACCAATACAGATTGCTTGTCAAGTCCTCTTTTCTGAACTTCATTTCTTCCGGTTAAAAGCAATTGTTTTATTTCTTCAAGATTTTTTTTAGCTAATGGTTCAGTCCCCAAACGCTTAGCAATGAGCATAACCGATGTTTCAATCTCAGCGAAATTATAGCTGGTTGATATTTTCAACATTTTTTCTTCCGGGATTTTTAGTCCTGCTTTTATTTGGTCAATCATCACTTCATAACCGGCATAAACAATCAGGGTTGATTTTGTTAATCGGCCAATATCGCCCGGTCGAAGCTCATATTCACTTGGATGCACCATTTCGTACGGGGCAAGTACCGAAATATCCGTTGCTCCCGCAGCAAGGGCATAAGCCGCGGTCCAGCTTGTGGTTGCAATAACGCTATTGGATGGTGCAGGTTGACTATTACAGATGAAGAAATTGCCAAATGCAAGCAGGATAAATAAATAGATTTTCATTTTTTGCGAATAAGATAGATAATAATAAAAGCAAGTGATGCGAGTGCTGCAATTGATGAACTTGCCGGAATATCGGTAGCGATTGAAAGGAGAAATCCTCCGATTGCAAAAATTCCGCCCCAAATTGCAGATCCAATAATCATTCCTCGTAAGCTTCTGGCCCTAAACGAAGCGATAACCGGAGGTAATAGGAGTAATGCATCAAGCAACAATGCCCCTATTAATTTCATTGCGAGCGCAACTGTGATAGCAATGAGAAGAACGACTGCATAATAAAGATGACTTTCGTTGATCCCTGACGTAAATGCAATCTCACGGTCAAAAAAAAGTGCCCTTAACTGGCGCCGGAAATAGTATTGAAAACCTGCCAACAGAACCGCAAATAATCCAATCCCGGTTACTTCAGTCCAGCTTAACGTGAAAAGATTTCCCCAAAGTAGGGTGAGTGTATCTTTTGCCGGTACATTAAATTTGTAGATGAAGATAAAGGCCAGTGAAATAGATATTACCATGAAAAATGTGCTGATCTGTCCTGCATCAGTTTTCATCGATCGTGATGTTTTCGCCATGAATAGAACCAGCAATAGGTTTACCGCGATGGTTGTCCAGAAAGGGTTGATTTGAAGTGCAAGCGCCATGGCACCTCCAAGAATTGCGCCGTGCATCAGCATAAAACGCAAGGGGAGGAGGTTGAGACGAAAAAGATAAACTCCCGTGATAGGAAAAGTTAATCCTGCCAATGCAAGAACGATCAACCCTTTAAAAATTGGTGTGAGGGAGAGCAGTTCTAACACAATCTGCCTCCTTTCAACTCTTTACGAGGCCAGTTTAATTGTTCAATCCATTGAAGATCATGCGAAACCAGCACCATTGTCGGCGCTTCATTCTGACTTAACTCATGAAGCAATAAAAGCAAACCGTCTTTTCCCTGTTGATCGAGAAATGAAGTTGGCTCATCCAGGAGAAAGACCCTTGCATTTTGACATAGACATCTGGCCAGCGAAACCCGCTGCTTTTCACCTCCTGAAAGGGAGTGATATGGCTGCTCTATTAAATGAAAAGAGCCGGTTCGGCGCATGGCCACCTCAATCCGATAATCGGTTTCGCTTTTTGAAATCCGCGACTTTCCTAAACCAATCTGCACTACTTCGCCCGAAGAAATCGGAAAATTATTTTTGATATTCTCCTGATGGACATACCCGATAATACTACGGTTTACTTTCCATAAATCACTTCCAACAAAGTAATCACCAATTTTGATGCTTCCGTCAACTATTGGAATGAATCCGAGCAGTGAACGTAGAAGTGTTGTTTTACCGGCACCATTCGCTCCGTGTATGATTAATTGCTCACCTCGTCCCAGATCAAAATTAAGTTGATTGATCACAAGTTTTTCTTCAATACGGACTGAGACATTCTCCATTTTAACCGACAATCCCTGAACTCTTCCTGCACGTTTGCGTAAAAAAAGATAGGCATCAGAAATATTCATTTTATCGGTTATCAGATCTTCTGTCCGACATTGAATATGATCGACAAGATGATCATAGGTGAATTCTATTTGATTTGCTTTGAAAACCGGAATTGCCCGTTCACTTAAAAGCTCAATATGACAACGTTTGATTCCAAGAAAGACAATCAGGCAGGCCGCAGCCTTTCCGGCAATCTTATCACTCAAAAACAGATCGCTTGTGCTCAATTCGCTATGTTTTAAAAAGTCCTCAAGTTCGAACAACGGATAGAGCCAATGCTGATCACTGGTAAATACCGTTTGGGCATTAAGTCTGACTATTAAGGAGTGTTCCAAGGCTTCGTTTATATTTGGCCACAAATTAACGCTTTTCGTGCGACGCACAAAATGTTTTTTTATTATTGGATTTTTGCATTAACTTCGTTACCGATAGTGCGGATTTTTAAAAGGTTACTGTTTATTCATTTACAACAAGATATCATGATGAAATTTTTTGTGCCGAATTCAAGAAACTCCTTATTTCGTGGTATTCTGACCATTGCTTTAGGTAGTATATTACTTTTCGTTCCAGGATTAACGATGCAAACAGTGATAATAATCATTGGTACTATGCTCGTGTTAAGCGGATTGGTTACTTTGATTTTATCGAACAGAAAAAGAGCCGGATCTATGAATGGGCTTTGGTCCGCACAAGGAATAATGACTGTTTTGTTTGGGATTGTGTTTATCGCTTCGCCTTCGGTAATGGTCAAAGTATTTGTTGTCTTTCTGGGAGTAATCTTATTGATTTTGGGATTTTTCCAATTATTAGGATCTTTAGGATCACTTTCCCGCTCAGCTTGGGGATGGATTTATTTCCTGATTGCCCTAATGACGTTGGGAAGCGGCCTATTTTTGTTAACCGACCCTTTTAAAAGTGCTGAAGCAATTCTTGCTTTTCTTGGGGTAATATTGATTCTGAATGGGTTGTCGGAGCTTTTTATGGCATGGAAAGTGAGTCGTCAGCCTCAAACTTACAAAGGGATTCCGGTTCAGGATATTACTTACGAAGAGGTTTAAAGCCTTTAGAATCAGAGTTTTTTATAATAGACGGCTTTGTTGTCATCAATATCATAGAAATCCTTGAATAAGGCAATTTGCTGATAATTAGATTTTTCGTAAAAAGCGATTGTTGGAGTATACAGCTCTTTATTTGATGTTTCGATGTAAATTCCTCTCCCTGCATGCGATTTAATGTCAGCTTCAATTTTCTCCAACAACAAACCACCAAGTCCCTTGTTTCTGAAATTATCATCAACAGCCAGCCAGTAAAGGTCGTAATTCTTAATTGTACAGGGGATTTCACCATAACAACCATAAGCAACAGTCCTTCCTTCGATTTCAAGAAAATAAAATTGGTACCCACAACCAACGCCATTTTTTAGCCGATCTTCAACAAGCTCGATAGCGACATCAATTTCATACGGTTTGAAGAAACCTGTCGATTTTAATATCTGCGTAACACTCATGATATCACTCGGTACCACAGTCTTTCTAAATCCTTTCGTTTTAAATTCCTGCTTCATTTCGGTTTGTATCATCAATGATTCTTTTAATAATTTCAGTATTCGTCAATCCAACCTCGTTACATGCGGCAACAAATCCACTATCGGGCGCGATACAAGGATTTGCATTTATTTCAATTACTTTTGGTCGGTTGTCTGCTCCAACTCTTAAATCAACACGTGCATAACCACTTAGACCAAAAATACTCCAACACTTTCCTGCAATTTTCTTAAGTTCAACAATTAATTCTGCATCAGCATCCTTAAACTGAAAACTTCTTGTCGTATTTTGATATTCCATTGAAGTTTCATCCCACTTAGCCTTATACCCCAAAATGCGTGGTTTTGTTTCATAATACTCGCTTGAAAAGCACATTTCTGCAGGTGGTAATACCCGAAATTCATTTTTTCCGCCAATAATCGAAATGTTGAACTCCCGACCGTGTATATATTCTTCCGCGAAATATCCTTTTGGGATCTTTTTAATATCGCTGCCACGAACGATCAGCGCATCATCAATTCCTACTGATCCATCTTCAGAAATGGGTTTGGTAATGTAATATTTTTCAGGATCAATATCTGCTAAATGCTTTGCCCAGAATGGAGTATCAACCTTGTTAAAGCTAAGAATCGTTTTGCAAATAATTTTGTCTGTCGTCATAAAAATGGCGGCTGCGTCCGATCCTGTGAAAGGAACTTCGAATAGTTCGAGCATTGCAGGAGCTGCAAAACTTAAACGACCCGATTCGTTGATTGTTTCGACCAGATTAAAAACGACAGATGCTTCACTTTTTTTAATAAGTGTTATTAAGTTATTGGTATTCAGATCAAAAATTGTCCTTTCCGAACTATATCTTAATTGTTCAAGAGCCGTTTCGATAAATATTGCCTGATTTAAAACATCCAATTCATCTTCTTTTGAAGAATTTGTAACCGGATTATGTAGGATTATTGCATGTTTCATCTTTTGTCTTTTAAACCGGAACGTTTCAGTGCGGAATTTATGATCTCCGAAATCAGTTGGATGTAAGTGATGCCGATTAAACGAGCAAGAATCGGAAGATCGGAGTAAGTCGGATTTAGACCAGCCAAAGGGTTTACCTCAATGAAATTTGGTTCTCCATGTATGTCTAACCTAAAATCGACGCGACCAGCATCTTTACCTTTGATCATTTTCCACACGTCAACTGCCATTTCTGCACATTTTAGTGCAACCGGATCATTGGCAATTCTATAACTGGCGTATTTTTCCCAATCTTTCTTGACAGAATAGGAGTAAATGGGGTGAGGAGCCTGTTCATTTAGCACAATCTCCAGTGTCCCAATGGCTTTCGCATCGTCACCACTCCCTGTAATTCCAACAGTAAACTCTCTGCCTGGCAGAAATGACTCAACTAATACCGGTTGATGAAACGTCTTCAACAAATAATCAACCGATTCTGTGAGTTGCTGCTGATTGTTGACCAACGAAAAACCATCAATTCCTTTGCTTGTTCCCTCAGCTACGGGTTTAACAAAAAGAGGAAAAGGTATTCCAATATTTTGTAATTCAGTCAATTTGCTGATTATCTTGAAATTGGCAGTTAGAATCCCGGCTTGCTGTACCATTAGCTTAGTCAAGCCTTTATCGAGTGTAAGATTCAGAATATCAGGTTCGCTGAAGACATATGGAATTTGATAGGCATCCAGAAGGCATGGTACCTGTGCTTCGCGTGCAATTCCAAACATTCCTTCGCAAATGTTGAAAACCAGGTCACAGCGTTTTCCTGCGTTTAAAAAATTAACCAGACTGAAAATATTCCCGATACGGGTAACTTCAAACCCCAACGAAGTTATTGCATTTTCCAGGGCATCAATAGTCTCAGGTGAGTCGAATTCTGCAACTTGCTCATTTGTATATCCTAGGCGCAAATAATCCGCCTTCAGGTCGAAAGTTAATCCAACTTTAATCATTATACCAATTTAGAATTAATTCTCTTCGGGATATATGTATTCTTTTCCTAAGTAGTTGATAAGCGTAATTCCGTCTTTATCAATGCTTTTAATAGATTCTGGCAAAAGTGGAATTTTTCCGCCGCCACCAGGAGCATCGATTACAAAATACGGAACGGCATATCCGGAAGTGAATCCCCGAAGCCCCTGTAAAATTTCAAGCCCTTTTTTTACTTTAGTACGAAAATGGGCAGATCCAGGAATTGGATCGCATTGATAAATATAATAAGGACGTACACGGACTTGTAGTAGTCCTTGATTTAGTTTTTTAAAGGTTTCGACCTTATCATTAACCCCTTTTAAAAGCACACACTGACTTCCAAGTGGTATTCCCCCGTCTGCCAACCGATTACAAGCCTCTTTGGTCTCGATACTAAGTTCATCCGGATGTGAGAAATGAAGACTCATCATCACAGGATGGTATTTTCTGATTATTTTGATCAGATTTTTTGTAACCCTCATTGGTAATACAACCGGAATTTTTGTTCCGATTCTGATTATTTCGACGTGTGGTATGGCTCTTAGATGCGACAAAAGGTACTCAAGCCGGTTGTCCGATAAGGTCAATGGATCTCCGCCAGATATAAGGACATCCCTGATCTGCTTATTGGCAGAAATGTATTCAATTGCTGTATCCCAACTTTTTGTCGAAACGTGTGTCTTATTTTTCTTCGCAACCATGTGGCTCCGGGTACAATAACGGCAATATGCAGCACAAACGCCTGTTACAGTAAATAATACACGGTCAGGATACCGATGAACGATGTGTGGGACAGGTGTGTCATTGGCCTCATTTAGTGGATCATTCTTCTCCCCAATTCCAATTGTTAACTCTTCTTTTGCCGGAATCATCGTTCTGAAAAGTGGGTGATTCGGTGCAAAACGGCTTAAAAGAGACGCAAAATAGGGGGTTATGCGAAAAGGTAAATGGTTATCGGGAAGTGAACTAATCACATTTTCATATGACTCTCCAAATATTTCCTTTAATCTTTCTGCGGTATGAATACTATTTTTTATCTGCCAGGTCCAGCTGTTCCATTCACTAACCGACGTTTTGGGGAAGTTCTTCCTGATAAAATGATAAACTGAATCATCGCAAGGGAAGTTCGCCGAAGGGCGAAGACTCCTGTTGAAAATTGAAAAAATACTCCCGGAAACGATGGGAACCGGGGAATCTGGTACCGAAGTTTCTTCCGAAACTAGAGGTGTTGTCATTGTCATTTCTGATTTCATGGACAATAGAATCTTTTCGCTATCTTAAGTTAAGAAAAAAATGGTTGTATTTCTCAGTATATCAATATTTTATACTGAAGACACAAACCGTAAAACTTTGCAAATGTATATCAAATTTAATTAGTTTTTTTGCTTTTTTATCAAACTCAAAATGGATTGGAAAAAAAAACATTTTTCAATCAAATTATGATAGATTAAAAAAAAGGTAATTTAGTTATTTATATTGGTTAAATATTTGAAATATAATATGATATAGGTGCTATTCGATGATTTTATTTTGTGTCGGTTGTTAATATTGCGGTTAATAAATTTTTTGGAAGTTTAGTGTTTTTTGTGATTTCACATTTTTGCCAGAATTTTTCGAAAATATACAAGTTTCTGATAAAAATTTTGGGGTGTATTTGGGGATTGACTTTTACAATTGTAGCTTGCATAAAATTAAAACCCAAGTTGTCGTTTTTGTTAAAACCCGTCACTGACCGACAACAAAATGCAAATATTAAATTGAAGAAAACTTCGTAAAATTCAAATCAGGATTTAATGCACAAAAAAGTCGGACCAAGGTTTTGGTGAAATTTTATGAACGTAATATCAACAAATTTTATCAACTATTGTCAATATCGTAATTGACTTTAAATTAATACTATATGATGTATGGTATCCATAATTCACCCTGGATTGTTGATATCAGGTTCATTCTGTCATTTGTCAGAAAACATTCAGGTTTAATTTAAATTAATTGTATTTTAGCAGACGGAATTTAAAGATAAAATCAAAATATGGAAACAATAGACTGGAAAAATCTGGGATTTGGTTATAGCAAAGCTGATTTCAATATTCGTTGCTGGTATCGAAATGGACAATGGGGAGAATTGGAAGTGTCTGATTCCGAAAATGTAACATTGCACATTGCAGCTACTACATTTCATTACGGTCAGGAAGCTTTCGAAGGTTTGAAAGCCTTCAGAGGCAAGGATGGAAAAATCCGTGTATTTAGAATGGAAGAAAATGCAAAACGGATGCAACGTTCATCACAGGGAATCATGTTGGCAGAAGTCTCAACTGCTTTGTTCACCGAAGCCGTCAGAAAGGCGGTTAGGTTAAATGAAGGGTATGTTCCACCTTATGAATCAGGTGCCGCATTATACATTCGTCCTTTATTGATTGGTACCGGACCTCAGATCGGTGTGAAGCCCGCTGACGAATATTTATTTATGGTAATGGTAATGCCTGTTGGTCCTTATTTTAAAGAAGGATTTAAGCCAACGGATCTGGTCATTTACCGCGAATACGACCGTGCAGCACCTCTTGGTACCGGGAAAATTAAAGTGGGCGGCAATTATGCTGCGAGTCTTGTTGCCGGTCAGCGTGCACATCATAATGGATTTTCTTCGGTGCTATACCTTGATGCTAAAGAAAAGAAGTACATCGACGAGTGTGGCCCTGCCAATTTTTTCGGTATTAAGGGAAATACCTACGTTACACCAAAATCGGATTCAATCCTGCCTTCAATCACCAATATGAGTTTACGGCAACTGGCAACCGATATGGGTATGAAAGTTGAGGAACGGCAGATCGATGTTGAAGAGCTTGCTGAATTCGATGAGGTTGGAGCTTGTGGTACGGCTGCTGTTATTTCACCGATTAAAAGAGTTTATGATGCGGATAAAGATATTGAGTACTTATATGGAACTGAACCAGGAAAGGTAAGTGTCAAGCTTTACGAAAAACTGAGAGGAATTCAATATGGAATTGAACCTGACCCTTATAACTGGACGGCTATAATCGATTAATATAGACTTGACTATTTTAAAACAGAAAAGCCACCTTATTGGGTGGCTTTTCTGTTTTACTTTGTATTCGGATTAAATATGCTGGCAGTATTTAAAACCGCGTTGAAGAATTTTAACCGTATTCAGGAGCAGGAACTCTTCTTATTTAGAGCAGCTTCCGGCTTTTATCTGCGCCCAGGTTGGGGTGTATGCATTGAACCCGATATATGCAATTCCACTAAATGTATCTGGTTTCAGTGCACAATAACTGCTAAGCTTTGGGTTATAGTAAATATCGATATCACCCGAAATCGTCTTAAGCGGTTCAAGTCCGTCAAGCGAAGAAAGCTGATCGCTGTTTAATATCTGAACTTTTCCTTTAACAAGTTTTAATGCATCAACACCTTTCAGATTTACCAGATTCAGGTTATCATCGAGGATGAAATCGCCGTTGATACGATCGAGTTTTGACAATCCGTCCAATGAATTCAAGGCATTGCATTCAACGATTCGAAGGTCCTTTTTTATCCCTTTCAATACAGTTGCTCCGGTAAATGACGAAAATGCAGCGAGTTTATTTAACTCGACAGTTCCTCCGATGGTATCAACTTTAGTGATTCCTTGCAAATTTTTAAAACTTAAACAGCTAACTAACCGAAGATCCTTTTTAATGTGCGGCAAGTTGTTTAGTCCTTCCAGATTGGCCAGACTGTTGCAGCCTGATATAGAAACGGAAGTAATTGTATCGTTTAGAGCACTTAGGGCAATTAATCCCGAAAGTGCTGGTAAACCAGTGAGCGTTAAGTTTCCATCAATATTCTTAAGTTTATTCAACCCATCAAGGCTCGAAAGTAGCACATTATTGTAAAGATCTACATTTGCTTTGATCGATTCAACATTCGTTAGACCATCTAACGAGGTAAGCACCGGGTTTTCGCCGATCGAAATACCGCTTAAAATTGAAGTAAGACTACCTAAGCCAGTTAATGATTGAAGCGAAGGGTTATTTGTCAGATAAATATTTGTAATGGTCTTTACAAGTCCTATTCCATTTAAATTCTGAATTTTAGGATTGTTTTCAACGATCAGATTATTTGTTAAAGTATCGAGTTTCGACAAACCGGCAAGAGAAGTAAGTTCCGGACATGCCGAAATCTGAAGATCACCGGTAATTTTTGTCACTTTCGACAAGAAGGAGAGATCTGTATTGCGTATTTTATAGAGTCTGACAGAACCTGTAACAGACTGTAGGTTTATCAAATATTTTTTGAAGTCAATATCTTCGGAAGTATACAACTCAAGGGAACCGGTTATTCTGGTGTAATTTTTTTTCAGAAAATAGGCCAGCATCGTATCTGTTGCCTGGGAATAAACAGCAAGCGAACCGACAAACTCTCCCGGAGCCGCAGGTACAACCGGGGTTTCAGTAGTTGAACTAGATTTCTTACACGAATTGAAGAACAACCCCGAAAGCAGCATGGTTACAATAAAAAACAGTCTTATCTTTCTCATCAACAATAAAGTATTTTTTTGAATTTACCAATTCAAAATTGTGAATTTATATCTTTTTCAGGTACAATTGAATCGATAATTTTAACGACACAAAGGAAATGATTTTTATACCATTATAAGACGATTAAACTACAAAAAGAGTTGTGTCTGGAATATTTTCATAATTATTTCGACAGTTCCAACATCCGGAGTATCGGAATTTTTGCTTTTTCGATGATGGCTGGCTCAAGAATAATCTCAGGCCTTTCATACTTCAGTGCAAGATATAATTTCTGCATCGTATTCAATTTCATATAGCTACAGTCGTTACAGCCACATGTGGAGTCGATTGATGGAGCAGGGATGAATGATTTTTCGGGACACGCTTTTTGCATTTGGTGAAGTATTCCACTTTCGGTTGCCACAATAAATTCAGTAGCATTGCTTTTTGATACATAGTTCAGCAAAGCTGTTGTCGAACCGATGAAATCTGCTACAAGCAAAACCTGTTGTTCGCATTCCGGATGAGCAATGAACACTGCCTGAGGATGTTGGTCCATGAGTACTACAATTTTCTCAAGTGAATACTTTTCGTGTACCATACAGGCGCCATTCCAGAGAACCATATCACGACCTGTCATCGAATTAATATAATTACCTAAATTTTTGTCAGGGGCAAATATTAAAGGTTGATCTTTCGGAAACGATTCCACAATTTTCATTGCATTTGAGGATGTGACAATTACATCAGATAGTGCCTTAATATCGGCAGAACAATTGATGTACGAAATCACCTTATGACCAGGGTGTTGGTTTTTGAATGCCTCAAATGCTGCAGCTGGGGCCGACTCAGCCAGGGAACAGCCTGCATTCAGATCGGGGACAATTACTTTTTTTGATGGATTAAGGATCTTAGCGGTTTCTCCCATAAAATGCACACCAATGAACAGAATGATGTCTGCGTCGGTTTTTTGAGCCTGCTGCGCCAATGCCAGCGAATCACCCAGAAAATCAGATATATCCTGAAGTTCGGCTGTAATATAATAGTGCCCAAGAATTACTGCATTTTTGGCTTTCTTTAGTAATCCGATCTCTTTGCGGAGATCAATACTATTCAAAACTGGTTCATTGACGAAGCCGTGTTTTAATATTAATTGATCGTATTTGTCTTTTAACATTGAAATATTGTTGTAACAATCGCCGCAAAAATAGTCATTCAATCCAAATCTTCGACAGTTAGCGCATAGTTTTTAGTAACTATTTAGTTTATAAGCGATTGTATTTTGTTGTTTGTAATTCGCGCGAATACAGATAGTTATCGGACTTTGGTGCAGATATGTTAATTATTTCAAATGATTGTTAATAAAAATGCCTTATAAGTTAATAAATAGATTGCACTGGCTGATTCCGATCACCTATTGATTGAATTTCTATGTTTAATTTTGACCTGAAATTTAACACTATTGTAACACTTAAACTGGAATTGAGTTCAACACTTATTCTATTTTTGCGAAATATTAAAACAACTTAAAAATTGTTAAGAAATACAAATGTTAATCCAGTATTTTAAATTTTGACCATCAATTAAAATGAATCATTAATGAAAAACAATTTGAACAAACTCCTACTGACTGTCGTGCTTTTTGCAGGAATGGTCTTAACCACCCTGGGGCAGGTAACAACCTCAGGTGTTAGTGGTAGAATTACAGGTGGTGACGTATCACTTCCGGGTGCAGCTGTTGTCGCAGTGCATGTTCCATCAGGGACTCAATATGGTACTGTTACAAATGCCGATGGTCGGTTTTCTATTCAGGGAATGCGTACCGGTGGCCCGTACCAGGTTGAAATTTCCTTTGTTGGTTATGCAAATGCTACTTTAAAAGAAATTAATCTTTCATTAGGTGAGACTTATGTATTGAATACCAATTTGAAAGAAAGTGCAATGGCAGTAGCCGAAGTAACAGTTGTTGGGATTAAACCATCAGCATTCAATACCAGCAAGATGGGTGCTGCGACTAATATCACCGCCAAAAGCATGGAGTTGATTCCTTCTTTTAATCGCAGTTTAGGAGATTATACCAAACTTTCGACTTTCGCAACTGGTAGCGGTTCTTTTGTTGGACGTGAGTCATACAATACCAATGTAACGGTTGACGGTGCGAACTTTAACAACAATTTTGGTCTCTCCAGCGGTAGTATGCCAGGTGTTTCTGGCGAGCCAATTTCGATGGATGCAATCGAAGAAATCCAGATAGCTGTTGCGCCTTTCGACGTAACCCAATCAAATTTTACCGGCGCAAGCGTAAATGCTGTAACCAAGAGTGGAACAAACACCTTTAAAGGTTCAGCTTATACATTCTACCGCGATCAGAGTTTTAATGGTACGAAGGTTAGAGATACAAAATTATCTGTTTCTCAGTCGTCTAAGAAAGTGTCAGGATTTAGCGTAGGCGGACCAATTATTAAAAATAAGTTGTTTTTCTTCATGAGTGGAGAAATGGAAAATACATTAACACCCGGTAATACTTTGCTTGCCAATAAAGATGGTCGCGATCTTACTGATCCTAATGTCAACGCATTGGTAAAAGCTTCAGATCTTGAAACATTTTCCTCATTGTTAAAAACCAAATACGGATATGAAACTGGACCTTATGAAAACTGGGGCGGTGATGTCGAAAAGAACAACAAAATATTGGGCAAATTAGACTGGAATATCAGTAACGATCATAAATTGACAGTTCGTTATAACTATTCTGAAAGTTCTGCAGTTTCTCGTCCAAGCAGTAGCGGTGATGCATCACCAAGTATAGCTTCAGGTCGTCATTCCCGTTTAGGCGGTATGTCTTTTAAAAATTCGCAATACTATAATAGCAATACGCTTCAATCGATTACCGGCGAATTAAACAGTCGTTTCAATCAACTACAAAATAAATTTTTGGTTGCTTATACCAAATACAGTCAACCTCGCCAGAGTGATAGCCAGGTATTTCCATTTATCGACATTATGTCGGGCGATGTTACCAAAGGCAACGTAATGATGTCAGCTGGTTATGAGTTGTTTTCTTACATGAACAATGTCGATAACAATACATTGATTCTTACCGACAATGCAACTTACAATCTTAACAAACATACCTTGACATTAGGGCTTTCATATGAACACCAGTATTTTGCAAATAGCTATCTGCGCCAGGGAAGCGGATATTATCGCTTCAAAGATCTTGCTTCATTTACCAATTTTGCCAATGGTTTAGGGGATGGAAAAGCATATAGCGATACTTACGATCCAATTAGTTTTGCATATACTTATCCTATCAACGGATTCACCAATCCAGTAGGTGAACTTTCTTTTGGTCAGTTTTCTGCCTATGGACAAGATGAGTTTAATGTGAATGATAAGCTTAAATTAACTATGGGTTTACGTCTTGATCTTCCGATGTATTTGGATGGTGCAGTTGATAACCCCGGATTGAAGGGTCAAAAATTCAGAGATGGTGAAGAAGTTGATTTATCTACATGGCCACAAGCTAAAGTTCTTTGGTCACCTCGTTTAGGCTTCTCATGGGATGTGAAGGGTGACAAATCGCTTAAAATTCGTGGAGGAACAGGTATCTTTACTGGTCGTATTCCGTTTGTATGGTTCGTTAGTCAGCCAACAAATAGCGGTATGCTGCAATATCAGTTAGTTATCAACCAGAGTGGTGGTGCTGCCAGCAAAGCACAGTTAGCACGCATTCCTTTTGAAGCTGATGCTAAAAACTTATTGAGCAACAGTGCTATTGCAGATATTTTCCCACAGAAAAATGTTGTTGGAGGAAAAATTGCAGCCATTGATAAAAACTTTAAACTTCCGCAAGTTTGGAGAACCAGTTTGGGTTTTGACCTGAAGCTGCCTTTGAATATGATGTTGACAATGGAAGGAATTTACACCAAAGACCTCAATGCAATCTTCTTTGATAACATCAATCTTGCCCCCGCGGCTTCTACAATCCTTGAAGGCGGTTTACCACGTCCTTATTGGTCTAATAACACAAATGCCACCAAGTACATCAATACGACCTTTCAAAATGTTGTGATCATGCGCAATACAAATAAGGGTGACGGATATACTTTATCAGCACAACTTGATCTTCCAAGAGTTTTTGGCTTTAGTGGAATGGTTGGATATTCCCGCAGCATGGGTCGTGAGGTTACCGGTAAAAACGGATCTGACCCCTTCTCTGCATGGCAGTATCGTCAAATCCTGAATTCTCTGAATGATCCGGAAATGGGTAATACCTTAAATAATACGCCACACCGTGTTATCGGTTCTTTGAACTATTCTGTTGAGTATGGCAAATATTTCGGAACGACTATCTCTGTCTTCTACTCGGGTTATCAGGGTAATGCCTATACATATGTATACAATGGCGATTTGAACAAGGATGGTACTTCTACCCACGAACAAATGTTCATTCCTTCGAAACAAATGGATTTATTGTGGAAAACGCCTGCTGATCGCGATGCTTACTTCGCATATGCTGCACAGGATCCATATCTATCTAAACATGCGGGCGAATATGCTAAACGCAATGGAGCCTATACACCATGGAACAGCCGTATTGATGTGAGACTTCTTCAGGATTTCAAAATGAAATTTGGTAAAACCACCAACAAACTTCAGTTCAGTGTGGATGTGATTAATTTTGCAAACCTGCTTGACTCCAGCTGGGGTTTAAATCAGAATCTTGTAACTAATTCACCTCTGCAAGTTGTGAGCAGAGATGCTGCTACCGGTAAGGTGATGGTTCAGATGACTCAGATTAATGGTAAATTCATTACGAAATCCTTTCAGGATCCTACATCAGTAGCAGGAACCTACGGAATTCAGTTAGGTCTTCGCTACATTTTTAATTAAAAGATTGTTTTTTACTTTTCATAAAGAGGGTGTCCACCAGGACACTCTCTTTTTTTGGATATAATCCCTACCTTTGCACTTCAAAATTTTAACAAAAGCATGGCACAAAAACCTTCAATCCCCAAAGGAACCCGCGACTTTTCGCCAAATGAAATGGCGAAAAGAAACTATATTTTCGATACAATAAAAAATGTATTCAAATTGTATGGTTTTCAGCAAATTGAGACACCGGCTATGGAGAACCTTTCAACATTGATGGGAAAATATGGTGAGGAAGGAGATAAGCTTCTGTTCAAAATATTAAACTCAGGCGACTATCTTTCGGCTGTGAATCCTGCGGATTTAATTCTGCCAAACAGTTCTAAGCTCACAACCAAAATATCGGAGAAAGGATTACGTTACGATCTTACAGTTCCTTTCGCAAGATATGTGGTCCAGTATCAAAACGACCTGACTTTTCCATTCCGTCGTTACCAGATTCAACCGGTCTGGCGTGCCGACCGCCCACAAAAGGGGCGATACCGTGAATTTTACCAGTGCGATGTCGATATCATCGGATCAAATTCATTGTTGAATGAGGTAGAATTAATTCAGATTGTTGACAATATTTATCGTAATCTGGGTATCGGCGTCATTTTGAAAATCAATAACCGGAAAATTCTTGCAGGTATTGCCGAGACGATTGGCGAAGCTGACCGGATTGTTGACATTACAGTTGCGATTGACAAATTGGATAAGATAGGCCTTGATAAGGTTAACGAAGAGTTATTGCAAAAAGGTGTCGGTGAGGAGGCTATCCTTAAGCTACAGCCGATATTGCAATTGAGCGGAAACAGTGAAGAAAAACTGAATCAGATTGAAGAGGTCATTGGTCAGTCGGAGATTGGGATGAAAGGGATTATCGAGATGCGCTCAATTTTTGGCTATCTCGCAGCGATGACCCTTGAAACCGAAATAGAGTTGGATTTAACCCTTGCCCGAGGTTTAAGTTATTATACTGGTGCGATCTTCGAGGTGAAAGCGAAGGATGTTCAGATCGGTTCAATTACGGGTGGCGGTCGGTATGACGATCTTACAGGGATATTTGGATTGCCGGGTGTTTCTGGTGTGGGCATCTCTTTTGGAGCCGACAGGATCTACGATGTAATGTCGCAGCTTGATCTTTTCCCTAAAGATGCCATTGCAACCACTCAGGTGATGTTTGTAAACTTTGGCGAAACAGAGGAACGATTCTGTCTGCCGCTCTTATTACAGTTGCGGATGGCCGGGATCAGCAGCGAGATCTATCCCGATGCTGATAAGATGAAAAAGCAGATGATTTATGCCAATAAGAAAGGGGTGAAATATGTGGCTTTGGTTGGTGAATCAGAAATTGCCGAAGGAATGATTAATTTGAAAAATATGGAAAGCGGTGATCAGCAACTAATCAAAGCGGAAGAGCTGGTCGGTATCTTGCTGGAAGAGGTGAGGAGGGTGAGGTGATTTTTTATTTCATTTGTTGAACTTCTTGTGACTGGCTACTTGCAATTGGCACATCTTCAGCAGAAAGATGTCCCTGAAAAAGTCTCATTAATAATGTAACGGTTTTTGCTCAGTAAGCATTTTGAAGTTAAGATAAGAATCTCTGAATTTATGAGAAAAGGCTGCTATTCCGACCGAAATTTTGCAAGTTGCCAGCCACCAGTTGCCAGTACACAACCCATAATAAAAGTCGCAATTACGATTTACCTTAAGTTTAGATTGATTGAAAAGAAAGAGGCTGTCGATAAACGAATGTTTATGACAACCTCCTTCACTAAACCTACATTTACTAATCTAAACGAAACTATTTATTTACTACCTTCTTTTTCTCTTTTATCATCCTGACCTCTGCGAAACTCATGCATTAATGATGCCCTGAATTTCCCTTCTGCCCTGTAAAGTTTTACCACCTTTTCGGCCGGAAGAATATTTAATAATTTCACGTTGTACTCTTCAATTAACTTTCCCTCTTTGGCATGTGCGGCTGCAATCTCAGTGGCAAGTTTACGGTAATCGGCTTCGGTCATTCCTGGTTTCGGAGTTTCGCTCTTCTCTTCGAGATCCCTTTTCTTATCCATGAGCATATATCGTTCTTTTTCAAGTTCGTTATAAACCGGCCAGAATTTTTCAGCTTCCTGCGATGTTAAACCGACTTGCTCGGTCATAAAAGCAATTTTTTTGGTTTTGATCAGCTCTAGCGTCTGAGGGTCAAATTTTCGCTGTGCCATTCCTGTGAAGGAAAACAAAAGCAACGCGATGATTAATATCCTGAATTTCATCTGTATATAATTTATTTTTTAAAGGTCAGATGGAATAGCCAAGCGAAATATTTGCTTCGCAGATTTCCACTGCGTTCCAATTCATTTCGGTTTGTGACTTTTTAGTCATGGCTATTTCATATTTTTATTTTAATTATTTGCTATTACATCGTAATCACTGTAGTTGGCTGCAATAAAATCAGCAAGATTGTCATTCGAAAATGTGTCAGATTTTAATTCTTTCATCTCCGAAACCGCTTCTAAAAACTGTCCTTCCGAAAAATAGGAGATCAAAGTCGCAGGGATAACACTAATTGAATCAATAGAATCGGCATTGACTGATTGCTGAGCAAGATAAGCTTTACCAGTTGACGGAAAGAATTTTTTGATCGGCACGTAAACCAGTAACATTACGAAGGCAAAACTCGCCGCCATCATCAGAACAGGTTTCAGATAGAAATACAACGATCTTTTTTTACCGGGTTGTTCTTCTTCTTCAATCCTTACCATCAAACGTTCTGCAAAGGTTTCAAAATAACCTTCCGGAACCTTGAACGGTTGATCTTTCTTTCGATTTCCGAACTGATTTTCAATATTTTCTTCTGTTTTTTTCATTTTCTTATCGTTTTGACGTTCCTGATCGCAAAAGGTTTAAACTATTTACGTTCTTCCTTCAAAAATTCTTCTACTTTTTTAACTGCAAAGTGAAAAGAGGCTTTTAATGCACCGACCGAGGTCTTTAGTATATCCGACATTTCTTCGTATTTCATTTCATCAAAATATTTCATATTAAAAACGATGCGTTGTTTTTCCGGCAATTGAATGATCGCCAGTTGAAGTTTCTTCTGAATTTCATCTCCTTCAAAATAAACATCCGATTCGAGTGACTCTGCGAGATAATCGCTGATTTCATTCATTGAAACCAGGGAATGCCGCTTTTGTTGTTGCAGAAAACTTAACGATTCGTTGGTCGCAATTCTGAAAAGCCAGGTAAAAAGTGAGGAATCTTCCCTGAAACTATCCACGTTCTTCCATACTTTTATATAAACATTTTGCAGAATGTCATCGGCGTCATCATGATTCATCACGATCTTTCGGATATGCCAGTAGAGTCTCACCTGGTAAGTTTTTACCAGAATTTTAAAAGCCGTTTCTCTGTTTCCATCAGATTTTAAATTGGCAATAAGCTCTTTCTCGCTCGAATCCATTATAGTTGCCTGCAATTATATGATATTCTGTCTTTCAGACTCTGTTTTGATTGAAAGGTTTAATACCCTAAAACAGAACCCCGATTCTTATGCCGGAAGTTATTGCAAAGGCAGTACCAGAGCTTCCTCCTAAAAAGGCATAATGAAATGGGTTATCGCTATTTGTGCTGCCAAATCCATAGCCGGCACCGGTAAACCAGTCAATTAAAAACCGGTCTTGAAATACCCATTGTTTACCAAAATTGAGCATAATTGCAAACATGGTATTTGTTTTTCTTGTATTACCTCCAGAGATCAGATTACCGAAATAATCGTACATTAAATCTGACTTGAAGCTATAGGTTGAAAAGCATACCTCGGGCCTGATGTACGCTCCTTTTAGAATATGAGAATATTGCATCCCTTTCAGGTAAAAGTCGGGGCTTTTAATGAATTTATATCCAAACTTCAGATATAACCCTTCGGAAGAATTGTTGGTAAAATCAGTTCCAAGACCTATGATTCCCAATGAGGCTTCAATACTGTTGCCTGGTCGGAGACTATGTTCAAAGGTAAAACTCGTTGCTCCGAACAATGGTGATAGGAATCCAACTTTCAGCGCATTTTTATTCTGATCTTTGTATCGTTCGGGATCATTCATTGAATCTTTAAAAGTCAGCTCTTTACCATCACTGAAGATGATCCGGCTTACCTTGTTTTTGTCGATGCCAAATATGAGATCTCCCCTGAAATCTTTCTGGGTGTATTTTATTTCATCATCACCGACCTCTTTGATCTGACAAACAATTGTGTCTTTAGATATTTTTATAATCCGGTCCTGTGTTAGTCCGGTAAATGATAAAACAACAGTAAACAGGATTAAGGCGTAAATCTTTTTCATCTGATAAATAATTAGGTTAAAGTATTGAGCATAAAACGTTCGGATTACTTGTGCCGACAGAATAGTTATTCTTAAAGCTTTATCTATTAGATGCATTGTAATATTGAACGGTTGCATCTTACTATTCTATTGGCTATAAGACAATAATGGCATCGGACAGACCTGAGTTATTATTCCCGGTAAAAATAGTAACTTTGTGACACTAAAAAAAAAGTATTTATAATGGCTTTACAGTGAGGAATAGTCGGCCTTCCCAATGTTGGGAAATCGACACTTTTTAATTGCCTGTCGAATGCAAAGGCACAGGCGGCGAACTTCCCTTTTTGCACAATCGAACCCAATGTGGGGGTGATTACAGTGCCGGATAAAAGGCTCATCAAACTTGCCGAAATTGATAAACCCAAACGGGTTGTTCCCACAACTGTTGAAATCGTTGATATTGCCGGATTGGTAAAAGGGGCAAGTAAAGGCGAAGGTCTTGGAAATCAGTTTCTGGCAAATATTCGTGAAGTTGACGCAATCATTCATGTCATTCGCTGTTTCGAAAACGACAATATTATTCATGTCGACGGATCAATCAACCCTGTTCGGGACAAGGAAGTCGTAGACATAGAATTACAGCTGAAAGATCTTGAAACCGTTGAGAGCCGGATTTCAAAATTGCAGAAACAGGCGAAGGTTGGAAATGATAAGGTAGCCCAAAGAACAGTCGCGATTGCCGAAAGGTTAAAAGCGGTATTGTTAACAGGGAAAAGTGCCCGTACGCTTGAACTTCACGAAGATGAAGAGGCATTGATCCACGATTTTTTTCTGCTTACAAAAAAGCCGGTGTTATATGTTTGTAACGTCGATGAAGCATCCGCTGCAAAAGGAAATAAGTTTACAAAACAACTGATGGATGCTATTTCAGATGAAAAAGCTGAAATTCTGATTATTGCTGCTGCTACTGAGGCAGATATTGCAGGGCTGGAGACCTACGAGGAAAAGCAATTGTTCCTTGAAGACCTGGGTCTTGATGAACCTGGCGTGAACAAACTGATCCATTCAGCTTATAAACTACTCAATCTTCAAACCTATTTTACAACTGGTGCCGATGAGAGTCGGGCCTGGACATTTGTTAAGGGTATCAAAGCACCCAAAGCTGCCGGGATCATCCACAGCGATTTCGAAAAAGGATTTATCCGTGCCGAAGTAATTAAATACGATGACTACATAAAACTTGGATCAGAAGCTGCCTGCCGCGAAGTAGGCAAGATTTACATCGAAGGCAAAGAATACGTCGTTCAGGACAGCGATATTATGCATTTCAGGTTTAATGTGTGAGAAATTAAGGTTGAATGGAATAACCCGATCAGAACAGAAGAGGGGCAATTGCACAGTGCAGTTGCCCCTCTTCTTCATTCAATAATTTGATTGTAAGCTATTTCTTCTCCTTTTTATTTAGGATTGTTTCAATTTCATCCATCACTTTATTCATTGCCTGGATTGTTTTGTCAAACGGAACCGAGGTTGTCATGTCAACACCGGCGTTCTTTAAAAGATTGATCGGATAGTCGGAACCACCTGATGAAAGGAATTTCAGGTATTTTTCAACGGCTCCCGGTTCATTGTTCATCACTTTTTCTGCCAGCGACAAGGACGCGGTAAATGATGTACTGTATTGATAGACATAGAAATTCATATAAAAGTGGGGGATATTGGCCCACTCAATTTTGAGGTAGTCATCGATCACACACGTTTTCTGCGTATTTCCGTAATATTTCTTCAGGATATTGCCATAAAGTTCCGAAAGAAAATCACCTGTAAGCGGCGTTCCTTTTTCAACCTCTTCGTGGATTTTTTGCTCAAACTCGGCAAATTGTGTTTGTCTGAACAGGGTTCCTTTAAAGCCATCAAGCCAGTTCATAAGCAGCGAAAGCTTGATATCATCATCTTTCACATTCTTAATCATGTAGTTGAAAAGTAAAACTTCGTTGAATGTGGAGGCTACTTCAGCCACGAAGGTGGTATAGTGCGACCGCGGATAAGGCTGCGTTTTGTTCGAAAGATAACTGTGCATTGTATGACCCAGTTCGTGCGCCATTGTGCTGACATCTGAATAGGATTCATCGAAATTCATTAAGATATAAGGATGTACATCGAATGCACCGCCATTTGAATAAGCACCCGAGCGTTTCCCGATGTTCGGATAAACATCAATCCACCGTTCATTGATGGCTATGTTTACGGTTTTGACATATTCACTCCCAAGTGGTGCAAGTGCATCAAGAACAATTTTTTGAGCCTCTGCATACGTGTACTTCAGGTCAACATTTTTAACAACAGGTGCATATAAATCGAGGTACCTGAGCGTGTCGACACCCAGCATTCTCTTTTTAATGGCAAGGTATCGGTGAAAAGCGGGCAGATTTTTATTGACATTGTCAACAAGACTCTGATAAACAGCAACCGGAATATCCCTGGGCGACAACGATGCTTCGATGGCTGAGCCGTATTTGCGCGACTGTGCTCGGTATACATGTTCTTTCACATTGCCATAGAGCATCTGACCGTAAGTGGCTTTGTAATTGGCAAAATTCTTCCAGAAAGCTTCGAAAGCGATCTTCCGGTCGGCACGAACGGGCGAGTTTCTTAATTTATTAAATGCTGAAGCTGTAAGTTTTATTTTTGAGTTGTCGCTCAATGTCACTTCGGGTGCAGGCATCTCCGCATCTTTAAATGTTCCGTAAATATCGTTGGCAACACCGCTTATCATCGACGAGCGGGCAAGAATCCGTTCTTCGGGTTCCGATAGGGAGTGTTCTTTCTGCTTAAACAGATCAATCATGTCCTTTTCGTAAACTGCCAGCCCTTTCTGTTCTTTGATAAAACCCTCAATGACTTTCCAATCAGCCGTCAATATCTCGGGTTCGATAAAAGCTGTTTTGGTGCTATAATCTGCAAAGATTTGTTCAAGACTTTGTTGCATCGACATATATTTCGAATCGCGGGTATCCTGATCGCTGTTCATGCTTGTGTAAATAAAGAGCCTTGATGCCTCTTTATCTAATTTTGTAGAAAATTCGAGACATGCCAGCAGATCGGCAGATGATTTTGTCAATTTGCCTTTAAATTGCTCTATTTTAGGCATCTCAGCCACTACCTTGTCACGGGCTTCTTCCCATGCCTTTTCATTCGGATATAAATGAGTCAGGTTCCATTTGTCCTTTTCCTGGATGGCAGTTCGTTCCTTTTGCCCAAAAGCAACAATGACCAGAAGGATGGCCATATTCAGCAGCAGCAATTTTTTCATAAGGTTGAATTTTCGATTTTTAAAATTGGGCTAAAAATATCGTTTTTAACCCAATTACCTAATGACTTTTGATGGACATTCTCTTTCCCGGCTTGCTTCCGTCATTTCCTGACTTCCGGATATCATTTCACGACTTCCGAAGTCCATTTCACAATTTCCGGATGTCATTTCACGACTTCCGGAGACCATTTCTTAATTTACTTCTGCCATTGCTTCATGTTCGAACGGCATTTCTTAATTTACTTCTGCCATAGCGTCATGTTCGGAAATCATTTCTCAATTGCCGGATGTCATTTCTTAACCTCCGGATGCCATTTCCTGAAAACCGGATACAATTGGTTCCGCAAGAACAGGTTATATCACTGGAAATTTCCCGATCGCAAAAGAAATCAAAAAAAATCTTCCTGTGCTTGAAACTACTTGAATGACATGGAGTATAAAGGTTTGCAAATTATTTTAACTGAGCAGGGATTCACCTGCCATTTCCCAAAAAGCGAATAGTCATTATAATTAAAATAATTCCTTTTCCGGATCGAAGATTAAAACTGCACTTTAAGACTTAAAGTTATGAAAAGCAAGCAATTAAATCGGAGTCTGTATATCATCGCCACAACATTAATCATTTTTGCAGTAGGATATTACTTATATGTAGAAGTCTATACCAAAAACAAGGAAGCCCATATTATTGCGACAAAATCGAGGATTCTTGAACAGATGAGCCAAAACCTGCAGGTCAAAGTGAAATCTATGGGGACTAACACAGCCGAGTATGTTGGTTACCTGCTGGATCTGTCCAAGGTTGAAACATTGCCTGAAAACTATTTCCACACCTTGCTGAAAAACCGAAAAGACATTCAATATTATAACTTTAATCTTGAATATGAGGGTACAGATGAACGTGGTAAAGGGCTTAAATTGCCGGCAGATTCCTCGATAGCGGTAAACCCCGAAGCTAAGTCCGATTTTCTGTATTACAATCTTGTTTTGGGAGAAAAGTACTTGAAGTATAACAGGAAAGAGGTTCAATTCAAAACCAGGTACGACTTGCTGATGACCGATTTTATGCAGCGCGATATATTTAACGATTATATTCTGATCGTTGATGATACAATTATTTATTCAACGCTTCCGGGCAAACCAAATCTGGCTTTTAGCGAACTGGGAAGTGGTAAGGCAAAGGCAGATGAAGGCGGTACCGCAAAAGAAACTTCTGTTGGAAATATTGAGCTTGCAACCGGTTCGAAGATCGGGCAGGCAGCAATCAGAGGAGTCACTACTTATGATATCAGCATCTCCAGCAACTCTTATAAGCTGTTTATCTGCCAGATGCATGTCGGAAAAGAGACCTGGTATGTATGCGGACTTGCCAAGTCAGAACTAATCAACGAGGCAAAGAAAGGTTTGGCGCCATGGGTTATCATCCTTATATTCATGATACTATCATTTATAATCCTTGGTTTGCCCTTTTTCAAACTCAAGGTGATGTCGTCAACGGAACAACTAACCTCCGGTAATCTTTTAAATGCTGCCATATCCCTGTTTTTTGGTACAAGTTTTATTATACTGTTCATTTTGTTCGGTACCAACGCTTACTGGAATAGAAGCCAAAATGAAACCAGGTTAAAAGACCTTGCAGATGAGATAAATGATTCATTAAATACCGAAATCAAAAATGCCTGGCAACAATTGGATTCATATGACAAAATCGGCTTAATGACGACTAATTCGGGTAACTCTTTAACTCAAAGAGCAAATATATTAGCTGAAAATCCTTTGAAACCAATTATTTATCCATTTTTTGACTATGCATTTTGGATGGATACCACGGGAATCCAGAAGGGACTGCTGACACCTTTCCCAAAGGTGGATAAACCGTCAAATTTATCGGGCCGCGATTATTTTAAAAAACCGGATGAATGGATTCTCCCGGACAATGATACCTGCAGATTTCGCATGGAATCAATCGTTTCTGTAACAAGTGGAATTGTGAAAGTTGCCTTGGCGAAACGATCTCATATAAAGAATATGGTAATCGCGATGACCGGGCGTTTTTATTCCATCATTGAACCAATTATTCCCGAGGAGTATAAGTTCTGCATCATTGACAAGAAAGGACTTGTGTTGTTTCATTCCGATAAGTTAAGGAACCTGCAGGAGAATTTCATTACAGAATGCAGTGATGACGAAAGTTTACTGGGTGTAATTTATGCAAATTCTTCGAGGTCGATTGATTTAAACTATTACGATGAACCTTACAGGATACATATCAAACCGCTTGCTCCCATGCCTTTATACCTGGTGACGATGTTTGACAAAAAAGCTGAATATGCCTACCAGGTACAGGGATTGATGCTGACGCTACTTATTTTCTCAGCATTGGTAATGTTTATTATCCTTGAAATTCTGGCTCTGTATGCGCTGAAACCACTTTCAAGAAAGTCAGGGTGGAAAAGCCTGATTATGGATTTCATTGGTGCGAAGGAAACTCATACAGGCATTTACATCGTAATGAGTATTTTATTCGTTGTGGTCACGATCTTTTACCTTGTGTTGACCAATCCTGTAAATATTGTTAATCCGTTACTTTTTGCTGTGGTAATGGTCTCATTTCTTTTCCCTTATTTAAAATATGCTATAAGCGGATTCTCTTTAGGATCATCCGGCCGAAATCTGTTTGCCATTATTAACATTGTTTTCATAATTCTGATAAACATCTCATCCATTCGGTTTCTTAGCAATAATGATTTAATTAAAATTCTTCTTTTCCAGGGAATTATAATTGTCCTTTTTGTGGCCTGTTTTTTTGTTTTGCAAAGTGGGTTTACTCTTAAATACAGGGCATGCAACATTACTTTCTATGTTTGTTTCCTTCTGGGATTGCTTTTGGCCTTTAGTGTGGCGCCTTCCATAAAATTCTTTGAGGCATCAGTTAATCATGAAATTATCAGAGGGATAAAGCATGATCAGCTGAACATGGCAAGGCAGCGGGAGGCAAGAAACAAGCAACTCAGAAATTACTACATGCTGATGGAACAAGATCACAAACTCGATCCATCTGTAAATAATATTTATGAACGGCGGATGCAGCGGGGTATTTTTTCAAAATTTGTTGGTTCAACTTTTAACGTGAAGGGCAAAACTTTCTGGAAAGAGTTGGACAGCGACTGTAGGAATTATATCAAAAACAACCGGGTGGGTGATAATCAAGGTGGTGAATTCATCATAAATTATTTCAGACCAATCTATGACAGAACTTCCATCGAAACAAAATACCTTGAAAGAGACAGTTTGTTTAACGGAAAGCAATTCTGGACGCTTTGTGAAA
This sequence comes from Mariniphaga sp., assembly GCA_025355585.1. Lineage (GTDB taxonomy): Bacteria > Bacteroidota > Bacteroidia > Bacteroidales > Prolixibacteraceae > JAAFHB01. The sequence continues at coordinate 10,134 of JANXZJ010000098.1, read as the reverse complement.
AGTCGCTTGTTTTTGATTACTTTTCTACTACAGAGCAATATGTGACTCAAAAACCCGATAGTTGCAGAATCTGTACAAATGTTCAACGGCCGAATATCTTTAACCCTTTGAGTACTGATAAGTCAATTGAGAAATCATCGCTGGGTCAAAAATTTGACTTCATTTTCATACTCCTTTTGCTGTTCATTCTATATTGTATCTACAATCTTATTCAATTTGGAACCAGGAGAATGCTGGGCATTTCCATTATTGAAATGCATACCGATTATAATTTTGGAAACTTCATTCGGGAGCGGATTGCATCAGGACACTCAGTTATGGTAGTCGGGTCACCTTTTGTAAATCTTTCAGCCTATATAAAAGAGAAGTTAAAATCCAGTTATGAATTGGTTACCCTGGATTTTTCAAAACAGGATGATATTATTTCGAATGAGCAGCATACAGGTGAAAAGGAAGTTCAGATCATCGAGAATTTTGCTTTTGATTACTACTCTCAGTCGTCTCTGGCTATGCAACTTGACAAGATAAACGAGAAGATCAGAAAAAAAGAAAAAATAGTGATCATCGGAATAAATGCTCCCTATTTTATACAGGAATATCTGGTGCAGAAAGCCAGTTCAAAAGGCGATGAAAAGGAGAAAGACAAGACGGATCCGGCAACTTCTGAATCATGGGAATCGCTACAACTATCATTTAAAAACATTCTCTCAAATGTAAATGTCATCTATTCTCCCGAGAAATATGATCAGCATATCCCACAATCCGGTTGTTATTCCAAATCGGAATGTGGACACATCATGAGCGATTATACGAACGAATATGGCGAAAATTTGAGATGCTCGATCTGTAGAGAGCTTGGGGCAAGTTCTTACCTCCATCGGTATTCAGCTGAGATGATGAAATTCTACGAAGAACTCGTAAAGATGGAAGTTCCGGGTACAATCATCAAGGATCGGATTATAGCCAGAATTATGGATCTTGGCCGGTTGTATTATGACAATCTCCTGATCACTTGCTCTCCTATGGAGCAATTTGTATTAAGTGATATGGCACAAGATATGATTATAAACAGTAAAAATCGGAAAGCCGTAAATGTTTTGATTCACAGGGGACTGTTTGTCGTTAGCGGGTGCTCTATCAGGTTTATGAATGAAAGTTTTAGAAAACATGTCGTACTAAGGTTTACCGACCAGGAAAGAGCACGATTAAAGGAAAAACTTGGTGATACAGGTGCAAGTTGGCAGGGATATAAACTTATTTTGATCCTGATCATGATTGGCCTTGTCTCTTTTCTCTTTATTGCCAACAAAGCTATTCTTGATAATCTTAATAAACTGTTTCTTGTTATTGGTGGAGGAACCGTGTTAATTACGAATCTGACCGGATTATTGACAAGAAAGGAGAACGGCAATCCAAAATAGCAGGATCGGAATAGGTAGTAGTAAATGTTATTAATAATTAAAAATGAGCGTTATGAATAATAAATACGAAAAAACTGTGAAAGAGATTTTGGCCTTAGCCGGTGTTCAAATCGATGGCTGCAATCCATGGGATATAAAAGTACACAACCAGGAATTTTACAGACGAACAATAATCGAAGGTGAATTGGGTTTCGGCGAATCATATATGGATGGTTGGTGGGATGCTGAAAAGATCGATCATTTGTTTGACCGAATATTAAAAACCCAACTTGATGAAAAAATCAAACGGAAGTTTTCGGTTCTTCTCAACCTTATATTAACGCGACTCTTTAATTTCCAATCGGTACAACGAGCATTTATTATAGGGGAAAAACATTATGATATTGGAAATGATTTGTTTCAAAATATGCTCGACAGACGTCTAAATTACAGTTGCGCCTATTGGAAAGATGCTAAAACGCTGGATGAAGCTCAGGAAAATAAACTGGATTTAATTTGTCGTAAACTTTACCTCAAACCCGGAATGCGCGTGCTTGATATTGGCTGTGGATGGGGCTCGTTTGGAAAATATGCTGCAGAGAAATACAATGTTCAGGTTGTTGGAATTACGGTTTCCAGGGAACAGATTGAACTTGGGCAAAAATTGTGCGAGGGACTTCCTGTTGAGTTTCGGCTAATGGATTACCGAAGTATGAACGAAAAGTATGATCGCATTGTTAGTGTTGGAATGATTGAGCATGTGGGGTTTAAGAATTACAACAAATTTTTCGACATCGCTTACAGATGTCTTAAAGATGAAGGTTTGTTTTTACTACATACGATTGGTCATATGAAATCGGTAAAAACGCTTGATCCATGGATTCAAAAATATATTTTTCCAAACGGATTGATTCCGTCAGTGGTTCAATTGAGTAAGGCATTTGAAAATCATTTTGTAATGGAAGATTGGCATAATTTTGGAATTGATTACGAAAAAACGCTGATGGTCTGGCATGATAATTTTGTGAATAATTGGGATAAAATAAAGAGTCATCAGTCAGAACGCTTTTTTAGAATGTGGAAATACTACCTGCTTTCATCGGCAGCTTCATTCCGGTCAAGACGCAACCAGTTATGGCAGATTGTCCTATCCAAAAATGGATTGCCAGGAGGCTATCAATCAATTCGGTGATCAAAACTAATCCTCCTGTCATTCGGAATAAACGGAATGACAAAAGGATTAATATTCCATGCCAAATTAAAATACAAAAGTATCAGGGTGCGCTCCAAAACGAACGTTTCTATCCAGACTATCAATGCGGCAGATATCCTCTGATGTGAGTTCAAAATCGAAAATACCGGCATTACTTATTATTCGCTCCTGGTGAACAGATTTTGGAATTGTAACAATCCCTTTTTGAAGATCCCATCTTAAAACGATCTGAACGGGTGTTTTTTTGTACTTTTCGGACAGCTCCTTAAACAGCTGAATATCATTCACCGCCCCGCGCATAATCGGACTCCATGCTTCGAAAACAATGCTGTGAGCATGACAGAAATCGATCAACGGCTGCTGCACCAAATAGGGGTGGCATTCAACCTGGTCAACCATCGGTTTAATTTCGGCAATTTTGAAAATATCTTCAAGATGATGCTGAAGAAAATTGCTCACTCCAATCGCTTTTGCTTTACCGGAACGATAGATTTCTTCCATTACCTTCCAGGTAGCTGTATACTTTCCTTTTACTGGCCAGTGAATCAGATACAAATCGACATAATCGGTCTGAAGTAATTCCAGACTCTCTTCAAAACCCTCTAACACGGTGTTGTTCCGCTGATTATCATTCCATGCCTTTGTCGTAATAAACAACTCGTTGCGTGAGATTCCGCTTGCTTTAACGGCGTTACCAACACCTTTTTCATTTTTGTAAATGGTGGCCGTGTCAACATGCCGATAGCCTGCGTCAAGCGCCCACTTCACAGAATTCTCAACTTCAGTTCCTTCCGTTGTTTTGAAAACACCCAATCCGAAGTAGGGCATATCGACGCCATTCACTAATTTGACAGTTCCTTTTATATCGGTTATTTTCATGGGAATAAGAATTATTTTAGATCAAAATAGGTGTATTATCTCCTTAAAAACAAATATTTAACAAAAAAAGTTCCTGAAAATTTGATTCATAGTATGGAAATCGTGAAATTTGAACCAAATAGTCAAATCATGAAGAACGACATTACAAGCTTAAAAGATATTCAGTTACTCGTCGATCAGTTTTATGACGCCGTGCAGAAAGACCCCTTCCTTGGTCCTATTTTTAATGCGCGACTTGCAGGTCGTTGGGAGATGCACCATCGTAAGCTTTACCGCTTCTGGCATACAGTTTTACTTCGTCGACCCGATTATTTTGGTGATCCCGTTCCTATGCACTTTGATATGAACATTGATCAACGCCATTTTGATGGGTGGCTGGAAATATGGACCAGGACCGTTGATGACAATTTTGAAGGAACGATTGCCGAGCGTGCGAAGTTCAGGGGAAAGACAATGTCAAAAGCTTTTATGTCTAAAATCAAAAAGGCCGCGGCACTTAAGCAATGACCATTGAATCTATTCCAAATCTTTGAAACATTTATTTAACACTTGAAGCGTTGTAAACCCTTCAAGGGATTTTTTAACACCTGTATGTGATTGATTTTAAGTGGATGAAAAATAATTCGGATTTTTATTTAGAATGATTAAAAGATATTTGGAAATCTGAATTCTGCTCACTATGTTTGTCACGAAATAAAATTCATTTTTTAGCTGAGAATTCAGAATGAAAAGAGAAAACTTAAATAGTGTATCAGTCGCTCAGGGAGAACAGCCATGTTTTTCCAGTTTTCTTTGTTCTGTAGTTTATATGCTCTCCACTTCTATGTTCATGCGATAGCCTTCAATCGGGCAAATCCGGTTTGAAGGCTTCAACAAAATGCTCCACAAGAGCAGCTACTCTTTTAGTTTACTAATATTACTTAATTAATGCATTATTATGCCAAAAACTGTCGTTAAATTCGGCGGGTCGAACCTCAAATGCAAAGAGGATATCGGACGTGTAATACAGGTTGTCAAAAACTACGAGCAACCAGTTGTGATTGTTGTATCAGCTTTTTACGGGGTGACGAATTACCTGATTGAATCACTTGAAAAAGCGCGTCACGATGAGCAGATTGCTTCAAAAACAATTAGTTATCTATTCAACCTGAAGAAAGAAACGCTTGAATTGCATATTCAGGATAAGGATCTGATAAAAAGCATTTTGTCTGAAATAAGGGTTTTGCTTGATGAACTCGGGAAATTCCTTCAGGGCATAGCGCTTACGGGCGACGCATCTCCGGGGCTTGAAGATCATGTTTTGTCCTATGGGGAGCGGATTTCAGCCATTTTTCTGAATGGTATTCTGAATAATGAGGGTATTGATTCGAAGGTCGCCTTTCCCGAATCAATCGGATTGATTACAGACGGCGAGTTTGGTTCAGCTTCCATTGATTTTGTAAGATCTACCACTAACGTTCGTGAAGCGCTTGCAGGTGAGTTGGTTTACGTCGTGCCTGGCTTTTATGGTCTTTCGTCTGACGGAAAAACGACATTGCTTGGTCGCGGTGGGAGCGACTACTCTGCTGCCGCTATCGCGCGTTGCATCGGAGCACCCTCTTTAGATATCTGGAAAGATGTGAACGGATTCTTAAGTGCAGATCCCAAAATCGTCGAGAATCCTGTTCAAATTCAAAAACTAACCTATAACGAAGCGGCTGAATTGGCCTACTTTGGTGCAAAAATACTTCACCCACGCACTGTTGAGCCATTGTCTGATCCTCATATTCCTATCCGCATTTTCAATATTTATGGAGTTCTGGATGTGCAGAAACCACTTTCGGTAGTAAGTGCAGAGAAGATTGTTTCCAAAGGAATTGTTAAAAGCGTGACCTATAGCGAAGATTTTGGCATTCTTAAATTAAAAGGTTCAGGTGTAGGTGCAAAACCAGGAATTCTGGCAAAAGTAACAACTGCGCTTCACCTGGCTGGTATTAATATTAGTTCTGTACTTACCTCTCAGATATCAATCAATATTTTAATTTCCAAGAAGGACCTTAGTATGGCATATGCGGTAGTGAGCGCCATCGACCTTCCGGTTGTAGGCAGACTTCACATTACTGAGAATATTGCAGTTATTGCCGCTGTTGGTAATGGAATTGCCGAAAATTTTGGAGTTGCAGCACGAATATTTACTTCATTAGCTAAAGATCAAATCAATGTTCTGATGAGTTGTTCTGGAGCCTCGCCAATTGTCAGTTATATTTTAGTCGGAATAAATGATCGCACCCAGGCAGTGAAGGCCATTCACCGTGAGTTTTTTGAAACAATTCCTGCGTAATCAGAGTTATAACAAGCATATAAAAGCGAATAATAAACAAATAAATTATAAATTCAATTAAAACAAGTAGTTATGAGCACAAGTAAACCAAAATTCGAAACGTTACAAGTCCATGCGGGACACACGCCTGATAGCGATACATTATCAAGAGCTGTTCCAATTTATCAGACAACTTCCTATGTCTTTAAAAATTCTGAACATGCAGCAAATTTGTTTGGTCTAAAGGAGTTTGGTAATATTTACACTCGTTTGATGAATCCGACTACGGACGTATTCGAAAAGAGAATAGCCGCACTTGAAGGCGGTGTTGCTGCTCTTGCAGTATCATCCGGTCATGCAGCGCAGTTTATCGCGATTACAAATATTGCTGGTAGCGGCGATAACCTGGTTTCTTCACCCTATCTGTATGGTGGAACCTTTAATCAATTTAAAGTTACATTCAAAAACCTGGGAATTGAAGCTCGTTTTTCCCAGGATCTGAATCCTGAAAACTTTGAAAAACTGATCGATAGCAATACAAAAGCAATTTATCTCGAAACGATTGGAAATCCAAGTTATTCCATCCCTGATTTCGAAAAGTTTGCTGCTCTTGCGAAGAAACATGATTTGCCATTGATCGTTGACAACACTTTTGGTTGTGGTGGTGCACTTTTCCGTCCGCTTGAACATGGTGCTAACATTGTCGTGGAATCTGCCACGAAGTGGATCGGTGGACATGGTTCATCTATCGGAGGCGTTATTGTTGATGGAGGTAATTTCAATTGGGGCAACGGAAAGTACCCTGCTTTCACTGAACCATCCGAAGGTTATCACGGATTGAAGTTTTGGGACGTCTTTGGAACCGATGGTCCGTTTGGAAATATTGCCTTCATTATCAGGGCACGTGTAGAAGGATTACGTGATTTTGGACCTGCCATCAGCCCATTTAACTCATTCTTGTTAATCCAGGGACTTGAAACACTTTCGTTACGTGTTGAGCGTCATGTTCAGAATACATTGGCATTGGCAAAATGGCTTTCGAAACATCCTAAAGTTGAATCGGTGAACTACCCGGGACTTGAAGGCAACGAGAATTATGCATTGGCAACCAAATATTTACCTAAAGGGGCAGGTGCTGTGCTCTCATTTAATGTAAAAGGCGGAAAAGAGAAGGCAACGCAAACTGTTGAAAACCTTCTTTTAGTGAGTCATCTTGCAAACGTTGGTGATGTACGAACACTCATCATCCAGCCATCTGCAACAACCCATTCTCAATTGAGTGAAGAAGAGCAGCTTCGTGCAGGAGTGGAACCGTCTGGATTGCGTGTTTCAGTTGGTATCGAACACATTGACGATATCATTGCAGACTTCGAACAGGCTTTTTCCAAAATCTAAAAAATAATATTAAACGTCAAATAATGAGTAGTTTATTGAATTTTTCAACCAACGGGGAAAGCCATAGTGCAACTAAATTTGTCTCAAATTCCCGCACATTTAATTTTGTAGTGGATGAACCGCCTGCACTTGGAGGCACAGATCACGGCGCAAATCCTGTGGAATATTTGCTGGCAGGTTTTGCAGGATGTTTGAATGTAGTTGCACATATTGTTGCAAAGGAGCAGGGCATTAATCTTAAATCGCTTAAAATAAGTGTTGAGGGTGATATTAATCCTGCGCGGCTTTTGGGATTATCAAATGATGAACGTGCCGGTTTTCAAAGTATTCGGATAAATCTGATTCCGGAAACCGACGCTTCACCGGAAGCCCTGTTGAAATGGCTCGAAACTGTGGAAGGAAGATGTCCGGTAAGAGATAACCTCGCCAACAAAACGCCATTAGAAATTGGAATCAAAGAATATGAAGCAGCATAAGCGAAATAATTTTTAATTTTGTATAAAATAAAGGTAATGCGCCTAAAAAGCGCTTATCTTTATTTTCGTTTAAAAACTTTATCATGCCTTTAAATTTACCCGACGGACTTCCCGCTATTGATCTTCTCAGAGAAGAGAATATTTTTGTAATGAACGAAACCCGTGCAGCGCACCAGGATATTCGTCCGTTGAAAATCATCATTCTTAATCTGATGCCCCTCAAGATAGCAACAGAGACCGATCTTCTTCGATTACTGTCTAACTCCCCAATACAGATTGAGATTGATTTTCTTCAGATAGAGGGTCATATTTCAAAGAACACTTCACTTGATCATTTGAATACTTTTTATCATACTTTTTCTGAGATAAAAGAGAATAAATACGACGGCATGATCATTACCGGTGCGCCGGTTGAGCACCTGCCATTCGAAGAGGTTGATTACTGGGAGGATATTTGCAAAATATTTGATTGGGCCAATCACAATGTGACCTCTACAATGTTCATCTGTTGGGCAGCCCAGGCCGGATTGCATTATCATTACGGAATACCCAAATATCCCTTGGAGAAAAAGATGTTCGGGATTTTCAATCACAATCATTCCGAATTGAAATTGCCGATTTTCAGGGGGTTTGATGATATCTTCAGGGCTCCTCATTCGCGACATACCGAAATACATGCGGAAGATATTCTGAAAGTTTCTGAAATAGAGTTGATTTCTCAGTCAGAAGAGGCTGGAGTTTATATGGTTATTGCTAATAACGGGAAGCAATTGTTTGTTACAGGTCATCCCGAATATTCGCGGGGAACGCTTAACCGGGAATATCAACGTGATTTTGATAAGGGTCTTCCTATCGAGCTTCCTTTCAACTATTACAAGGGGAACAATGCATCCGAAGCTCCGGTTTTAAGCTGGCGTTCACATGCCAATCTTCTTTTTCTCAATTGGTTAAATTACTACGTATACCAGGAAACGCCTTATGATCTGCATGATATCAGGTAATGGGCCGGGGGTGAGATTGAGAGGTGTGTGAAAAGAGGAGGTACTGTGTCAATTCAGGTTGATGGTAAAGAGTTGGAGTTTAAAAAAATCCGGTGACCCTGGCCACCGGATATTAAAAGGATATTAAAGCTATTGTAATTGAAATGCAATAGGGATTGTAAATTGTTGCTTTACTTTCGTCCCTTTCTGCATTGCTGGTTCCCATTTGGGTGAGGAGGAAACAACCCTGACAGCTTCACTATCGAGCGAAGGAGCGGCTCCACGTATCACTTTTACGTCTACAACATCGCCGTTTGTGTTTATAGAGAATCGCACATAAACTTTGCCTGATATCTTATTCTTAATAGCAATATCCGGGTACTTTATGTTTTTGGTAATCCATTTAAAAAATGAGTCAACATCGCCGCCCTGGAAAGAAGCTTGATGCTCAACAATAATAAAGATCCGTTCATCTGCTGATTTTGTTTTTTGTTGGTCATTTGCAACTGTTTTATCTACAACTGTTTTCACCTGCATATTGGTCGTCTTTTTGTCTTGAACCTGGTTCTTCTCATTGTCAAAGGCGAAAATAACCAGCAGGGCTGCTGTTACCAGAATTCCCATTGAAAGCTTTAAAGTAGCTGTTTTTGAGGATTTTATTTTTGTAATCATTTTGATACGAATTTTGATTAAGGAATAATTGAAATTATTAGCTATAACAGGCTGTTGAAGAAAAGCACTGTTTAATAACAACATCCGGTAAGCAGCAGAGCTTACCTCAGGTTTTAAAACGCCGCTATCGGCAAGGAATTCATGGTTCTCCCGGATCGACCTTTTTATAAGCCAGAAAAACGGATTGAACCACAGAAAAATAGTTAAAAGCTCTAAAATCATCACATCAACCGAATGCCCCTGTCTTACATGTTCCATCTCGTGAGCCAGCATTTCTTTCATCCCTGATCCATCCGCATGGTTTTTGTCAATAAATACAAAGTTGAAAAACGAAAATGGGGTAGTATCGCGGTCAATTTTAATGATCCTGATCCCATTCTTCAATTCGCTTTCGTTATTCAGTATTAATGCGGTAATCTGAAATAACCTGTATAAAAAGACAAGGAAGAATATTGCTGTTCCCAATAGGTAGATAAACCTGATCAGCCCAATTGATTGAATTGTTTTTTCAATCTCACTCGAAATAGTTGAACTATAAACGAATACTGTTTGTAAGAGATTTTGATAGCCCGTTGCTGTCACTGTAACTTCATCCAGCATTATGGAAGGCATGTCGTTATATACCTGAAAATGAATAAACGGGAGTAATATGGAAAAGCAAACCGATCCCAGTAAATAGATACGGTTCAGAACGAAGAAAGTCTCTTTTCGGAGAAACAGCAGGTAAACCAATGCAAAGATTGCCAGACTGATTCCCGACTCAAACATGAAATTTATGACTGTTGTGTTCATGGCTTTACTTATTTTCGTTTTCCAGATC
>JANXZJ010000097.1 GCA_025355585.1 Mariniphaga sp. | reverse complement strand
CTAGATGGACAGCATCTTATAAAAATCGCACCCAATGAGTACCGGACAGAGTATGACATGTTCGCAAAGATAATACTTGTTCAAGACGTAAATTTTGGCGATTATTTTTTAGTTTATACAAAAGATGGACAAATTTTAGAATACGGAAATACTGAAAACAGCAGACAGGTATATGATGGTAACAATTCTGATAATGTCCCCTTGGCTTGGCATTTAAGCAAATCATCTGACCGCATGGGAAATAAAATTGATTATATCTATATGCGGGATCAGCTCAGCGGAGAACTTCAACCAGCAAAAATCTATTATACCGGATTTGGCAATCAACGAGGTAATACTCAAATACAATTTCACTATTCATCCATTGATCCAAAACTCCGACACACCTTCTACCTCGAGAAAAATTCAGATAAATATCTAAATTCCAATTCTTTCAGATTGGACAAGATAAGCATATCAACATCAGATGAGATTGAAGAGCCCATTAGGGATTATTTAATTAGTTATTATGTGGGAAAGGGGGTGTTAAAGAACTTTTTTGTTAAGGACATTACACAAATAAACTACAAAGATGGATATCCGTTCGCACTACCCCCAACCTCCTTTGGTTGGGATTTTTACAATCCTGAATACAGCTGGGCTGGAGCCAGTACTGATGAATATATTAAAACTAACTCAAAAATAGCAAGTGTAGGTTTAGATTTAGAAGGCAATCACGCAAACTATATTGCTGTTTATAAATCACAGATAGACGATCCAGTTAATTGGAATAATTCAAAGAATATCGTATCGGTTTATGTCCTGACTATTCGGTGATGACCGATATAGATATATCCGGGTCCCTTTATAATAATGAACTCCAAACGATTGACTGGGACAATAACGGAGACGACGAGTTGCTTTTTGTTGATGATGATGGGATAAAAATTTATGACTATAATGTTTCAGATGGAACATTTGCCAAGGTGTTTTCAAATCCCATGAAGGGCAAGCTCTATGTTGGTGATTTATCCGGAGATGGTATTAATGATATCATGATTATCAATGATTCGAAGATCAAAGTTTTTGTTGGAGTTCATACTCCCGGGAACACTGTTCCTTTTACCTTCGATTTAAGCAACTTCGCCTTAATGCTTTCATCAACCCAGTCAATCCGAGCGATTTCAGATTTTAATGGGGATGGGGTCATGGAAGTTTTAACACAGGGATCCACCTACAACTCTTTTGGATTATATGACTTTTCTGTTCAAACCGGATTTAACAAGATCAAAGATTTTATTATTAATGATATCCCAAATCCGACAGATCAGGCCGCAGTTTATTATAAGGATTTTAATGGGGATAATAAAACCGACATATGCTTTCTGTCCAAAGTTTCAGGTGCTTTGAGGAGAACAACCTGTTTTTCATTTGGAAATGGGTTTTTACCATTACAAGAGAGTCCGGAGTTGTTTCCCGAAGATCCTCCATTTTGTGTGGAGGATATCAATAACGACGGACGAGCAGATTTTGTAAAATTGTGGTTTTCAAACGGAAAGCTGTATTTTATTATTCAATTTACTAAGCCTGATGGTATTTCTCATGAAACAGTAAATTCCTCCATTGATTGGACGTTTGAATTTTCTCGTATTTTATTTTTTCCTGGAATAATTAATCCCAACGGGACTATGGGGTTCATTATCGCCCTTGCCAATAAGATAATGGTGGATGCAGAACCTGCCCTTCCAAGCTACGAAACGCTTTCAATTCACACTTTAATGGACAACGGCACAGGGAGTAATGTTTTGAAAAGCATTGTAGATGGTTTCGGGATAACTTCAAGAATCAATTACTCCTACTTTGGAACAACAGGACCACTTTATGCAAATTTTCCAATAGCAAAACCGAAGTTCAGAGACATTACAGTAAGCGAAACCTACATTGAAGGAGCAAATAATGCAATTTGGTGTAGAAGGGCCTACTCCTATGATAGCCCCTTGATACACTTACTAGGAAAAGGTTCTTTAGGGTTCAGAGAAACTAAGGTAACCTCGTTTGATAATAGCACGATTGTAAATTCCCGTAATGAGTTACTGATTTCAAACTCCAGGTACTATTTTCTGTATCCCTCGAAAACATCTACCTGGTCGATGAAAAACGGTAATACTGATAAACTTTTATCGGAGAACGTCAATACTTATGAAATCAAGGTGAACTCCACCGGAGCACTGAATTTCATGCCGGTTTTAACAAAAAGCGTTGGTAAAAACTGGGATAACGATGAATCACACAGCTACATTGGGATTGTGATTGAAGAGACCGACCCTGCTTATATTGATAATTATGGGAATATTGGCAAACGGAGAACATTAAAGGATGAATCCGAGGTTACTGGCTCTCCCACGGAAAGTTGTAGTTGGGAACAAACAGTATTAACTTCCTTTGTCCCGGCCGACGAAAACAACTGGCTTGTTTCCCTTCCATCGACTTCCCAGACAACGACCTATCATAAGCCGGAGGAATCGACCATAGAATCTACCATATCGAACAAAGTCCTATATCATTACTACGATTCTTCTCATGCCTCATTTCCGCTTCTTGAATACAAAGAGAATATTCCCAATGGGAACACGATGCTTAGTAATGAAAATTGGTACAGTTATGATCGCTATGGAAATATTACCGGCGAAACCCTTAAAGCTTATATAAATGGGACAACTGAAGAAAGGAAAGTAGAATTTACTTATCCGGAGACCAATGGATACAATGGACGGTTTTTAACATCAAAAACAGTGAAGGCCGAATTCCCCGTAGATGATCAGACGACAACCTATACCTACAACCCGGTTACCGGGAGAATGCTAACCAGTACAAATCTCAACCAGGTTGGAACCTCAACATACGAATATGACAGTCAAGGAATACTTGTGAAAACTACTTATCCCGATGGGACATCTGGTGAGATCAATATCAGTTGGGTGACCGACCCCACGATGGATCCCAAGCCGCCTGCAGGGGCGCTTTTCTATTCAATTTCGAATAAGAGACTCAATGGTACTTCCCAGAAGTGGAACAAGGCATATAGTTTTTTTGATAAATACAGTCGTTTGATGCGCTCCTCAGTCCAGGGGTTTGATGGCACATTTATTAATACTGACACGGAGTATGATATCGAAGGGAGGCTGCTAAGGGTTTCTGAACCGTATCATGCAGCAAGTCCTCCGAAAGATTTTCAATGGACAACCAACACTTACGACTTGCTGGGAAGAGTTGTTCAGCAACAATTGCCAACCGGAGCGATTATCAAGAAAGATTTTGTTGGTCGAACAGTCAAAATTACCAATCAGGCCACTTCCTTGTGGAAGGAGGTCACATACAATATCCTTGGCGATGATGATTTGGTCAAAGATCCTACAGGGGGTAACATTTCGTACAATTATGATGCTGCATTCAGAGTGCGAACAATGGATGCTGCGGGGGCTGTAACAAGGTTTGAATACGATGATGCCGGTAACCGTACCAAGGTAATCGATCCGGATGCACGAATAATAACTTCTCAATATAATGCCCTGGGCGAACTCACTGTACAAACAGATTCCCGTGGAGCGGTCACTAATACGGTTTATGACAAACAAGGCAGAGTTAAAACAACAAGCCTTGTGCCTGATAATACACTAACAACTTATTCTTATTGTGAGGGGGGAGAACCTGGGTTTGGGCAGCTAAAAAGCATACAAAAAACAACCTTGGGTGGAAATGAAACCAAAATCAATTATCAATATGACAACCTTGGACGATTAATCTCAAAAACTGAATCATTTGAGGGAAAAACATTTACCTTTGGTTACCAATACGACTCTCAATCAGGATTAATGGAATTCTATACATACCCGTCGCAATATAAGATTCAATATGGTTATAATATGTATGGGTTCCTTGATCAGATAAAGGAGGCAGAGACTCAATCTGTTCTTTGGAAAGCTAACGAAACAAATGCCAGGGGCCAACTGACTAAGACAACCCTTGGTAATGGATTGATAACGCAAAAAACATTTGATCCGTATGGATTGCCTAAGAGTATTACAACTCACGATCCCAATAGCCAAAGAGACATCCGTGAGTTATTTTATTCCTGGGATGAATTCACGGGAAACCTTAAGACCAAGGTTGAACGAACCGGTCCTGAATTTGCTCTTGGTGAATCCTATGAATATGACCCTGTGCTAAAATCAAGACTGACTTCATGGCAGGTTAATTCGGGAGGATCTCCCAAGTACGAAGTTCAGTATCTGGATAATGGCAACATTCAATCCAAAACAGATGTTACCCTGCCATTTCAGAATGGGAATAACATTGGGCCCGACAAAGGTCAGTACATATACGGCGAGAATGCAGGACCACATGCGGTGACCGGAGTTCATCTCCCAACCCCCGCATATCTGGCATCAGCCAGTCACCAGACAATCTCATACAATGGGCTGAACCAGATTTCGACAATTATTAAGGGGCCTGAAGATATATGGCTGACGCGATTGGATATTGTTTATGGAGCAGATAATAAAAGGATAAAATCAACATTATCAAAAATCTATGATCATTCAGTTTCTTTATTAAAGACCAAGTATTTCCTGGATGACTATGAGATTGAGATTAACAATGTAACAAAAGAGAGAAGGGAACTGCATTACATATCAGGCGGGGACGGTATTTTTGCAATCATGGAGAAGAAAAATAACAGCATTACTCCTTTTTATATCCATACAGATTATCAGGGAACCTATAATCTGATCACCAATGCAAACGGCGAGAAGGTGGAGCTATTGAGCTTTGATCCCTGGGGGCGTCGCCGGAATCCAATAAGCTGGACCTACGACAATCTTCCAACCTCCTTTGTTTTTGATCGCGGTTATACCGGGCACGAACATCTCGATCAATTCAACCTGATCAATATGAATGGCCGGATGTTTGATCCTTATCTGGCCCGTTTTCTTTCCCCCGATCCGGTATTACCGGATGCCGGTGACCGTCAGTCGCATAACCGTTATAGTTACTGTTTGAACAACCCCCTGAAATATACCGATCCGAGTGGGTTTAAACAACTTGGCGACCCATACAGCCCAGGACCCTTTGTTGACTTGCCAGGCGGCAATGGTACTGATGGAGGTGGAAGGATAGGACCTGGTTCCAGTCATCATTGGAGCGATGGTGACAGAACGCCATTGAATAACATGTACCTTGGGAATACAAAAAGCTTCGATAATCTTTATGGTGCTGGAAATTACGACCAGATTATAAAGATTTATGATGTTGTGAAAAAAGAGAGTCAACATGATGGATCTACTGGTTTTTGGGTTGATTGGACAGATATCCTTAAGATTGAACCGAATGCCCTTCAAGGTGTAGAAATTGGTTCAACATTCATTAAGATTGAAAACACAGAACAAGGGAAAAGGGGTAGTAAATTCTTTGAAGCAGATGTTAGATTTATTTCTGAAAACATCCCTTACAATTCATATTTTGCTGGAGCAATTAATACTAAGCAATCCACCTATGAAGTTTATCTAAAATATGGTTTGCACTCAATAGCTGGTCAACTATTAATGCATGAATTTGGTCATTTTCTTCAAAATAAATATGGGGGAAGTCTATGGTATAATTTAAATGTAGTACCAACGAGTGTTATAAATATAAACCTAGATGAAAATAAAGCACATGCATACTATTTATATAATAGGACATGGACTGAAATTCAGGCAAATACAATGGCTTATTATTATTTTAATTATCCATCTTTCTGGGACTTTAACAATTATCCCGTGAATTTCAACTATATTAGTGACGAACTTAAGAGTAACTTATATTATAAAAAATGAATTGTAAAACGAAAAGTTTTTGGTTAATATTGTTATTATTCACAATGTTAAGTAGTTGTATGGATAGGGCTATTGATAGTCGTAATTTAAAGATTTACAATAAATCAAATAGCGTAATATACTTTTTTGTTTCTAAAAATGATGCTTTTACAAATCCATATCAAAATTATAGCGAAAAAGTTCTTAATGACAACAATAGAGTAAAACAAGACACATTTGCTTATTTTATTGACAAACCGATTAATTGGGAAGAGTTTATTAAAGATTGTATGGATGGTAAGATGCGATTGTTTATTGTTGCAAAGGACTCTATTGACAAATATGGATTTAAAGAGGTAATTTCTAATAGTATCTTTACACAAAAGTATCTTATTGACATTGATTATCTTAATAAAAAAAGTTGGTCTATTGTTTACAAGGAAAGATAATTTTGAGTCTCTTCGCCCCTTTTGGAAACTTCAGCACACAACCTGAAGGAAACAGAAAAGAATTTGAAAAACCGGAGGTCTTGATCAAATTAAGCCAGTTTTTAGCTCCGTCACTATTCAATGGCCAATCAATTAAGTCTGCTCCGACGAAGACAGGTCTAGGTTATCAATTTTCCTATATATAGCGCAATCCTTTGAAATGTATTGGACTCGAAAATCAGTCAGTCCCACAGTATTTGACTATTCCGGACAAAGTCGGCCACTCATTCCGGAGTAAAGTAGGCCAGTGATTCCGGAGCAAAGTAGGCCACCTATATCAAAGGTCATATGGGATTATAAAAGTACTATTTTTTTTCAATTGATTTTCTCCTGAGTGACTCTCCTTTTAATTCAAATCGATGGGCTGAACCTGACAATCTGTCCATAATTGCATCGGCCAGAGTAGGTTCGTTGATGTACTGATGCCATTTGCTAACCGGAAGTTGGGAAGTTATTATCGTAGAACGTTTGCCATACCTGTCCTCCAGGAGTTGAAGCAGAGTAATTCTTACCTGGTTATCTAACGGAGTAAGCCCAAAATCATCGATAATAATGAGTGGTATTTTTTCGATCTGATTCAGCAGCTTTATATAGGATCCTTCGAGTTTTGCGAGTGCGAGTTTTTCTGCAAAGCGGTTCATGCCCAGGTAAAGAGATTGTAACTGTTCACCCCCTACAAATATAGGGCATTAATTTGGGAAAGGGAATGAAGTGGGTTGAGGTTGTTTTTGATTGCGGTGTCAATAACGGATCGCAGGATTGCAAAAGATTCTGCGCCGGAGAAAGATTTGAACTGG
>JANXZJ010000060.1 GCA_025355585.1 Mariniphaga sp. | reverse complement strand
ATACCTAAGTTTTCAGCTACCTGCGAAGGTACATGCGCAGTATCGCCATCACTGGTTTGACGACCTGCAAGAACAATAAAAGGTTCTTCCGAGTCTTTTGTAAACCCTAGATGCCTGAGCATAGTCGATATGGCAAGCCCTGTTGCATAAGTATCGCTACCGCCTAATTTACGGTCGGACAATAGGTAAGCTTCGTCATAACCCATTGAAATGGCTGTGCGTAATGCCACTTCAAAAGATTGCGGCCCCATGGAACAAACAATCAAACGGGCATCGGGATTTTGTTTTTTGAGTTGTAATCCGGCTTCAAGCCCAAACTGACAGTCAATATTGATAATTGACTTAGCCTTTGTCCGGTCCATCAATCCATCGTCTCCCATTCTCATTTCGGTCGGGAGTGGTACTTGCTTAATTAAAGTTATAATTGTAAGAGCCATAGAATTCTTATTTTATGTTTTTTACTTCGCGTCATTTAATGACCTTTTCAATGACCATTTAATGACTTAATGACATTTTTTTACTACATATTCTGAAATTCCGGACCATTGCCGCCATTCGGAACCGACCACGTGATTCCGTCGCCTGGTGTTTTGATATCGCAGGTTCTGCAATGCATACAGTTTTCGGCATGAATCCGTATCTCCTGATGTCCGTTTTTGTCGGTATGAAGTTCATACACTTCCGAAGAACAAAAGAACTGCTCGGGCGCACCGTATTGTTTGATGTTGATGTTGTTAAATGATTCAGGATTATTTATTTTCACATGGACCACCTGTTGCTCATCGTGATGAACGCCGGAATAAAAGACATTTGTAGCTTTGTCGAAGGTCAGAACTTTATCAAATTCGAGTTTTCCTTTGAATCTTTCTTTGAAAGGTGTACCCTTAAATTCACTCAACGTTTTGGTTGCTTCCCGGTCGGGATGCGATTTTAATCTTCCGAAGAAACCGGCTCCACCTGTAATCAATTGCGTTCCAAAATGGAACGAACCTATGATAAGGCCCTTTGAAAAGCCTTGTCTGAAATTACGAACAGGATACATATCCTTGTAAATCAAACTGTTTTTCATTGACGATTCGTACTGGCTCAGCACCCTTTCCGAAAAATCGTTTTTACTCAACGCTTCTGCAGCAGTTTTAGCGGCCAGCATACCTGAAGCGATGGCTAAATGAATACCTTTTAATGAAGGCATCGCCACCAATCCGGCGCTATCGCCCACAATAAGTGCATTGTCGGTATAAGGTTTAGGAATTGAATAATATCCACCTTCGGGAAGGGTTTTGGCACCGTATTCCACGAGTTTCCCGCCTTTCAGAAATTTTGAAACAAAAGGGGTCGTTTTCCATACATTGAAAGCATCGTGGGTATCGAAAGTCGGATCTTCATATTCAAGTCCGACCACCAATCCAACAGCCACTTTATTGTCATTTAATCCATACACAAAACCTCCGCCGAATTCTTTCAGATTCAACGGATAACCCATTGTGTGATATACTTCTCCCGGTTTGATGTTTCCTACGGGAACACTCCACAACTCTTTACATGCCAATGAGTAAATCTGGCAGTTTTTGCCTTTGTCGAGTTCAAATTTCTCTATCAATCGTTTAGCCAATGGTCCTCGTGTACCTTCGGCAAAAATGGTCAGTTTTGCTTCAATGCGGGTTCCCGGCTGAAAATTCTCCAGTTGATTTCCATGATGGTCAACGCCTGTGTCAATGGTTTTGGCACCGATTACCTTTCCATCTTTATAAAGGACTTCATTAACAGAGAATCCGCTATAGATTTCAACCCCCTTTTCTTCTGCTTTTTTTGCCAGGAAGCGACAAATTTGCCCCAACGAAGCCGTGTAATTGCCTTTATTACTCATATATGGCACATGAACCGGCAATTTGAAAGATCCATTCTCGGTCAGTATTACCGTTGAATCGGTTGTTACTTTCGCATTGAAAGGAATTTCACTGAATTCAACATCTGGTAATAAGCTTTTAAAAATATCCGTCTTTATTACAGCGCCTGACAAGATATGGCTACCGATAGCACTTCCTTTTTCAATTAGCAATATTCTTTGGCTAGTACCTTTTGACTTTAATATATCCGCTAAATGAATTGCCGTGGCTAAGCCGGATGGTCCACCTCCGATTATTAGTACATCGGTTGATACCGTATCAGCATTATTCATCTTTAGCCCTCCTATAATTATGGTGAATTTATACAAAAATAGCTTTAAACCCGAATTCATATTTTTCAAGTCCGCGTAAACATACAAAATAGTTCCCCACAAGCAGGAAAAAAGAAATGGAATTACAAATAAATTTTTGCAACTTTATTAAAGGGTTCGTTCATCGCTGGGTTATACTCTACGAAGACATACTTTTTTTAAAAATTACAATTGAAAATAGGGCCTATAACTGTTAAATAGGTAGTTTCACTATGATAACAATTTGTCATATGGAGTAACTCACTCAGTACTGCCCTAACTTAATGTCATAGAACCTTCAATTTGGTTATAAAGACATTCTTTTGTATTTTTAATCTGTGAAATTCCAACGATATGAATAATGGAAATCTCATAGATCAGTCTTTTATACAAAAACTCACTGAAATCATCCTGGCGAACCTCGCCAATGAGCATTTCGGAGTAGATGACTTGGCTCACGCCGTGGGAATGTCCCGTTCCGACCTCTACCATCGGCTTTTAACCATTTCTGATAAATCTACCACCCAGTTTATTCGCGAAGTACGGTTGCAACGTGCGATGGAAATGCTTCAACAGGAATCAACTACAGCGTCCGAGGTTGCATACAAAGTTGGATTTGGCAGCCCTGCCTATTTTAATACCTGTTTTCATGAATATTTTGGTTACCCGCCTGGCGAAGCTTTTAAAAATTCCAAAGGAGAACCGGAAGTAATCCACAGCCCGTTTGCTTTTGATCCCCTTGCAACTGAGGCTGAACCTTTGCCACAAATCAAAAAACAGTCTGAATGGAGATTTCGAGGCAAAAAACCTTTGCTTTATGGACGTGTCAGCATCCTTATCATTATTGTCCTGGCCTGGATTCTGAGCATTACTGTTTTTAAAAATCCTTATACTGTAGTATTAGATCAGAAAGATAGTTCAGATAAATCCATTGCCGTGCTTCCTTTCAGAAATTTAAACAAAGAAGATGATTATAAGTATTTTGCTGAAGGTGTTACCGTGAGTATCCTCGACCACCTGATGTTCATTGAGAAATTGAAAGTAATTTCCCTGGTTTCCGTTGAATTAGAAAAAGCAGGAAATCAAAAGGCTTTGGAAATTGTCAAAAAAACGAACGCTAAGTATATTCTCTCAGGGGAAGTTCAGCAAAACAGCGACCGGTTTCAGATTTTTATTCGGCTGACCAATACCAAAGACAACATTCAAATATGGTCTGACCAAATGGAAGGGGAAATGTCCGATATTTTTAGAGTTCAGGATGATATTGCCAAAAAGATCGCTGATGAACTTCGGGTAGTTCTTACCATGAAAGAAATCAAACTGATTGAAAAGGTTACAACCAATAACCCTAAGGCTTACACTGAATATTTAAAGGGCCTCTTTTACTTGAATCAGAGGAATACAGACTCGAGTATCCAATGTTTTAAAAAAGCACTGGGAGCAGATCCTGATTATGCAGAAGCGTATGCCGGTTTGGCAGAAGCCTATCTTATAGGTACAAGATCTCATGATTATCCGACGCCGGAAGGATATAACAAGGCCAGGGAGTATCTGACAAAAGCACTTAAACTTGACAATAGCCTTGCCGATGCTCATGCTATAAGAGGAGCACTTCTTTGCGCCAGTGAATGGAAATGGGATGAGGCCCGGAAAGAATTTTTACAGGCTATTCATTTAAATCCTCATTGTGCAAGCGCTCATTTCTATTATGCCGAAATGCTTTGTTACTTCAGAGAAACGGAACTGGGTCGGATTCACATCAACCTTGCCTTGGAACTTCAGCCAACTTCACTCATATTCTTAACTTGTAGTGCAAGGAATTATATATGTGAAGGAAAATATCCTGAAGCGCTGAAGGAATTGACTAAAATGAAAGAAATATCACCGTCGTTTTATCCGATCAATTGGTATTATTTCAAGGTTTATAAATTGACCGGCGAAGATATGAAAGCGGCTGAAGCAGTTGAGCAAGCATTAAGAGATCCTTTGATTACTATTGAAGAAAGGAAATATGCCGACAAGGTGAAAAAAGTTTATCTTCAGACGGGTATGAAAGGCTTGTTGAATTTACTCATTGATTATGAGAAGCTTAATCTCGATTATGGAGTTATGGCCATTGCCGAATATTATTCATTTCTTGGGGAAAAAGAGAAAGCCTTAAATTGGCTGGAAAAGGCAATGAATGAATTGCATAATACCGGTATGCCTATTATAAACTGTTATCCTGAATTTAAGAACCTGCGAAATGAGCCCCGTTTCCAGGCGTTGCTAAAAAAAATGGGACTAGACGCATACCAAAAATAAAGTCCCTGTGATTTCTTTGCCACTTTAACTGACAGAACCTCCCGGAAGCAGATTCAACCTTTCCTTTTCCACAACCTTACTCTGCATTTTCGAAAGCCCTTTGACGAAATTGAAAATCGTGTGTCGAAATTGATATCACGAGCTTAGAAATCGAAACAAATTCAATGATTTTGAAATATTTTGAAATCGGAATTGCTATGCCCGGACCCTGTTTTTGTACGAAATTTACCGAACAATTGAAAGAGGTTCAGTAATTTATTTGATTTAAAGAAATGGAGTATAAACTAAAAAATTAAAAGACATGAAAACAAGATTAATTTTTATATTGTGTATGGCCATGTCAGTCATCACTTTGGGACAAGAGAAAAAAGAATATGCCGATCAAATAAAGGGAGTAGATGTCTCGCCACCCCGATTTACAGGTGTTGAAAAAGCTACCAGGAGTTTGACGGATAGCAAAGTTGAATCTATTACAGATTATATGGGAAAAAATGTTGTGTATCCTGGTAAAGCTGTCGAATCACTCACACAAGGTACTGCAATCGTTCAGTTCGGAATATCCCCTACCGGGAAATTAACTGATTTCAATATGATTAACAGTATTTCACCGGAAATTGACGAGGAAGTAATCAGGGTCCTGAAAACTACTGAAGGAATGTGGATGCCCGGCTTAAATAATGGGAAACCAGTTGCAATGCAAAATGAAGTTTCCGTTATTTTCAAACTTTCTGAGCTTGATAAGTATCATGGTTTTGACTACCTGGGCAAAAAATACTTTACGCAAGGAACCGAGATGATGTTTAAAAAACAGGACCCACAAAAAGCACTGAAATATTATGACAAGGGCATTGCTATTTTACCGAATGACGTAAGTCTTTTATTAGTAAGAGGTTTGGCCAGGTATGAAGTTGGCGATACTAAAGGAGCTCACAGGGATTGGTATAGGATTAAGGCCTTGGGAGGTGTAGAAGGCGATGCTTATCTCGGCGATTTTGGTCAAATGAACGGATATGCAGAATTTAAACGTATTTTAAATGAATAGACAATCTATAACAGCCTCAAATATATTTTATTATGCGTTAATTATGAATGAATCACATAAGACAGGAAGTCATTTTAGACCTACTGTCTTTATTAAAAACCTGTATCAGATTACAAAACCTGGCACGTTGTTTTGAAAAAGAAGATGGATTTTCAAACTAAAAATTGAATAAATTGACTCAGCCAGACCCACTTGACCTCTAAAACCGGACAACTTTAAATGCAAAAGTTGACACTTTGAAAATTGTTTTTCAAACGCTCTCCGGAATAAGTATTCTACCATGTTTATGGTATGCAGAATGACGAAAAACAGGTATTGTAATTCCCGGCAGATAAGGACAATATTGCAAAGTGTTTCCAGGGTTCTGATGAAATTGTAATGTCTGAACCGAAAAAACTCAAATCATGAATGAAGTCCACAGGCAATTACAATTATGAGCAACGATTTTGCAACACCTCTTTCGGCAGAACAATCAGATACATTCAGACAGCTTACCAGTTCGTTAAATGAAGTGCAACTGGCGTGGATGTCAGGATATCTCGCCGGAATAACTGCACAAAATGGGGTTCAGGCTCCCGCACCGTGTAAAACTGAAATCAATAAAATACAAGGCTTTGGCCCAATTACAATTCTTTATGGTTCACGAACCGGGAATGGCGAAGGATTGGCAAAGAAAGCGCAAAAACTAGCTGTTGAATTTGGTCTGTCAGCTACGTTAAAGAACATGGACGATTACAAACCAAAGGACTTACAATTTGAAAAGAACTTGCTTCTGATCGTTTCAACGCATGGTGAAGGTGAACCACCTTTTGCAGCAAAGGAGCTGCACGGATTCATCTTCTCAAAACGCGCCTCCCGGCTCGAAAACGTAAACTTTGCTGTATTGGGGCTGGGCGATTCTTCTTACTTCCAGTTTTGCCAGACAGGAAAGGATTTCGATCATCAGCTGGAAAAACTGGGTGCCAACCGATTGGCCGATGCAGGAAATTGCGATGTCGATTTTCAGGAAACCGCCGACATGTGGCTGAGGTCAACTCTTCTTGCATTTAAAGGTTCAGCAAGGGAAAAATTATCAGTCACTTCAGCTGAAAATATTGAAACTTCGGCTTCACAAAACTATTCAAAGAAAAATCCCTATCAGGCAGAATTACTGGAGAAAATCAACCTGCACGGGCGTGGTTCAGAACGGCAAACCCTTCACATTGAACTCGATGCCAACCTACCCTTCGAACCCGGAGATTCGGCTGGAATTATGCCTGTGAATACTTCGGAACTTGTTAACGAAGTCCTTACCGCTTCAGGTTTAAATCCTGATGAAGAGGTAGAAATCAAAGGCGCAAAAATCTCACTCTTTGATTCCCTTAAACAAGAATTTGAGCTATCGAAAATAACGATCGATGTTGTAAAACGTTACCTCGAATTTGCTCCAAACGAACAGCTGGCCTACATCTCACAATCACAGGAAAAACTACAGGAATACCTGAATGGCAGAGACATTGTTGATCTTATAAATGATTTTCCGATAAAACTTTCAGCCCAGAATTTGATTAAACTTCTGAGACCATTGCAGCCAAGATTGTATTCCATTGCATCAAGCCCAAAGGCGAACCCCGGAGAACTGCACCTTGCAGTAGGGGTTGTTGAATACGAAAACAAGGGAAGAAACCGCCGGGGAACATGTTCGAATTATCTGCTGGAATTTGATGGGAATGAAAGCAAAATACCTGTTTTTATTGAGAAGAATCCAAACTTTCGGCTACCCGAAAACAACGAAACACCCATCATCATGGTCGGTGCAGGCACAGGAATTGCTCCCTATCGTGCTTTCGTTCAACACCGTGAGCTGTCCGAAAAACAAGGTAAGAGCTGGCTGTTTTTTGGGAATCGGAATTTCGAAAGCGAATTCCTATACCAGACCGATTGGCAGAAATTCCTGAAATCCGGGGCATTGTCCAAAATGGATGTCGCCTTCTCGCGTGATTCCAACAAATGTGTTTATGTGCAGCACAAACTGCAGGAAAATGCGACTGAAATCTATCATTGGCTCGAAGATGGTGCCCATTTCTACATCTGTGGCGATATGAAGAAAATGGCCAATGACGTCCAAAACACATTGGTATCGATTGTTGAAAATCAGGGAGCAATGAGTAACGACAGCGCATTGGATTACGTCAATAAAATGCAGAAAGAAAAGCGGTTACAACTTGATGTTTATTAATAAAATTAAAATGGAAGATAACAACAATATATCAGCGCCACCAAGTCCGATTGAAATAATCAAGGGAAACAGCAACTATCTGCGGGGAACCATCACCGAAAGCCTGAATAATCCGCTTACTGGTTCAATGAAGGAACAAGACCAGGTGCTAATCAAATTTCATGGCACCTATCAACAGCAGGACCGTGATCTTGACGACGAACGCAAACATCAAAAACTGGAACCACTTTACAGTTTTCTCATCCGAATTCGTGTTCCTGCCGGAATCACAACGCCTGCTCAATGGCTCGCGCTGGATGAACTGGCCGATAAATACGCGGATAAGACATTCAAATTCACCACGCGACAGGCTTTTCAGTTTCATGGTGTGTTGAAACGCAACCTGAAAACCACGATGCAAAAAATCAACAATACCTTGTTGGATACATTGGCTGCCTGTGGTGATGTGAACCGAAATGTAATGGCATCGGCAAATCCGTTCGAGTCGCCCCTTCATGCAGAAGTGGCCGAAGATGCAAAAAAGATTTCAGCCTATCTCACGCCTCAAACTGCAGCTTATCATGAAATCTGGCTTGACGGAAAACTGGTTGAAGGTGGCGAAAAGGAGGAAGAACCACTCTACGGGAAAACCTACCTCCCCCGAAAATTTAAAACAGCCATTGCGATCCCTCCGCGCAACGACTCCGATGTGTTGTCGAACGACCTTGGCTTTATAGCCATTATCGAAAACGGTCAACTCACAGGGTATAACGTAACGGTTGGTGGAGGAATGGCTTACACCTTTGGGAATAATAACACCTATCCCCGGGTGGCCGATGTTGTTGGATATATTCCGAAAGAGAAAATCGTGGAAGTGTCGGAAGCGGTACTGGTCTTTCAACGCGATCATGGCAATCGTTCCGACCGCAAAAATGCCCGGTTAAAATACACGATTGACCGTTTGGGCCTCGACTATTTCCGCTCAGAACTGAAGCGGACGCACAATATTGAGACTGAAGCTGCAAAACCTTACAAATTTACGACCCTGGGGGACAAATACGGTTGGTCGAAAAGTGCCGATGGACAATGGCATTACACAGTTTTTGTGGAAGGTGGCAAACTTGTCGATCGTTCCGGATATCCTGCCAAAACGGCCCTTCGTGAAGTGGCTAAAATCCATAACGGAAGTTTTATCCTTACCGGAAACCAAAATGTGGTGATCGCACAGGTTTCAGAAAAGCAGAAACCAAAAATCGAAAATATCCTGAAGAAACACAACGTTATTGATGGCAAAAGTCTGTCGCAGTTACGCCAGAACTCCATTGCATGTGCAGCTTTACCGTTGTGCGGACTGGCCTTTGCCGAAGCAGAACGCTATTTGCCATCGCTTGTTGATAAACTCGACAAGGTACTCGAAGCTAACGGTTTGCTGAATGAACCAATTTCAATCCGAATGACAGGTTGTGCAAATGGCTGTGGTCGTCCGTTTTTGGCTGAAATCGGATTGGTTGGAAGGACACCAGGTAAGTACAATCTTTACCTTGGCGCCAGTTTCGTGGGCGACCGTCTGAATAAGCTTTACAAGGAGATGCTTTCCGAAGAGGAAATCATTGCTGCATTAACACCAATTCTTGAAGATTATGCCAAATCCAGGGAAACAAACGAACACTTTGGAAATTTCGTGATCCGCAAAGGATATGTGAAAGCGACAACCGAAGGAAAAAAATTCCATGAATAAATGAAAAGAGAAGACCTTGTATTCATGCCCATCTCGTTGAATGTGACCAACAAGAAAATTTTGCTCGTTGGCGGTGGTAAAGTTGCCACTCATAAGGGAAGTATCATGGCGCGAATTGTGTCGAATGTGACGGTGATTTCACCCGATTTTACAGATGAAATCCGCCAACTGCCTTTCACCTTTATCGAAAAAGAATATGAGAAAACCGACCTTCAAGGTTTCTTTCTGATTTACGTATGTACCGGTAACCACGAGCTAAACAGCCAGATAAAAGCCGATGCCGAGGAGCTTGGGATTCTGACCAGCGTTTGCGATGCGCCAATGCTGTGCGATTTTGTTTCACCTGCTGTTCATAAACAGGGGCACGTAACCATTTCAGTAGGCTCCAATGCTCAGAATGTTTATCAGTCGGTTGCGATCCGAAACCAAATCACACAACTGATAGCCGAAGGAGTTTTAAAAATCGATTAAGCCTTTCACCTACAATCTTTCGGAACTTAAGGAAGCAGTTTTGCCCTCAAACAATCCCCCAATTTTGATGAATTTCTGTGTTTTATATTCAGGCCTACCATAAACATGGTATCCTAATTTACCCATTACAAGGGATTTCGAAAACCTTTTGCATCTACGTTATTTGTGTCATTGATTCTTTTATCAAAATACATATAAACAGATGCCCGATACGTTGAACACTTTGAAAGTAATTACCAGAAACGGTACACCTAAGTTAAAACAGGTGACCAGGGTGTTGGACCGCTTTCCCAATCTGCGATACAAGTTGATTACCTGGCCATCGGATGGCTACAAAGAGATCTTAGTTCCTGGTAATGCATTTTCTGAAAATCTTCTGGCAGAAGCAGATCAGTCTATCTTACAAGGGAAAGCAGATTTGCTGCTCCAATCGACGTCAGATTTGCCTTATCCATTGCCTGCAGGACTTGAAATCGTCGCCCTGTTAGAAGCATTGGATCCAGCTAATTCAACCCAACACAAGGAGCAGTTCGCAATTGTTGCCCTTGCAAACAGACCGGAGCTGAGGGCGTTTTTTGCAACTCATGACATTCGAAATCAATTTGGAAAAATAACCCTCGTTGGATTTGGACCAGGCAATCCGGACCTGCTAACACTGGGTGGTGACAATGCATTGGAACAATCAGATATCATTTTCCATGACGATCTCCTTGATAAAGATTACCTTAATAAATACAATGCGGAGAAGGTCTATGTTGGCAAACGCAAAGGAAGTCATTGCTTTGAACAGGGCGAAATTAATCGTTTGATTCTCAGTGCAGCAAAAGCGGGCAAACAGGTTGTTCGGCTCAAAGGTGGTGACCCGATGATTTTTGCCCACGGTGGCGAAGAGGTCGAATACCTGGAGCGCAACCTGGTTGACGTTGAAGTTATCCCTGGCGTTTCATCTGGAATTGCAGTGGCATCACTTCTTAAGGTTCCGCTCACGCACAGGGGACTCTCCTCATCAATTGCATTTATATCAGGTCATTCCGAAAAGGTACACCTCCCTGATGCAGATACGCTGGTTATTTACATGGGTGGCTCTAATATCCGGGCCATCGCCAGGAAAGCCATTGAACAGGGCAGGAATCCTGAAATACCGGTTATGATGGTTTACAACCTTTCCTTACCTGACCAGCAGGAATTTTTTTTCACATTAAAAGCACTCACCTTAACGGAGCATAAATTTCCAACTCCGATTATCATTGTAATTGGCGAAGTGGTCTCCTTTAGAAATAAGTCAAATACTGAATTACTGAAAGTCAATCTATTGGATTCCGTCACCAATAACATCTATTTTAATGAATTGGGCAAAGAATTAGAAAAATTAAAATCATTTGACTGGCTGATTTTCACCAACCGCCAAACAGTGAATCTTTTTTTCGATACCATTGAAAAGCACGGAAGAGACAGCCGTTTTCTTGCCGGAATAAAAATAGCGGTGGTTGGGAAAATAACGGCAGGAGCCCTAAAAGAACATGGCATCCTTGCAGATTTAATCCCTGAAGTGGAATCGTCAGAAGGATTAATTTCGGGGATAAAAGAAGCCGGAATTGCTCCATCGAAAGTACTTATTGGCAGTTCCAATCCTGTATTTTCCGTTTTGCGGCAAAGTTTAAAAGAACTGGGATGGGAAGTGAATCAATTGATTCCCGATCGGAATGTTTCCCGGAAGAACCTAAACCTATTGGCCTCATCTATCGGCAAAACCATACTTCTACCGGCATCGGCATATCCAACATCTTACGTTGATAAAGTAACATTTGTATAAAAAAATTAAACCATGGGGCATAGAGAATTAACTCATCTTAAAGAACTTGAATCTGAATCGATCTTCATTTTACGCGAAGTCGCCGCTCAGTTCGAGCATCCGGCGTTGCTCTTTTCGGGAGGGAAAGATTCGATCGTTTTGGCGTTCCTGGCCCGCAAAGCCTTTTATCCTGCGGCAATCCCTTTTCCATTTGTCCATATCGATACTGGTCATAATTTCGAAGAAACGCTTCTATATCGTGATAAACTTGTAAACCGAATGGGTGTTAAACTGATTGTAGGTTCAGTGGAAAAATCGATTCAACAAGGTCGGGTTGGCGAAGAGAAAGGGTACAATGCCAGTCGTAACAAACTACAAACAATAACTTTACTTGATACCATCGAAAAATACAAATTCGATGCCGCGATAGGCGGTGCACGCCGAGACGAAGAGAAAGCCCGTGCCAAAGAGCGTTTCTTTTCGCACCGTGACGAATTTGGCCAATGGGATCCTAAAAACCAACGTCCCGAATTATGGAATATATTTAACGGGAAGAAGCAGGATGGTGAACACTTCAGAATTTTCCCCATCAGCAACTGGACCGAGATGGACGTTTGGCAGTACATTCTTCAGGAAAATATCCCGTTGCCATCGCTCTATTATACGCATATGCGTGAAGTGTTTGAGCGCGACGAGATTTTTTATGCAGCACTGCCAGCCATGCCGCGTAAACCGGCCGAAAAAGTGGTGTGGAAGAAAGTCCGTTGCCGTACAATTGGCGACATCACGTGCACTGGATTGACGCTTTCAACCGCAAACACGTTGAAAGAGATCATTTCCGAAATTGCCGGTTCACGTGTGACCGAGCGTGGCGGACGTGCGGACGATAAACGTTCGGATGCTGCCATGGAAGACCGTAAAAAGGTAGGTTATTTTTAGCAGAAATGCTTTAAGTCTCATTATGAGTATTTTGAAAATTTGATTAAAAACAGGACAACATGCTACAACAAATAAATACATCCGCAATAAAACCCATTCTGTCATCACTACTTTTGAAAGAAGAAGACAACGGGCCATCGGGTTACCTGGATATGGAATTGCTCCGTTTCAGCACAGCCGGTAGTGTCGATGACGGAAAGAGTACGCTTATCGGACGATTGCTTTACGACAGTAAATCGATTTTTGAGGATCAGTTGCAATCGGTCAAAGATGCCAGTGAGCGACTGGGCGGCGAGGAAGTAAACCTTGCCTTACTGACTGACGGACTTCGTGCTGAACGGGAACAGGGAATTACGATCGATGTGGCATACCGCTATTTTGCCACGCCAAAACGTAAGTTCATCATCGCTGACACGCCCGGCCACATTCAGTACACCCGCAACATGGTTACCGGAGCATCAACTGCTGATGTTGCAATTGTCTTAATTGATGCACGAAACGGAATAGTGGAACAAACCAAACGTCACTCCTATATAGCTTCGCTGCTGCAAATCCCGAATGTAATTCTGGCAATCAACAAAATGGATTTGGTAAATTTTTCCGAAGAGGTGTACAACACAATTAAGCTTGAATATGAGAAGATTGCAGTAATATTAAAACTTGGAAATATCATTTTCATTCCCATTTCTGCCCGGGATGGCGACAATGTAGTCGATGTTTCGGCAAATACACCCTGGTATAAGGGAGAAACATTGCTGCAACTTCTGGAAACGATTCCGGTTCATAACACTGACAGTTTATTGCCTGCCCGCTTTCCGGTTCAATATGTAATTAATCCAAATAATGCCGCATTTCAAGATTACAGGGCCTATGCAGGCCGCGTATCTGGCGGCTTATTCAGGGTTGGTGACACAATTCTTGCATTACCATCAAACAGACTTTCAACCATTAAGGCTATCGACGAAGGTCCCGTTGAATTAAACGAAGCATTCACACCTCAGTCGGTCTCGATCAGGCTCGATGGAAATATCAGTATTAACCGGGGTGATTTGCTTGTAAAAGTAAATGAGAAATATCCAAAATACAGCTCAATCATTTCATTGCATGTTTGCTGGCTGAATGCGCGACCACTTAGTGTAGGAGGAAAATACATTGTGCGTCATACGACCAACGAAACACCCGCCATTATACAGGATATCCGCTATAAGGTGAATATCAACACACTTAAAAATATAGCGGACGACAAAACCATACACATGAACGACATTGCGCACATCACCATCAAAACTCAAAAGGCGTTGAAATACGATGATTACAGTGAGAACCGGATAACCGGAAGTCTCATATTAATTGACGAAAACACATTTGAGACGGTGGGTGCCGGAATGATCGTATCTGATCAGGAAGTCTATTCTTACAATATCTAAATTGGAAGCCGATAGCCCAGAATCAATTTGACAATCAATTTATCCGTTCCGGAAGTGAGTCCGTAACCTAATCCTGCATTAAATTCCCAGTCAGGATCAAGATTCCAATCAATGACGCCAAATATTGAGTGTTTTTGGTTCTGAATTGGATCAAATTGCCGGAAAGCACCGAGACCACCATAATATTCGATTCCTAAATCAATCTTCTTGCTGGTTTCAAAGCTTGATTTAAAACATGGATTAAACAGTAAGCCATCATGTTGATTCTTATCCAGACTCAAATCAACGGTTAAATTGATCGCAAAATAGAATTTATCTATTTTTTTGTCGATGATCGGACGTAATTCGGCAAGCCATTGCCGGTTAAAAAAAGGCAGCCTCTGATACCCTAATTCTGTACTCAAACTTATACCTACCGGCAGATTATACTCCTCAGGAATAGCAAATCGAGGACGAATATGTGTCCCTGCAAATCCCGTCCGACCGGCTGATCCTATCGATGTAAAAATATAGGTTCCAATCTCAAACCATTTGGAAAATCCGTGTGTAATTTCTAATGTTTCATGAACCAGCTGGTTGGATGCAAACATATTATCCTGTCCCACTTTTGTCCCGTTGATTGTGTAATTACTGTGCAATTCGAACATGGTGTGGTGTTCTTCAACTAAATCAGCGGAATAAACCTGAATCTCATAATTATCCTGAGCCTGGACCGCAAAGGGATAGCATGTTGAATATATGGCAATTAGTGCAAATAAGCTAAGTGATTTCATGAATTTTCAGATTATCTTGATATTGAATGTGAATCCTCCTTCCTGTTCATTCAACTCATATAACGTAAAAATTCAATTCTGGTTTTGGGATGAGTACTCTAAATATCTTTCCTCTTGCGACTTATTTTATTTAACTGAATGTCTGAAGCTGTATTTATAATTTAGCTCTCGAATATTGCACAGGCCAAACTATTTCATCTCCTAAAACAGCTGCAGCCTTTAGTGCAAAATAGGGTTCCCTGAGTGATTCTCTGGCGATTAAAATAAGGTCAGCCTCTCCCTTTTTTAAAATATGCTCTGCCTGCGTCACCTCTGTTATCAATCCAACAGCACTGGTTAAAATGCCCGCTTCCTTTTTAATCCTTTCGGCAAAAGTCACCTGATAACCAGGTCGCCATGGAATTTTTGCATAAGGCACCAATCCGCCCGAAGAACAATCAATCAGGTCAACTCCAGCCATTTTTAAGATAGAAGAAAGTTTCACCGCTTCATTGATGTTCCATCCCCCTTCAACCCAATCCGTTGCAGATATCCGGACAAACAATGGAAGGTTTTGAGGCCATTCGGTTTGAACGGCTTTTACTATTTCCAACAGAAGGCGAATCCTGTTTTCAAAACTTCCACCATAGTTATCGGTTCTGTGGTTACTCAAAGGAGAAAGAAACTGGTGTATCAAATATCCATGTGCCGCATGAATTTCCAATACTTTATAACCAACCCGCAACGACCTTTGCGCAGCAGCCTTAAAATCTGCAATCACCTTCAATATTCCATCGCTATCTAACGCTAACGGAGCATCATCTTCTGCATTAAAGGCAATGGCCGATGGTGCAACGGTTCTCCAACCGTTCGCTTTTACTTTCAACTGATGACTGCCATTCCATGGTTCAGCACAGCTCGCTTTTCTTCCGGCGTGAGCCAACTGAATACCAGCCACTGCACCTTGCTGATGAATAAATTTAGTGATGCTCTGCCACTTGTCAATATGTTCTTCCTTGTATAAACCAGCATCCGAAGGTGTAATACGCCCTTCGGATGAAATGGCCGTTGCTTCCTGAATGACCAATGCGGCGCCTCCAACTGCCCGACTACCCAAATGCACCAAATGCCAGTCATTTGCAAATCCATCTACCGCAGAGTACTGGCACATTGGGGAAATTACAATGCGGTTCTTAAATTCAATATCTTTAATAATGAGCGGAGAAAAGAGTTTTGACATTGCTGATATTTTTAAATTAGATGACTTGATGAACTACCTGATTTTAGGCTAAAATAATCATTGCTTTACTTAACGCCAAATTTAAGCTTTGTGAATGTAAACTTCCTTATATTTGGCGCCTGTTAAAACTGATAAAACTAACGATGACAAAAAAGTGCCTGATAATGAGTGTAGTATTACTCATTCTATTAGCCTTCAGAAGTGATAAAAAAGCCTATCAATTATTTAATGAGGGTGGAAAAGAAATCAACTATTCGAAACTTCTCAATTCAGCAAAAGAGGCAGATATCATTCTCTTTGGCGAGCTGCACGACAATCCGATCGATCACTGGCTGGAACAGGAACTGACAAAAGATCTGTACGCAGATAAAAAGGAGAATCTGATCCTTGCCGCTGAAATGTTTGAAGCGGATGATCAGATCACTGTAGATGAGTATCTTTCAGGTGCAGTGTCGGAAAAGACACTGAAAGACGAAGCCAAGCTTTGGACCAATTTTCCAAGTGACTATAAACCTTTGCTGGATTTTGCCAAGAAAAACAAGCTAAGATTTGTTGCAGCCAATATACCCCGTCGCTATGCCAATATGGTCTACAGCAGAGGATTAGAGAAGCTGGACAGCATAAACGTGGAAGCTGCAAAGTGGATCGCTCCACTTCCTATCCAATATGACAGTACCCTGACGTGTTATAAAGATATTTTTAATCAGGCCAAGGGCCATGGAGGGCAGAACCTGCCTAAGTCGCAGGCAGTTAAAGATGCAACAATGGCTTACTTCATTTTTAAAAATTATTCTCCCGGGAAGACGCTTATTCACTTTAACGGTTCTTATCACAGCGACCACCATCAGGGTATCGAATGGTATCTTCGTAAATCAAATCCGAAATTAAAGATCTTAACGATCGGATCGACAGAACAGGATGAAATTGAGGATCTTAAAAAGGAAAACCTAGGTCTGGCTGATTTTATTCTTTGTACACCTACTTCTATGAGCAAAAGCTATCGCCCTTAGTTTTTTAAAGAAAAGGATAGCCATGAACAGGCTTCGGATAAGGTTTTTCTTTCAAAAGTCAGACATCTCCAAATCAAAACCATCTTAAGCATATTATGACTTAACAATAAGGTGCAGACAAATCATTACCTTTTTTCTGTGGCTTAAAGTTGAAACTTTAATATTGGCCTCTGCCCGAAGATCCCTGGTTGTTAGGATCATATTCATTACTCTTTTCGGGGTGCGTGTTGCCACCTACCTTGATCGGTTTCGGCAATTTTTTGGTCCGGAATATCGGGAAGCGATAATAGACCCCAAAAGTAAAATCAAAAGGAACATCAGTTGAAGTCTTACCCAGTCCTGGAATAATATAAGGTTTAATATTTGGATCATTTGATACTGATAACGGGAACTTGGCCCTTAGCGTCCATCCCAGAAAAAAATTGCTGAAAAGTTCCCCTTTCATCCCAAAAACCAACTCTCCCCAATGGGCATTCATTGTCCGAAGAGGAACCGAAGAAGTAATTGTTCCCCAGTAATTTGTATAACCAATACCATCTGTTTGCTGGTTGAAGAGCGAATAGCCATATCGTGCCCCGATAAATAACAGATCGTGGTCTTTCATCGATTCGAATTTTACAATATTCATATCAACACCCAATCTGGCATAGGTACCATTGTTCTTGTAATGAAAGCCATCACGTTGATCATCAAACCATTGCATTCCAAGCTCAAATGTAGGAAACCAGTTGCCTTTGTATGGCACATCTGCCTGAATCTCCCATCCATTTCGCTTTGCCGATTGCAAATACGGAACCAGAAACCGCGAGAGATCAATCCCCACACGAGGTCCTTCGTAACGCCAAACTTCGGCTTTCTTCTGCGAAAAACCTTGATGGGTACTAATGAACAGCAGAATTAAAGTAGATGCTAATATTTTGATCATTCGTTTTTTTCTCTATTGATTGTGGATTAACCTTTGAGTCGGAGATCTTTACCGAATCAATACCACGTGTGTACCTTAGACCTGAAATGACATAATAAGGTGCAAATCCGCAGCTTTCTGAAACAAAGCCCATTATCATGGAATGTCTGATATAAAGGGTGTCTTTTTTTCCATTTGCTTCCATTACCAAGCCTGTCGAATCAGCAGACAGTGAAAGCGGCAGATTGTACCTTTTAGTCAAGGTTGAATCCTTGACATTTACAAGTGTATCGCCCAAGCCTTTACGACCAGCCCCATAAATTATCAATGTCTTAATTTGCTTTAAACTATCAATTGAAAAGGATGTAACCATTAAAGTATCGACCGATTCGTAGCAACCGTTTCCGTTGCTGCAGGATACCAAAGTAAAAATGGCAAGCAAAATTGTGAACAGATAAAATCTCATGAAAAGATTAATTTGTTAATTTACAAAGATAAAAAAATGAATCGATTGTTTCCGGCTCCTGAACAAAGTTGGGTCAACTATTGTCAATTGAGTCTGATCTTATTCTTTTAATAAAGTCTATTTTTGAATAAAATATCTTCATATATGCGCACCACATCATTTTTGATTTTCTTCGGAACAGTTTTGCTGATCTATTTTTCCATTAATTTTCTTATTTATTCCAGGGGTTTGCAAGCATTTTCGTTATCACCTGCCTGGCGTAAAAGCTATATAGCAGCATTTTGGCTAATCGTTTCATGTTTTATTGTAGGCGAAATTCTCGAGCATACCCACTCTTCACTGGCGAGTGAATGGATTTATCGCATCGGAGCCTTTTGGCTTGCCTTTATGCTCTACTTCTCACTCGCCATTCTTTTAATTGATGTTATTCGTCTGTTCAACCACTTTTTTCATTTCCTTCCGGAGATGACCCAAACGCTGCGATTCAGAATCGGCTTATTTACAGTTGCTTTTGTCTCGTTGGTCGTTCTGGTTGGACACATCAATGCCTTGAATACGCGCGTCAGAGAGATATCGCTGAACATCCATAAACAAATCAAGGGGAATCGCGAGATGAAGGTTTTAATAGCTTCAGACATCCATCTTGGTGCTTTAATCGGAGAGAACCGCGAAGAACGGCTTGTAAGCATCATCAAAAAGCAAAAACCGGATTTGGTGCTTCTGTGCGGTGATCTGGTTGACGGTGATGTGGCATCGGCACTTCGTAAAAATCTGGGAAGGCACTTTCAGGAGATAAGAACCCCAATGGGCGTTTATGCAATTCCCGGGAACCATGAATACATTGGAGGAATACAAAAAACATTGCCATACCTGGAAAGCATCAACATCAATATCTTACGTGACAAAACACTGATTTTGCCTAATGGAGTTCAGTTGATAGGACGCGATGACCGCGACAATCGCAGGATGGGAGAAGAAACCGGAAGAAAGACACTTAAAGAACTTATGAACGGTCTTGACAAAAGCTTTCCTGTAATCGTGATGAACCATCAACCTTTTAACCTGGATGAAGCAGTCGCAGAAGGTGTTGATTTACACCTATCGGGACATACACATCATGGTCAGCTATGGCCTTTAAATTACATTACCAAAGCAGTATACGAACTCAGTTGGGGGTTCCTTAAGAAAGGAGACACCAATTTCTACGTTTCTTCCGGGTTTGGCTCGTGGGGACCTCCTGTTCGATTGGGTAATACGCCTGAAGTGGTCGTTTTCAATCTTAAATTCGATGAACCTACATTATAAGTCTACTAAATTTGACAATTAAGTTCGAATGAATCAAAAGCGATTGGTCTGTCTTTGTAATCATGTCACTGCACTCGAGATTAAAAAGAAATTGCGTGCCGGCGCCCTCACAACTTCTGAAATTCAGAAATTTACAACTGCCGGTACTGGTTGCGGCCGTTGTGTCAGGGAGATTGATGCCATCGTTGAAATGTATAAGACTGAGACGCTGAAGGATCCTCAACTCAGAATAATTTTTAAGTAGAAAGAGCGAATCATTCATTATATTTGTATGTTTCAAACTCACAATAAACACACCACACCTTATGAATTATCTGATTTATAAATCATTACAGATATTCCTTTTACTCACATTCTTTTGGGGAGCAGAAACCCAGGCTCAGCCACAGGCGAATTTTAAAGCACAGGACATTGGAAAACCTGCAGTTAAAGGAGATGCACAAATTGTACCTGAAGGAGTTGATATCAAGGCAGGAGGTGAAGATATCTGGATGAATGCAGACCAATTCCACTTTGTTTACAAACAAATTGAGGGAGATTTCGATTTCGTGGCGCGGCTCGAATCATTGGAAAGATCTCATTTATATACCAAAGCCGGATTGATGGCACGCGAGAATCTCACATCCGGATCGCGCAATGTAATGTTTTTGGCTTTTCCGGGGAACGACAAAAGAAACAATAACCGGGGAGGTTACGAGTTTCAATATCGCTTTGAGAAGGGCAAAGAAAGCAAAGCTATCTATCCGTCACTCACAGATACGGTTGCTCAGGCAGCCTTTCCCGCAAATTATCCCAATGTCTGGATGCGATTGAAAAGAAAAGATTCGGTGTTTTCAGCCTACACAAGTCCTGATGGCATCAATTGGGTACAGTATGCTAAATTTACAATGGAGTTGCCGAAAAAAATCTATTTGGGAATGGCTGCAACTGCTCATATCAAAGGGGCAACTACGGTTGCAAAGTTCCGTAATTTACAAATGAACCAGTAAATCATTGATTAAGTAAGACTTGCAGCACTCTAACTTGTTTGTAAAAATGAATCTCCCCGCCGCAAGCGGACGGGGTATCTTGATGGATTTTTTTATTTTCTATTTCGCCGCGAGCGGCGGGGAATTAACCCATAGAGATTCAAAATAAAAGAGCCAAGGTAAATTATATCTTAGCTCTTTTTTTGTAACATATTCAATAATGACCTTTTAGCGAATAAACTAATAGTTTATCATCTACTATTCCGCAGACTAAACGACGTTCCAAATTTATTCGACGTGACCAGGTACCTGAAAGATCGTATTTTAATGGTTCTGGATTTCCAATTCCTTCGTATGGGTTATGAGTGATTGCTTCAATTAGTCGACTAATTCTTTTAAGAATAGTTTTATTGCCAGTTCTCACCCAAAAGTTTAAATCATCTTTAGCATGAGGCAAAAAGACTATTCCCATAAATCATTGAGTTCTTTAGGTGTAACAACAGTACCTTTCCCATCTTTATAATCTTGTCTGCTTTGATTTATTTTTGCAACAAACTCAGGATTATAAGGTTTTCCTTTAGAAATCTCAAATTTAATCTTAAGTGCCTTCAAAACGGACTTAATAGCCTCTATTTGAGTAGGATCTTCCGTATAAGCAGTGATATTAATTGTTTGCATAAATTAGATGAATTAAATTCAAGTTACAACAAGTATCAAATTACAAATTTGATGAAAAATCAATAATCGTAAAATTCCACCATTCCTCCTTTATATGATGTCAGATCTTATAAACTCTCACATAGTCGATTAAATATTTTTGCGGGAAGATTGAATCATCGATATCACCTCCCCAACTTCCTCCAACAGCAGTGTTTAGCAAAAGGTAAAGCGGACCCGTGAAGGTGTTTTCATAAGCAGTTGCCGGTGCCGCAAAGGTCATAAGATTTTTTCCATCAATGAATAACGAAATGGTCTTCCCTTTTCTTTCAAGCGAATAAATATGGAATTCAGTATGCAAATCGCTAATCATCAAATTACTCCCTTTACTCAAGTGTTTGTCATCCTTGGCAGTTGAACTGTCCCACCAATGAAGTGTTCCAAAAATTTTACCTGGCGTGTGACCAACGAACTCCATGATATCTAGTTCACCACATTTGGGCCAACCAACCTGCTTGATATTGGCACCCATCATCCAGATGGCAGGCCAAATCCCTTTTCCCTGCGGAAGTTTTGCTCGCACTTCAACACGGATATCCCCTTCAAATGATTTCTTATCCAATGTATTGATACTTCCGGAGGTATAATTTGCACCTTGAAAATCCTCCCTCAGTGATTCAATCACCAAATTACCAGCCTCCTGATGTACATTCTGTTTCCGTTCAAGGGTATAATATTGCTTCTCGTTGTTTCTTACAAATCCAACCTCATACCCCCATTTCGATGGATCTGGTAACCCCGTTCCATTAAATTCGTCGGCCCAAAGTAAAACAGCCTTGTTTCTTTCAGTTGCAACTTCCTGTGCATTAACAAAATTAATGATCATGAGTATGATCAAAACAGTGGAAAATAATCTGATTCTTTTCATCTTTATCATTGTTTGGTTGTAATTAACGGATCTCAAATATAACACAATTACGATTTGCTTTTAACTTTAGCGCTGTGTTACGGCATCTTCGAAAGGTTTTCCCAACGGACTGTCCATGTTCCGTCTTTCGGAAACCCCGGAAGATCGGTTTTAGCCCCATCGAAACCGGCGCACATCATTGCAACAGCCGCAAGCACCCCTCCGTTCCCTGGTAAATAAAGCCGTAGCCTTTTATCCTGATAGTTATGACCATTAACAAGATAGGTGTTTTTTTCAACATCCATAAAAAGGGCATCCAGCGCCTTTTCGGGCATTCCTAATCGTGTAGCAGTCATTGCTGTAAGCGGGAAATCCCAACCCCAGGTTTTCCTCCATTGCCAGTTCTCCCACACATAGTTAAATGTTTTTTTCATCGCTAAAGTGTCGATAAGCGAAGAACCAGGCAGATATCCGAAAGCGCCAAGAACAGCGGGATGATCCGCAGTATACCGCGGATTCGTATACGAATCAGGAGCACTTTCGGCAGCAAGATAGATTCCTTCCGATTTTGCCGGGACAGGCAGTTTCGCCAGCACATTATCCCACTCTTTCTTAGGCTCAAGCCCAAGCCGCTTCCTCCATTTTTGTGCCGTGGTAAGGCCCCAATACCAGTAAGCCAATTCGAAAGGAGGATTGAAAGTCGTGTTCGGATCGAAACACTCTTGCGCCGGAATCAGCGGCGGTCCAAGAATATACCTGTCCGTCTTCTGATCGTAATAAGCAAACGAACTCATAAAATCAGCTGTTTCAAAAACGAGATCAGCATACTTTTTCAAGGTGTTTGTATCCTGATGGTTACGATAGCACAATTCAGCAAAATAGATGATATGCGGTTGCTGCCAGATCAGAAATGACCCCACGCTTGACGGGCTGTCGAGACCACTATGTGCAACCATTTTGGGCCAGCGAACTCCTTTGAATCCCTGCCTCTCTGCTATTTTTCTTGCTTCGGCGCTTATTTTATTGTACCAGTCGAGACTTTTCTCCAGCAATTCGATCCGGTTCCAGAGGGCAAAGTGGACCCCATGCCACCAATGCATTTCGAGATGCGGTTTGCCATACCAGCTATTGCTCGTGAGCCCTGTCTCTTGCGGTGGATAACTGCCAGCACACTGAACTTTTGTAAGATACTGGGATAAAATAACACGCCTTTCAAGTTCATTTGCTCGCGGATCGATACTTCCTGAAAAATCTACTGCGCCGCCACTCTCCCAGAATTTCTTCCATCCCTGCTGGCTGCTCAGTTGAATTTCCTTAAACCTTGCGTGTTCAGTTTTTGAAGGAGCAAATTCCGAAAAGCACGTCGAGAAAGAAAGCTTATCCTCCCCTTTCCCTGGAACAATCTCAAATACATGCATTGAAGGCATTGTCATTGAAGCTGTTCCGCTCCATCCGACTTCAGTAAAATAGGTTGTGCTATCCAGTTGATGCTCAATCAGTGCTCTTCCCTGACTCCTATCAGTAATATTGGTTTTATGCTTCTCCGGTTTTGTCCAGTCACAACCGGAATCGACATGACCACCTGAAGGGTATGGAAACCGGATTTTTACGCTTAATAAACCTTTAGTAATCAGCGCCGAAGAGATCTCCGCCGAAATCACATCCTTTTCCTGACTACAACAGGTTATGACTTCTACTTTTTCGCCACTCACTGTAAAACTGCTTCTGATTACCCCTTCCCAAAGGTCAAGTTCCTGATGAATATTGGTCATATCTTTCGGTGAAATCACTTTTCCTTCAGCTGTTTTTATTTCAAGACCGATGATCCCAAGGTGTAGTCTGTGAGGATTTTGACGGAAATAATTTACAGCACCAGCGCTTCTTTCTGGCTCCTTCACCTGAACATCGTAAGGAATTTTACGCCCGTGATAATCAAAATTTTTCAGTGTTTCTTCATACCGATAACCAACTGTGTCGGGAAAACTGTGCCAACCCCACTCCGACTGGGTTCCAAGCGAAATACCATTTTCATAAAGTTCGGGAAAGGTTTGAAGCCCAGTAGCATCCACTGTAAAAGCGAACTTCCCGTTTCCGACTGTCAGAGAACCAAGTGTATCGAATTGAGCGATTTTAACGGTGTGCCGGCGGACGAGTGCTTCACGATCGATTTTATTCGAATTGGATATCTTTGAATTACAAGAA
Source organism: Mariniphaga sp. (assembly GCA_025355585.1). GTDB lineage: Bacteria > Bacteroidota > Bacteroidia > Bacteroidales > Prolixibacteraceae > JAAFHB01. Next base: position 8,177 of record JANXZJ010000060.1, on the reverse strand, counting down.
GATATAACCATCATGACTATAGTCATCAAAAGTAATATCCAATTATTTTTGATTTTCATTTTTCAGAGATTAGTTGGTGGAAACGGTTTTGATTAAGAGAATGGAGGAGAGAATTACTTCTCTCAAAATAAGAGTTAAGTCGGAAAATCAAAAAAATGGAATAATGAAAGGATGCAGCTATACAACTTTTTCATTATTCCATCCCACTAAAATTCAATTAATCAGATCATTTCACTTCTTCACCTTCGAAAGAAGCAATTCAGTGAGGTTATTGGCAGCTTTCAGATTTTCGAAATCAGCCGGAAGCATTGCATGATCAATATATTCGTTATACAACCATGGATCGCCAACAGCCAAAACATACCCTTTTCCAAACGGAACTTCGGCAATATACACATTACCTTTATCTGTCAAAACTGCTTTGGCAGCTCCACTTAGACCGAGCGAACAAACCTCTTTCATATAAATTTTATTCACGCCTTTAAATAGCGGATGATTGGGCAAATTGGTTTCGGCAGCCATATTCCACTCTCTGTTGGTCACCGGATTAAGTGTCACCGGATTAAAATGTAAACCGAATTCTTTCCCAAGATTGTTTAAATGAGTGAATTCACAATTTGGTTTGTCATTGGCCAAAACCAGAAGTACACCGCCATTTTTAACCCATGCTGAAATTGCTTTGATATCATTTGGCAGAATATAATTCGGTTTCGGGTTTTCGCTTGTAGTGTCAGGGTCAACTATAATATAGACATCAATACCCTTAAGACTACTCTTATCTGCTTTGGTCGCAACGGTTTTTAATGAAGCCCCTTTACTTTTAAACAGGTCACCCAGTTGCGAGAAACCGCTGTTTTCAGTATCATCCCAGGTATAATGAAAGATCTTTCCGGTCTTTGCGTTTGTTTCGTGGTTATACCAATTATCGAGACCTACGACTTTCTGAGTGAAGCCATCCAAGGCTATCGCACACAAAATAAGCAATATAATACCTTTGAGTGAAAAATAATTCTGTTTCATCATGTTATCGTTTTTGTTTAAAATAATTCAAATCAACACCCAACCGTAATTCAGGAAAATCAAACAAATATAAACAGATTGCCTTAAAACAATCGATTGCACAACCAATAATTTGTATTTTCTATTAAAGGCATTTTTTAAGTCGCTTCTGAATCAAAACAGGTATACTATTTCACATGCCATGCCAGCGGGGTTTTCAGCTTTCTCACTTCTTTGGCAACGAGATCTGCAAATGTTTTGGCACCTTCAACAGACAAATGGGTATCGTCTTTTCTCCCTTCGGGGAATTTTTGGTCAGGTGTTGTCCAAAGATACATTTTTTTGGAAGGTTCGTCACCCATTGAACTTATCAGCGAATGAGTCAGCACCTGCATATCAATAAAATTAACTTTAAGATCTGCAGCGATTTCACGAACGGCATCGGGGTACTTTCCATGCGTATCGACAAGTTTCCCTGATCCATCGAATTTCCGGCGGACAATTGATGTGAGCAGGATCGGTGTGGCACCTTTTGCTCTTGCTTCAACAATGTATTTTTCGAGATTCTGCCTGTAAGTGGTAGATGGATCAGCATATACAGCCGGCTTATCTGCCTTTTCATCGTTATGTCCAAACTGGATGAAGACATAATCACCCCGTTTAAGACTATCGAGAACAATTTTCCAGCGTCCTTCATCGATAAAACTTTTTGAACTTCTGCCATTTACAGCATGATTGCTCACCTTGACCTTCGCATCGAAGTAATTTTGGAATACCTGACCCCATCCGGTCTCGGGGTACACCTCTGCCTTTTTATTTGCCATCGTCGAATCACCAATTGTATAAATAGTTATCAGTTTAGAAGGTGTACAACTGGTAAAGAAGGTGAACAGCAAAAACCATAATGGACTAATTCTTCCCAAGATAAGTTTATTCACTAAGAATAGTATTAATTAACGATTTAGCAGAAAACTAAAATCATCACTGGCACTAAGTTCTTCCGGATTCATACCTTTTTTGAAAATTCGTGCACTCCGGTTGCCAATCAGTTTCAAAGTATTGTTCTCACATTTCAGCATAGTTCCTTCCCGAAGTCCGACGACTGTAACTGTGGGATTGACTTCAAGAAATTCATCAATTCGTTGTTCGCGCGTTTCGCCGCCATGCCCCGCAGGATTGGCATCCAGGTAATGCGGATTGATTTGAAACGGCACTAATTCCATACAATCGAACCCTCTTGGATCGACAATTGGCATGTCATTTGTCGTTTGTAGTGTTGGACAGGCAACATTCGATCCCGCACTCCAACCAATATAGGGTGTTCCCTTGTTTACTTTCTGCCGGATTGCATCCATTAACAGGTTATCGTGCATCATCCGCACAAGTTGCCATGTGTTGCCACCACCAACAACAATTACCTCCGCTTTTTGAACCGCCTCAACAGGATCGCTAAAGTTATGAATAGAAGTGATTTGATGTCCAATTTCTGCAAATCGTTCCTTTACTTTCGATTCATAAAGGTCAAATGAGAATGTCACCGCAGCATAAGGAATAAAAAGCGCAGTGACCGTTTTATCGCCCAAAAATTTTTGAATCTCGTGTTTTGGATAGTCGAGATAAGGCTCACCCTGCATTGTAGAATTGCTAATTAGTAGAAGTCTCATAAAAAAGGTTAATATTGCAGCCGCAAGTAAGTAAAAAACCTGCTGAAAGAAAAACTAACCCCGATCTGAAAAACAATTTCCGAAACAAACCTGTTTAACGGAAGATGAGCTCTCCAATTTGTTTTGTTTGAGTTGAATATTTTAAGTCATTGTAATCTACTATGGAACAAAAACCAATTAAAAAGGTATTGGTCGCCAACCGGGGAGAAATTGCGATCCGAATCATGCGCTCCTGTCGCGAAATGGGAATTGACACCGTCGCAGTTTTTAGCGACGCAGACCGCACTGCCATGCATGTGAGATACGCCAACGAAGCATATAATATTGGTCCGGCACCCTCTTCTGAGAGTTATCTCAGCATGGAGAAGATCATCGCAACTGCCAAATTATCAGGAGCTGATGCTATCCACCCTGGTTATGGATTTCTGTCAGAGAATTCAAAATTTGCGCGCCGTTGCCGTGAAGAAGGGTTGCGATTTATTGGCCCATCCCCTGAATCCATCGAAATGATGGGGGATAAAATCAGCGCCCGGAAAAAGATGATTGCGGCTGGTGTTCCTGTTGTCCCGGGAACAACAGAAAAGGTTACAAGTGAAGCAGAAGCAGCAAGGTATATCAAAGAAATTGGCCTTCCTGTAATGATCAAAGCGTCGGCAGGTGGCGGTGGTAAAGGGATGCGACTCGTAAAAAAAGAGTCGCAGATTGCCAGTTCGTTACGCGCTGCACGTTCGGAGGCTAAGACGGCCTTTGGCGATGATGCTTTATACATTGAAAAATATGTCGATTCGCCACATCATATTGAATTTCAGATACTATCTGATAAATATGGAAACACGGTACATCTTTTCGAACGGGAGTGTTCCGTCCAGCGCCGTCATCAGAAAGTGGTGGAAGAGACACCTTCACCAATCATGACGCCCGAGATAAGAGAGCAAATGGGGGCATATGCGGTTGCGGCTGCAAATGCATGTCAATACGAAGGAGCCGGTACGATTGAATTCATCGTTGATGATAAGTTGAATTTCTATTTTCTTGAAATGAATACGCGTTTACAGGTCGAACATCCTATCACGGAACGCGTTGTTGGTGTAGATCTGGTGAAAGAACAAATAAGAATCGCCGAAGGTTTCGAACTTCCGTTCAGACAGGAAGACCTGAAACAAAGCGGACATGCCATCGAGTGCCGGATTTATGCCGAAGATACAGACAACAATTTTATGCCTAACCCCGGAACCATTACCCATATCACCGAGCCATTCGGTTTTGGGGTCCGATGCGATGGCTATGTATATGAAGGATATACTATTCCAATTTATTACGATTCGCTGATCAGCAAATTGATTGTATGGGGCCGAACCCGTGAAGATGCAATTGAAAGAATGAGACGTGCACTATACGAATACAAAATCACAGGGATTAAAACGACAATCCGGTTTCTTGAAAGGATTATGGATACTCCCGATTTCAGAAATGGGCAATATAATACTCATTTTATTGAGAAAAACAGTGATTTTCTACTTGCGGATGGCATCTGCGACAGGAAATGTGAGGACATGGCTATGATTGCGACATTTGCCCAATACGTCTCCCGTCTTGAGGATAGTAAAAAAGCAAATGCTGCCCCTTCGGCGAAAAAAGAAACGAACTGGAAAAGGCAACTTCGGAAATTTACGTCGCGAATATAAACCCATACTTATAGCAATTAAATTTATCAGATGGAACTCGAACTTAAAGTCAATAACCGTAATGCAATCGTCAAAGAGGTGAAGCGCGAAGGAAATATCCTGACACTTTCTGTAGATGATGAGCTATACGAAATCGATATCGTTAAAGTGAGCAATCAGGAGTTTTCAATACTATACCATGGAAGATCCTTTAATATCGAAGTAATTGAAAATAAAGAGCCTAAACATTTTCATGTCAACACGCTGTATTTCAAGTTTGATGTCGAGGTGTTAGACAATGAATCACGTTACCGGCAAAGCAGAATGCAATCGAAACAGGTGCTTAACGATAATACCATTCGCTCCCCGATGCCCGGGAAAGTGGTCAGGGTTTTCGTTAAACCAGGAGATATTGTTGAAGCCGGACAACCATTGATTGTACTTTCGGCGATGAAAATGGAAAGCGAATTTAAAGCGGGCCAACGCGGGATCGTAAAAGAAGTACCAGTAAAAGAAGGTGAAACAGTCGATAATGACCAGCTATTAGTGGTTATTGATGACATAAAGGAAAAGTAAGCAGGTTGAAAAGTAAAATAATGTCAGTCAATTAATTGAATTATATGTCATCACAACAAGATAAATTAGAAAGGCTCGAAGAGCGAATAAATGAAGCAGAAGCAGGCGGAGGACCGGATCGCATTGACCGTCAACACGCTGCCGGAAGAAAAACAGCCCGTGAGAGGATTGATGTATTGATCGATCCGGGAACATTTGTCGAACTCGACAAGTTTGTGATCCATCGTTCTCATGATTTCGGAATGGAAAAAAACAGATTTTCAGGCGATGGTGTTGTTACCGGATATGGAAAGATTGATGGCCGGCTTGTGTATACTTTTGCTCAGGATTTTACGGTGTTTGGCGGTACAATGAGCAGGGCAAATGCCGACAAAATTGTCAAGATCATGGATCTTGCCATGAAAATGGGAGCTCCGCTGATTGGTCTGAATGATTCGGGTGGAGCACGTATTCAGGAAGGGATTGAAAGTCTCGCAGGTTATGCCGACATTTTTTTCCGCAATGTGATGAGTTCCGGGGTAATCCCCCAGATTTCAGCCATTTTAGGTCCGTGCGCAGGTGGTGCTGTATATTCACCCGCAATTACCGACTTTATTGTAATGGTGAAAGATACAAGTTATATGTTTGTGACTGGGCCTGATGTGGTTAAAGCGGTTACGCATGAAGAGGTGACCATGGAGGAACTTGGTGGCGCCACGACACACCATGTAAAAAGTGGAGTAGCACACCTGACGGCTGATAATGAGGATCATGCCTTGTTAATGATACGCGAACTGATCGGATATCTTCCTTCGAATAATCTCGAAGATCCACATATTCTTGAATGCAAGGATGACGTCAACCGGGAAGATAAAAATTTGAATACATTGATTCCCGAAGATCCGAACAAACCCTATGATATGAAAGAATTGATCACAAGCGTAGCTGATGATCAGAACTTTTTCGAGTTACAACCTGCGTTTGCCCCTAATTTGATCATCGGATTTGCCCGCTTTGCAGGCCGTAGTGTTGGTATTGTTGCAAATCAGCCGGCAAGTCTCGCCGGTGTACTTGACATCAACTCATCCGTGAAGGGTGCAAGGTTCGTCCGCTTTTGCGATGCATTCAATATTCCAATTGTAACAATAGTTGATGTTCCGGGTTTCCTTCCTGGAACAGTTCAGGAATTCGGCGGGATTATCCGTCATGGAGCCAAACTGCTTTATGCTTATGCTGAGGCAACAGTTCCTAAAATTACGCTGATCACGCGTAAAGCTTATGGCGGAGCCTATGATGTTATGAGCAGTAAACACATCGGTGCAGATATTAATTTTGCCTATCCTTCAGCTGAAATTGCAGTAATGGGTGCCGAAGGAGCTGTGAAGATCATTCACCGCGGGAAAATGAATCCAGAGGAGCTACAGGAGAAGATTGATGATTACCGCGAAAAGTTCGCCAATCCTTATAAAGCAGCTGAACTAGGTTACATCGACGAGATTATTTATCCTGCACAAACAAGGTTCAAACTGATACAGGCGCTCGAGATGACCCAAAACAAGCACAAGACAAATCCATTGAAAAAGCACGGGAATATTCCGCTTTAAAGAATAGCGGTGTTTCAATCTAAATCAAAAAGTCCTGACAAACAGGGCTTTTTGCTATTATAAGAAGATATTCAATTTCTATTGCAACTTTATCATCCCAAATCTGTCAAATACCTCTTGAACCCAATTATAAAAAATAACGTGGATGATAAAGAGTTGGTTAATCGAGTACTGAAGGGTGATAACCAGGCCTTTGCTACTATTATTAAAAACACCGAGGGTCTGGTGGCTCAAATTGTATTCAAATTATTAAACAATTCGGAAGACAGAAAAGATATTGCGCAGGATATTTACCTGAAAGCCTATAAAAATCTTCCGGGCTTTAAGTTTCAATCAAAACTGAGTACATGGATTGGTCAGATTGCCTTCAATACCTGTTTTAACTTTCTGGAAAAAAAGAAAGTAACTTTACTAGATAATAAGTTACAAGAAAATGAAAATAGTAATTCAGCATTGGAGTTAGCAGCTAATAAATTAATCGACCTATCGAATACAATACTTCGGTAAATTTTAAGCGGCAATTTTACCGTAATCCAATAGTTCTTTGACAATTTTTTGATTTTTTGGTGTGTTAGGGTTTATAGCAAACATGCAAATAAATCGTTCGAGCATCAAATTGTTGTTACACATTGTTTTATAATCTGACATTGAGAATGGCACATGCATTTTACCTTTGGTCACCATCCAGTCATGTTTTGCCAGATTTACAGCTGTTAGTGTTGCATTAAAGTGAAAATCCAATTTGTCTTTACTTCTTGCCTGACAGTTAGTAAGTCCAGTAAACTGCTTTGCATCCCGATACAGAAATTCAATCTGGAAACGTGACTGATAATACCGAACTATTTTTTCACCTGCCAGCTTCAAATCCGTGGAGAAGTAGAGTTTTCTATCCTTTTCCACCCCTTTTTCATAAAAGATTGTAATGGCTAACTTGATGTACATTTTGAATGCCTTGGAATAAACGACCAATGAGTAGATTGTAATCTCCTCGTTTGACAGGTCCAATGAAAAGTGATTGGGGTTAAAGTTGTAAACGTCCACCACACCTGAAAACTTGCGTGGAGCCCCTTTTTTACCCGTTCGCTCACCTTTAAACTTGTACATCAACACACTGTCATCTCTTAAACGACTGATGAACACAAGTCCGGATGATATTACTGCTACCACAAATGGTCTCTTGGAAAAATAGGCATCGGCAACTATATATTTTGACAATGCTTTAAACAGTTCCGCATTTTCAGCCACAAGACTTGCATAGTGAGACAATAGGTTCAATCCTTTTTTAAGCAATTCATCCGCTGATGGTGTTTGCCAGGCTTTTAAATGCAGTGCGGTGTTATTGACAATATCAACAACGGCAAAACCGCAAATATCCAGACCCCATTTTGCTGCACCGGCTACACCGGACCAATATCTCCCTCTTCCGTATGTTGACTTACCGGCTTTGGGAATATAACAAGGATCAAGTGCTATAATTCTCTCATCAGAAACTACTTGATTGATCAATTGCTGATTAAATGAGAAGAAATCGAACTTTTTCGCAAACTGGTTCCTGTATGTTTGTTCACAAAGAGTACTGAATCGTCCAAGTTGCAGGAAATTAATCCTACCTTTGATGCTCAAAATATGCCAAAGAACACTAACAATAAAATCTTTTCTGGATTTATTCAGCTTTTCAAAAACTTCAGTTT
>JANXZJ010000014.1 GCA_025355585.1 Mariniphaga sp. | reverse complement strand
CGATAGTATTGTGGAAAAAACGAGGGAAATCATACGACCTGGGAGAAGTGAACCCAGAAATATGAAACCCAAGCGACCTTACTCGATGAACTACAAACGTTTATAATAAAACGTTAACTAAACGACATTGAATTACGAATTACGAAAGTTTGCTAGTTGCCAGAGACTAAAAGCCAGTTGCTGCAATAATGAAAATGAAATTAATAGCTAAAAGAATGAAAGCAATTCAAATTATTACACCTGAAAATATACAGATTGTGGACCGTCCTGTACCGATTGCAGGAAAAGGCGAAGTACTGCTTAAAATCAACTATGTGGGCTTTTGCGGCTCCGACATGAGTACTTTTCTGGGAAAGAATACCATGGTAGAATTTCCGCGCGTTCCGGGTCATGAGATTTCGGCTGTTATTAAGTCAACTGGAGAGGAAGTTCCGTCAAACTTTAAAGCAGGCCAGGCGGTTACAGTTGTTCCTTATACCAACTGCGGCCAATGTTCTTCATGCCGTAAAGGGCGCTTCAATGCTTGTCGATACAACCAGACTCTGGGTGTTCAACGCGATGGTGCGATGCAGGAATTTATTACCCTTCCATGGCAGAAGCTGATATCCGACGATCAGCTTTCAGCAAAAGAACTCGCGATGGTTGAACCGCTGACTGTAGGTTTCCATGCCGTTGACCGCGGACGGGTTACAGACATCGATACCGTGATGATATTTGGCTGTGGCATGATTGGTTCAGGTGCAATTATACGCGCCGCACTGCGTGGTGCAACAGTCATTGCCGTTGATATTGATGATCAGAAACTTGATTTGGCACGAAAGATCGGGGCAACCTTTGTGATCAATTCAAAAACGACTGATCTGCACGAAGCTTTATTAAAAATCACGAACGGACATGGACCTGATGTCATCATCGAAGCGGCAGGTAATCCAATCACTTACCAGTCAGCGTTGGAGGAGGCCGCATTTGCAGCACGAGTTGTTTGCATCGGATACGCGAAGAATGATGTGAGTTTTGCTACCAAACTTTGGGTGCAGAAGGAGATCGATATTCTGGGTTCCCGAAATGCAACTCCTTCTGATTTCGAGGCCGTGATCAATTACCTGAAACAGGGAACTTTTCCGCTCGATGAAATGATCACCCGGATTATCGAACCTGAAGATGCAGCAGTTGCCGTTGCATCCTGGGTTGCCAATCCGGGGCAAGTAATGAAAATATTGGTGCGGTTTTAAAGAAAAAATTTAGATACAGTTCCAATTTGAAAAATATCAAAGTTGAACCCTGAAAGTGTTCAATATTTTCACATTCGCTAAAAGATTGGTTATGAAACGCAGAACCCTAATCAAATCAGCCGCAGTAATTGCCGCTTCCACATTGTTCTCATCGAAAGCCGTGGCCAATCAATTAATTGATATAAACACATCTTCGGCAAAAATAGATTTGAATAAGGTCCCCCGCTTTGGCAATGGCCGCGACTGGTTTTTTGAGTCCCGTTACGGAATGTTTGTTCATTGGGGTTTGTATTCCATCCCCGGATGGCACGAACAGCATCAATGGCGTGCAAGGGTGCCCAGGGCAGAATATGTCAAGTTGGCCAATCAATGGAACCCAAAGAAATTCAACCCCGAAGAATGGCTCGATTTGATGGAAGCATCGGGTATGAAATATATCACGCTAACCACTAAACATCACGACGGATTTTGTTTGTGGGATACGAAACAAACGGCTTTCAACACAATGAATACACCTTATAAGAAGGACATTGTTGGAATTCTGTCGGATGCCTGCCACAAGCGAAAGATCCCGCTTTGTCTCTACTATTCGATTGTTGACTGGAATCATCCCAATTACCCAAATTCAGGACGTCATCACGAACTTCCACTTCAACCACATGATTCGCCCGACTGGGACAAATACATGGGATTTCTGAAGGAACAGGTTCGGGAACTATGTACGAACTATGGTGAAATTCATGGGTTCTGGTGGGATATGAATGTTCCTGTTTATAAGGAAGCTTCTGTTAATGCGATGATCCGCCGGCTTCAACCCAAAGCGGTGATCAACAACCGTGGATTTGACGAAGGTGATTTTGGAACTCCCGAACGTGATTATAACAATGGTGCAACTGAGGCAAAAGGATTCGACAAACTTGTTGAGGCTTGCCAGTCGGTAGGAATGGAAAGCTGGGGCTTCAAAAAAGATGAAGACTATTACACCGATCGCCATCTGATCAGCAGTATCGACAGCTACCTGGCGCGTAATGCAAATTATTTACTCAACGTAGGGCCGACGGGTGAAGGCGTTATCCCCGCTGAATCGGCAGCAATTCTTAAACGGATTGGAAAATGGAAAGCGTCTGTTGATGAATCATTCCAGCAGGTACTCCCCGATTCTGAATTGATAAGTACAGCTGGTGTTCTTGTTACCAGACGTGATCGCACGCTTTACATTCACCTGAATAAACTTCCCGTTGGTAACGGAATAAAATTAAAACCAATCAACGTTCTGCCTTCAAAGGCTACTTTATTAAATACCGGCCAAGCAATAGATTGTGTGGTGAATTTATGTCCGAGCGATCATGCCTCCCAACAGCCTTATCTTCGATTGCGTAATCTTCCGGCAAACGAATCTTCCGGTACGGTTCTGGTTGTAAAACTTGAATTCGATCAGCCTTTAGAGCAAATCGTTCATCCCAAAATACCGGAAACAAATTTTGAACTGACAAAATAAATATCAGCTATTAAGAACCAATAACATCAATCAACATGAAGAAAAACACGCGTAAATTAATTTATCTGACGTTTTTGGCGTTTGTATTAAGCACCATTCCAGGAAGTCAGTTATTTGCTCAAACCTTTAAACCGACCGATGAGTCGTTTAAACAGTATCAATATCCCGAATGGTTTCGTGATGCAAAATTCGGAATCTGGGCACACTGGGGACCGCAAGCTGTTCCTCGTCAGGGTGATTGGTATGCCCGGCAAATGTATGAAGAAGGGAGTGCCGATTACAAATACCATGTCGCTCATTACGGACACCCTTCTAAACTTGGTTACAAAGACATTATTCCATTGTGGAAAGCTGAAAAATGGAATCCGGAACAACTGATGGCCCTTTATAAAAAGGTCGGCGCTAAATACTTTGTAAGCATGGCCACACATCACGACAATTTTTTCCTTTGGAACTCCAAAATTCACTCATGGAATTCGGTGAATATGGGTCCGAAGAAAGATGTAGTGGGTCTTTGGCAGAAAGCTGCTAAAAAAGAGGGATTACGCTTTGGCGTTTCCGAACACCTGGGCGCCAGTTACACCTGGTTTCAGAAGAGCCGTGGCGCTGATAAAAACGGACCAATGTCAGGTGTTCCATATGATGGAACGAATCCTGCTTTTGAAGAACTTTATCACCCTAAAACTGCTCCCGACGACAAGGAATGGCTCACAAATAATCCTGAAAATCAAAAAAACTGGTTAGCTTGCATCACCGAACTCATTGATAATTATAAGCCCGACCTGCTTTATTCCGACAGCGAACTTCCATTCGGAGAAGTTGGAAGAAACATGCTGGCACATTACTACAACCAGGACAAAGCGAAAAACGGCGGTAAGCTTGAGGCTGTTTATACCTGCAAATTACGTGCATCAAATGGCCGTTGGGTGCAGGATGTCGAGCGCGGGGCACTGGATTCAATCTCACCATATCCATGGCAGACCGATACTTCAATTGGTGACTGGTATTATCGTACCGGACAGAAATACATGACCGGAACCGAAGTGATTCAAATGCTTGTTGACATCGTAAGTAAAAATGGTAACCTTTTGATTAACGTTGTTCAAACGCCTGAAGGTGATCTTGAACCCGATGTTATGGCGATTCTGAACGTGATTGGTAAATGGACTCCCGCAAACGGAGAAGGTATTTATGGAACGCGTCCATGGAAGATTTATGGTGAAGGACCTTCGACACAAAAGAATCAGGCAAAGGGACAATTTGGTGGCGTTAAAGACGTAAGACCGTATGAAGCATCCGATATCCGGTTTACGACCAAAGGTGAAACCTTATATGCCTTTTGCATGAATACACCGACCGGTGATATCAAAATCACTTCGCTGGGCAAAACATCCAAACTAATCGATAAAGCGATTGCATCGGTTAAAATGCTGGGCAACAACGAGAAATTAACCTGGAAACAGGAAGCCGGCGCACTTGTAATTACCAAACCTTCGAAACTACCCGAATGGCAGGTGATCACATTTAAAATTGAGTTCAAAAAGTAAATAAAAAATATTCAGGAATAGAACATTATATGCAAGGGTGTAGAGACAAGGCGTTGCCTTATCTCTACACCAATTGAATTCATTAGAATTGCAATTCAATTTTCCCTCCTACACGCTGTAAAAAGCAAAACGCATTTGCATTTCCGCTCCCACACTCTGTAAATAGCAAAATACAATTGCATTTTCGCTCCCACACTCTGTAAATAGCAAAACACATTTGTATTTTCGCTCCCACACTTTGTAAATAGGTAAACAAGCTCCAATTTTCGCTCCCGCACTTTGTAAATAACCAAACGAGCTCCAGTTTTCGCTCCCGCACTTTGTAAATAACCAAACGAGCTCCAGTTTTCGTTCCCACACTTTGTAAATAACCAAACGAGCTCCAATTTTCGCTCCCACACTTTGTAAATTACCTTCTGTTGAAGCATGTTCGTGAAACGCTGTCTTTAAAGAATAAAAATTAAAATTGTAACATTTATAATACTTCCACGTAAGGTATAAAAACCTTTAATAAACAATCAGTTGTAAAACAGATTTATCTATTATACAGGTTAGAAAATAAACATTCTTATCCACTTAAAAAACAATTTTTATGGCAGAGTTTACCGCAGCTTTTCCGTTGGTTATAGCCTTTGAAGGTGGTTATGTCAATGATCCGGATGATCCGGGAGGCGAAACCTACAAAGGGGTCGCCCGCAAAATATTCAGCAAGTGGGATGGCTGGATAAAAGTAGATATCTTGAAACGCCAGACAGGCTTTCCGGCCAATCTCGACAAAGATGTTGACCTTCAACAGGATGTTGTCGACTTTTACCGGGTTAATTTCTGGGACAAAATGAACGGGGATAACCTTTCCAATCAGCTCGTTGCCCAATCGATCTTCGATTTTGGTGTCAATGCAGGAATAAGTACAAGTGTATCATTGGCACAGATGGTGGTGCAGGCAGAACCCGACGGTGTTATTGGACAGCAATCAATTGATGCCATTAACAATTTCGATCCCGAGCATTTTATAGCTGCCTTTACAGTAGCTAAAATTGCGCGCTACATTAACATTGTAAAGAAAAGACCAACCAGTCAGAAATATTTTTACGGTTGGGTTCGTCGGGCATTGGGTGTTAACTAAAAACTATTAGCTATGTCATTTCTAACAGATCTTTTTTCCGGCGGAGCCGGTTCAATTGTCGATTCAGTTGGCAAGGTGCTTGATAATGTCATTACGACAAAAGAAGAAAAAATGCAGCAGGAGAATGAACTCCGCAAGTCGGAGATTCAGTTCCAGGTGGATATGAAAAAACTCACAAACGAAGAGCAAAAGATGTTCCTGGACGATATCAGCAGCGCCCGTCAACGCGAAACGCAGATTCAAACCAGCGAAAATGCTACAAAGCTGGGTAAAAACGTGGCATCCTTTCTTGCTTTGGGAACAGTGGTATTAACTTTAGGTCTTTTTTATATACTGATCTTTTCTCCGCAGTTGATAGGAGGTGATAAAAAAGACATCATTCTTTATATTCTGGGTGTTTTGAGTGCCACACTCACTCAAATCTACAGTTACTACTTCGGTTCATCGGCCGGAAGTGCCGCCAAATCGCAAACCATCGCCAATATAAAAACACCCACTTGATTTAGACTGCATATCAAAGCCCGTTTCTAAACCAGAAACGGGCTTTTTTGTAAATTGATTCTTTCAGAAATGGCATAACCGTTATAACAATAACCAAATCAATTATAAAGCTGACATGGAGTATAAAGCTGACGAATCCCACTGATTTTAGAAAGTTTCAGAACAAACCGTTCGGCACTTTAGCCTTAACGATCCTATGGCGCATTCTGCTGCATTTAAATTAGTATAAGTCCGGCCATTGGAAATATTATCTCACATTGAAATAATTCTCCAATTCCTCCAGCGTTTCGGCATTGGTATTCTTGTCTTTCACAATAAGTCCATTCTCGATCAATAATATACGATTGCAAACATCGGTTACATGTTTCAAATCGTGACTTGAGATGAGGATTGTCACACCTTCGTTGTTTAGTTTTTTCAACTTCGATTTGAGCCACGACTGCGAACTGGGGTCAAGATTCGAAAAAGGCTCATCAAGAATTAGAATTTCAGGAGCTGAAAGAATAGACGCCAATATCCCGACTTTATTTTTATTCCCTGCCGAAAGCTCACGGATATATTTCTTTGAGGTAATATCTTCGGCATAAAAGGCTGCATTCTCATTCATAAATTCCTTTACATCCTTGCTGTTTAGCCCATGAAGTTTCCCGATAAACTCCAGGAACTCCTGTGGCGTCAGGAACGGGATCAGGAATCCTTCGTTTAAATACGATCCCGTATAATTCTTCCAGTCGTCAACTTTCGAAACCAGCTGATCTTTCGATTTTACTGAGCCCCTGGATGGTTCAATGAGATCTAATATCAAACTTAGCATCGTTGTTTTTCCGGCTCCGTTGTTTCCGACAATTCCAACAAGTTCGCGTTCGTTGATCGTAAGATCATCGATAGAAAGAACTACCTTCTTCCCGTAAGCCTTCTTAAGGTTGTTAATCTGTATCATATCGTTATTAAATTTGTCTGAAGCCTAAAGCCATTTTATATCTCCTTTTTATGAATTGCCTGGTCAACAGCTGTAACATGTACTTGTTGAAGACGATTGCAATCAATCCTATAAGTCCTAATGCATAAATACTATATTCGGGTACGCCGAAGTATTTAAACAACAAATAAACGATGATAGGAAAACCCGCGATCGGGATGATTGATAGAAACTGGGTAACACCTGTTCCCTGGTAATTCATAAACTGACTTCTTCCCAAATCAATACGTGAGGTGTTCCAGGTGCAGATATATAACAATACAACTGATGAGATTCCGATATTATACAACAACATCGCCGCATTGATAAAGCCAATCTTATAGCTAATTAATGCATAGGGTAAGGTCACCACAAAACCGAAAAGACTTGTGAAGGCAAACAATAAATACTTCGACTTTAAATAATTGAAAGGGGCGATTTTATTGGCCAGATAACTATCGAAGAAAGAACTCTCCCATGAAAAGGAAAACTGTCCGTACTGAATTGCAAAAATGGAAGTCAGGAAAAATCCCGTAAAGATCAGGATCACATAATTGTTGATATTCTTTTCCTGATAAAAAATGAATCCATATGCAAAAAATATCACGGTTACATACATGAGTGATTTGGGCCTTTTATTTCGCAGGATCATTTTTATTTCTGTTCTCATCAGATTTCCAATTTCGCCATAATGGGATAAGAAAGATAAGCTTGAAGTATTTAAATGCTGATTTGTTTGTATATCTTCAATATAAGCATTCTTTTTAAGCATGTTATATCCAATATAATAGGAAAGCGTTGCTATCGTCAAAGGAATTACAACAAGAAATGGAGCCCTGGAGATGCTTAGTAAATCAGCCGAAAAATATCCTGAAAATGAAACGGACTTATTTATATCGAGATAGATGATCAAACCTACAATTACCAGTAAAAACAGTATAAGTAGAGGACGTTTCGAAAAGTATTTCTTCAAAGAAAAATTCAGAAAGTTATTGGTGGCAATGAAGGATAATACGGTAATGATCCAGCATAAACAAAACATTGGAGGGAAAGTGGTACAGATAACCTTTCCAAAAAAAGGGAGAATCAAAAGTAAAGCAACAACATTGATAAAGCTTGAAAAACTCTTTATTAACGGATAATGCAACAATTTACTTTTCGGTATCGGCAGGGTAAGGTAGGGTTGAACAGATAAAGCAGGAATTTGCTGAGCAAAGAACCGAAAGATCAGGTCAAAAGCAAAGTAATAAAACAGAATTCGTGTAAATGACTGAACAACATCAGTATCTGGAAATACTTTCAGCAGAATAAAATCGGCAAAAAAACCGATAAAGACAATATTCAGCATCACATAGACACCTATTATTCCAAGAACGATGTTTAACCAGATACTTTTTTGCCAATAGGGGGACCTGACTTTTTCTTTCCATTGATGAATAAGTAATTCAATCATTTTATATCGTGTTAGTTTTTGGTTGCCAGATCAAAGGAAAGAATAAAAAAAACATAATACAATAACAAATGAAAAATATCAAATTAATAATTTATACGGGAATTAGAACTCACTTTTATCATAGTCGAATGCTCAATATGAGCCCGGTATTTTCGGGTAAAATGCTATTGAAACAATGGTGGCACAACCAGAAAGATTGAGTGTTTATTGGACTACAATATAGATTATGTGTATATTTGCACGTCACCTGTCGATCCGGATTTTATTCCGGGAAATACAGGACCCTTTGTTAATCAGTATAATCAGCAATTATGAATCACCAAATTAAAAAACTTCGTCCAGCGAAACTATTTTTTTACTGTATTGCTATCATGGCATTCAGTTTCAATGCAAACAGTCAGGTACGGCAATTAAGTTTACCCGAAGCCCAGCAGCAATTTGTTGATCTGAAATTCGGAATGTTTATCCATTTCAATATTCCGACATTTATGGACCAGGATTGGGCAGATCCTGAAGCGCCAGCGACTCTTTTTAACCCTGCAAAACTCGATTGCAACCAATGGGCCCGGGCTGCAAAATCGGCAAAAATGAGTTATGGTTGTTTAACCACGAAACATCACAGCGGCTTTTGCATATGGGATACCAAAACAACCGATTACAATGTGATGAACAGTCCGTTGAAACGCGATGTTGTGAAAGAGTATGTCGAAGCTTTTCGGAAGCAAGGACTTAAAACAATGTTGTATTACTCAATTTTAGATACACATCACCGGTTGCGTCCCGGCCATATCACGAAGAAACATGTTGAGATGGTAAAACAGCAACTGACCGAATTACTGACGAACTATGGCGAAATAACTGCGCTGATCATTGACGGATGGGATGCACCATGGTCAAGAATTTCATATGAAGATATCCCTTTCGAGGAAGTTTACAGGCTCATCAAAAGGCTGCAGCCCAATTGCCTCGTGATGGACCTGAATGCAGCCAAATATCCAACAGATGCGTTGTTTTATACCGACATTAAATCATACGAGCAGGGTGCAGGTCAGCATATTTCGAAAGAAGCGAACCGTCTTCCGGCATTGTCATGTCTTCCGATCAATCAGAACTGGTTTTGGAAAACAACTTTTCCAAATACACCTGTTAAAGATCCGTTTAAACTGGTCAATGATAATATTGTACCATTCACGAAAGCGTATTGCAATTTCATCCTCAACGTAGCTCCAAACCGCGACGGATTAATTGATAACAACGCGCTTGAAGCGTTGAAAACCATCGGTGAAACCTGGAAGAATGATGTCGTAAGTGCGAAACTTACAAAATTCGATGCCCCGATTATTTCAACCAATATTGCCAAACACCAGCCTGCCAGTTCAAGCTGGAGCGACGATATGTGGATCATGGATTTTGGCAATGATGATGAGTTTCAAACCTCATGGCTATCGAACAAAACAGTCACAAAACCGTGGTATGAAATTGACTTCGATAAGTGTCAGTCATTTAATATGGTGACAATCGCAGATCCGAGGCAGACGATCAAAAAATACAGGCTTGAATATGAAGCAAATGGGGAGTGGAAAACCATCCTTTCGGGCGAAAGCGATCAGAAAATCAAGATTCACCGGTTCGATCGTATCTGGGGTGGTAAGGTCAGGATTACAATTGATCAATTTATCAACCAACCCTCTGTTGCAGAGTTTGGCATTTATAATGAACAACGATAGCTTTTAGAATTTGTCCGTTATATGGAAATAATAAAATCGGCGGTTGTCTATTGGATGACCGCCATTTTTATCCCCATAAAGAATGATTGTCATTCAATTCTTAAGACTTACAACGTCGAAAGTGGGTGACCAATCTCCCAGTGAAGTCCATAAGGATCAACCAAACGACCCAATCGCCAGCCATATTCCTCACCAACAGGAAAAATTTGCGACGCACCTGCTTCCAATGCGTGCTTAAAAACTGCATCAGGATCTGGAACAGTTAAAATAATCCGGACATTGCCTCCTCCGAGAAGTTCAGAACTTAAGTTATAATCATCAGATGAACCACCGCTCACCCAAAATTCCGCACCGTCAGCAGAGAGTTTTACCACGAGACCTCCGTCAGGATCTTCCATGCGATAAAACTCAACGGCTCCAAATGCCGACTTGTAAAAGGCAATGGCTTTCGCACCGTTTGCAACAGATAACCAGGGAGCTATTGAACATGCAATATTTGAGACTTCACGCAGATTCGCATTTTTGATATTCGTCATTCTTATCAGGATTTATTTGTTCATTTGATACGTTGTCAGCTGTTTTATTTTCCCGTTTTCCATTTGAAAGACATCGGAAAACAGCGCATCTAATATTCCACCGGCTTTTATCTTACACTGAACAGAACCTTCGGCGACAACTATATTATTTTCTTCAATCATTCTGATAATTTTTATAGTTGGGCTTCCTTCAAAATTGTCGTTTTCAATTTCTTTATCAATTGCGTCTTTCCCTGTCAGACGAAATATTCCCGGCATATACCATACAATATCGTCAGTGAGACATGCCAATATTTTTTCATGATTGCTTTCGATAAATCCTTCGATGTATTGCTGCACAGTTTTCTTGTTTGCAGTCATGATCTTCTGTTTTAATTTCTAAAATCAAAATACTTTAGCTTTATAATGCACATTACCTTTCCATTTTTTGAATTTAAATGTCGAATTTGAGGCGACTCCTTTCATCATTAGAACAATGATTTCTATTGAATGTTTTATTTCATTGTATCCAAAACACAAGTAATATTAACACTTTAGCCACGCTTGCATTTGTTTAAAGAAAAAACCATTTATAAATTTGCTTTTAATCTGCCGATTTTGTAACTTTTCAAAACAAAATCCAATGCTAAATTTTACCATTCGTATTTGAATTAACGAATAGAAAAAATCCGAAATGATACTTTTTCTAAAAACTCAAAAACTATGAAACGAATTGTAATTTTTATAGTATCCGGACTGATTTTTCAAATTAGAACTTTCTAAAATATGACTTTCAGAAATTATTCACTGAAACATTTTGGCTCAATATGTTTAATTTACTAATCATTCAAAATGGAATCCTTATCGAGAAGAAAATTCATTCAGCGCACCGCCCTGGCGGGTGGTGCAATGCTTTTACTTCCCGGACTGGAAGCCAGTATGTTGTCTGACAACTCATCAGGCAACTACTTCCTGAAAGAATTCGGGATTGATGAAACCCTTTGCCAGAAATTGCTGGCAAAAGCGCTTTCGAAAGGTGGCGATTTCGCCGACCTCTATTTCGAGTACTCGGTTTCGAATTACCTTGGACTCGAGGACGGTAAAGTGAATCAGTCGTATGGCGATATCTCATTGGGTGTCGGGATCCGTACTGTAAAAGGCGATCAGATTGGTTATGGGTTTACCCAGGAACTCACCGAGGCTTCTATGATGTCGGCAGCTGCCACCGCTTCTACTTTATGCAATATGAATGCCACACCGGTGGTTACTTCATTTAACCGGCTCAAAACGGGTAATTACTATCCGGTTGCACTTGATTTTAATGGTTTTCCTGCCAATTCAAAATTGCCTTTGCTTCAAAACATCAATCAAAAGTGCTTTGGATTATCACCTGAAGTAGTAAAAGTGAATGCAGGATTTCAAAGCTCTGCTAAGCGGGTATTGATTGCAACGAGCGACGGCGTCATGTCAGAAGACCTGATTCCATCCGGATTCGTTTATGCTTCTGTTGTGGCAGAAAGAAAATGCAAACGTGAACAGTCATTTTACAACCTTGGCGGCCGTCGTGATTTTGCTTTTTATACCGATGACGTAATCAACAGGGTTGCTACTAAATCGGTGAACAATGCACTGAAACTATTTGATGCAATTCAACCTCCGGCTGGTGAGATGCCGGTCGTACTTGGACCAGGTGTTACTGGTATCTTACTTCACGAAGCTATTGGACATGGTATGGAAGCTGATTTTAACCGCAAGAAGATTTCAACTTTCAGCACGATGATCGGAAAGAAAGTGGCAGAACCCTTTGTCACGATTATTGATGATGGAACGAATCTGAACCTCGCAGGAAGTATCAATGTTGATGACGAAGGAACACCCGGTAAAAAAACGGTATTGGTTGAGAATGGTATTCTGACCAGTTATTTACACGACAAGATATCGGCAAAACATTATGGCGTTGAACCAACTGGAAATGGCCGAAGACAGGACTTTCAGAATTACCCGATTCCCCGTATGCGCAATACCTACATGCTTGGCGGAACTGCAAGTGTCGATGATGTAATCAGGCAGGCAGGTAACGGAATTTACGTTGAAGATGTCAGTAACGGACAAGTGAAAATAGGTGAAGGTGATTTTGCTTTTTACGTTTCTCAGGGACGACTGATCGAAAACGGCAAGCTTACTTCCCCAATAAAAGATGTAAACATCATGGGGAATGGACCCAAAATGCTCACCAATATTATTATGGCAGCAAATAACCTTGAGATGTATCATGGCGGTGCCGGACAATGTGGAAAGAACGGACAGGGTGTACCGGTATCCTTTGGTTTGCCAACCTGTCTGGTTAAATCGTTAACCGTTGGGGGTACCCAACAGAAAGGAGGCCAGTCATGAGATACAATAGCAATAACCAACAGGAATTTCAGGAACTGGCTGACTGGGTAATCGACCAGGCAAAAAAAGCCGGCGTAAAAGACTGCAAAGTGAACCTCTCAAAACGAAGGTTCGTCGAGATCAATTACCGTGATCGCAAACCAGAAGTTATCAAGGAAGCAACCACGCAGGGTCTGAATCTCGAAGTATATATCAATAACCGGTTTGCAAGTCAGTCAACCCCCGACTTTCGCAAATCAACGCTGGCAGGTTTTGTAACCGATGTAGTTGGAAGTGCAAAGATCATGGAGGAAGATCCATTTCGGACACTCCCCGACCCGAAGTACTATGCCGGAAGAACAACCAACGATCTGCAACTGGCCGATCCCACACAGGATGAGTTAACCCCTGAACAACGTCATGCGATGGTAAAATCAGTGGAAGATTCTTGCCTGGAGCAGGGTGGAAGCAAAGTTATTTCGGTTGAAGCCGGCGAATACGGTGAAACCCACGAAGAGTTTGTGAAATCGAGCAATGGTCTTGTAGGTGCAAACCGTACGACACAATGCTGGACCGGTGCATCAATGACAGCACAGGATGAAGGCGATCGTCGGCCGGCCGGTTATCACTGGGTAGGATGCCGTTATCGTGAAGACTTGCCTTCACTGCAGGAAGTTGGAACCATTGCTGCCCGGAGAACACTTGACCTGATGGGGGGCAAAAAGATTCAAACTGAAACACTCCCGATTATCATTGAAAACAGGGGTGTTGGCCGTGTTTTGGGTGGACTTTTTGGCCCAATGTCTGCCGGTAACATCCAGCAAAAACGTTCATTTCTAACCGACAAAAAAGGTCAGCAAGTGGGTAGTAAGCTGTTTACTGTTCAGGATAATCCATTTCTTCCCAGGGCGCTTGGATCGATGTATTACGATGGCGACGGCTTCCCGGCTAAAAAGCGGGATCTTTTCACGCAGGGAACGCTTAATGAGTTCCTGGTTGACTGGTATTACAGTCGTAAATTAGGATGGGAACCTACTTCCGGGTCAATATCTAACCTGATGATACCTCCGGGAACGCGAAGTGTTGACCAGATCGTTAAAGACCTCGGCCGCTGTATGCTTATTACTGATTTCATCGGGGGAAATTCCAACTCAACCACAGGTGATTTTTCCGTAGGTATTATCGGAAAGCTATTCGACAAAGGACAGTTTGTTCAAAACGTAGCTGAAATGAATATTGCAGACAATCATCTGAAGTTCTGGAATAAACTGGTTGAAATAGGTAATGATCCCTGGATTTACAGTCAGACAAGACTACCAAGTCTGGTGTTTGATGGTGTTGTGGTCTCAGGTGTCTGAGAACACAACGCTTGCATTTTAATTGAAAGCAGTTTCGGGTTGGTTGTCGGCTAAACATCATGCCGGCATCAACCCGAGATTTTTTATGCGTTTTAAAATTGAAAGATAGCATCACAACAAATCGTGCCTTCCATTTCTGTTTCAGAAAAGAAAAATATTTCATAACTTGCAAATATAAAGTTGATAGTATGCAAGCATTAAGAAATATTTACACCGTAGAAAATCATCGCATTGTGATTGATTTGCCTAAATCATTTAACCATGCTGCAGTCGAAATAATTATTTTGCCTTTAGATCCTTCTAACAAAGAAACATTTACTAAATCATTGAGCATAGATAAGAAAGAGCGTCTCAAAAAATTGCTCGCTATAAATGTTTGGAATGAAGATGATATAAAACCCATAACCGAAACTCAAAGCCTAATTAATCAATGGGAAATAGAAGAGTTTTAATTGATACATCTATCCTTATTGAATATTTAAGAAGCCAGAACCGAAAGGTATCCACGTTCGTAAAACTCTTCAAAGAAAAAGAGTTATGCATATCGACTATTTCAATTTTTGAATTATATAACGGAGCCACTACAGAAAGTAAAAAACAAGATATTGAAACTCTTTGCGGAGAAATAGAAATAATTGATTTTGATAGCAATATAGCGAAGACTGCCAGTATAATATATCGGGATTTACGGAGCAAAAACAAACTAATCGAATTTCGCGATATCCTGATAAGCGCTACTGCATTGCAAAATGAGTTGCCTGTCGCAACCCTCAATATAAAGCATTTTGAACGAATCTAAAATTTACAATTATACAATATAGAGTAGGAATCTTCAACTTGTTTTCAGAATTCTGCGACATGAACTCCAATTCAGTAAATACCTTAAATCCAATCTTTCCAGATAAAATAATCGGCAGGGAAATCATTGGCAGCTATTTGTGGTTCAATTTTAAACAAACCAAATACCGAGGAACCGCTGCCCGACATCGATGCATAAACAGCTCCAATTTCAAGCAACTTTGTTTTGATTTCAGCGATCGCAGGATATAATTTGAAAACGGAAGTTTCAAAATCATTCACAATACTATTCTGCCATTTATCGGGAGATTGTTTGATTAAATCAAGCAATGACTTTTGCGGAAGTGAAGGTTTGATCTCCGCATAGGCTTCTTTGGTTCCAACACCAAACGGAGGTTTGACAAGCAAAATAAAGTAGCCTGATAAAGAAAAATCAATGTTTTGAAGCTGCTCTCCTATTCCGCAGGCAAATGTTGGTTTGTTTTCCAGAAAAAACGAACAATCTGCTCCAAGTTTCACTGCATACTTTTTCAGTTGAGAAACAAATAGCCCCAGTTCGAAATAATCGTTGAACCCTTTCAACAGATATGCGGCGTCTGATGATCCTCCGCCTAAGCCGGCACCAAATGGTATCACCTTATGCAGATGTATATCAAGTCCGGGAAGGGAGTAATCCGCAGCAATTAAACGATAGGCTTTTACAATTATATTTTCTTCCGGATCAATATTCAGCGGGAGACCTGAACTTGTAAAGATGATCTTGTTTTGCTTGTTTTCAATAAATTCCAAACCATCCTTTAATCCAATCGGATAAAAGATTGTTTCAAGTTCATGATAACCATCCTCCCTTTTCCGGAGAATATTCAGACCAAGGTTGATTTTTGCGTTTGGAAAAAGGACCATCTTTATTGAAAAAATAAAAAAAGGAGTAACGGAATTACATACCCGATGCAATTCCATCACTCCAATATGATATGACTTATAATTTATAACTCATCACTTATAACTTTCCAGCGGTTCACATGTACAAAACAAATTCCGGTCACCCCAGGCATTGTCCACACGTCCAACCGGAACCCAGAATTTATTTTCGCGAAGCCATTCAAGCGGATATGCAGCCTTTTCGCGCGAATAGGCATGTGTCCATTCGTTCGCAGTAAGCATTTCAGCCGTATGCGGAGCATTCATCAGCACATTGTCTGTTGTATCAGCAACACCTGTCTCAACCTCCTTAATCTCATCAAAAATTGCATTCATCGTATCAATAAAACGATCCAGCTCTTCTTTTGATTCACTTTCGGTTGGTTCAACCATCAATGTTCCGTGAACCGGGAATGATAAAGTAGGTGCATGAAATCCATAGTCCATCAAACGTTTCGAAATATCGGTTTCCGAAATTCCGGCAGCCGTTTTCAGGTGGCGACATTCAAGAATCATTTCATGACCAACACGTCCATTTTCACCTGTATATAAAACGCCGTAATTATCTTTGAGTCGCGCTGCAATGTAATTCGCATTCAAAATTGCAATTTTAGTCGCATCGGTAAGACCGTCAGCTCCCAGCATTTTGATATAGCCATAAGTAATTGTCAGTACAGAAGCACTTCCCCATGGAGCAGAAGCAACCGCGTGAATTCCAACATGACCATTATTCATCACTGAATGAGCCGGAAGGAATTCAACCAGGTGTTTTGCAACACAGATAGGACCTACTCCCGGACCACCACCTCCATGAGGAATGGCAAATGTCTTGTGAAGGTTCAAGTGACAAACATCAGCACCAATGCGGCTTGGATTGGTCAGACCAACCTGCGCATTCATATTGGCGCCATCCATGTAAACCTGTCCGCCATGCTGATGAATAATGTCGCACATTTCTGTGATCGACGATTCAAACACACCATGTGTGGACGGATAAGTCACCATAAAACACGAAAGATCATTCTTATATTCTTCCGCTTTTACCTTCAGCGCTTCTACATCAATATTGCCACGCTCATCGCATGGAACAACAACAACTTTCATTCCTGCCATTGCCGCACTTGCCGGATTTGTTCCGTGTGCCGAAGAAGGAATCAGGGCTACATTCCTGTGTCCATCTCCCCTGCTTTTGTGATATTCCCGGATAACCATCAACCCGGCATATTCACCTGCAGCACCCGAATTCGGTTGCAGCGATACATCTTCAAAACCTGTAATTTCGGCAAGATCGCGCCGTAACTCTTCCATGAGCTCATGGTAACCCATCGCCTGGTTTTTAGGAACGTAAGGATGAATACCATTAAATTCGATCCAGCTAAGCGGTAACATTTCAGTCGCAGCATTCAGTTTCATCGTACACGATCCCAGCGAGATCATCGAATGAACGAGCGATATATCTTTCTTTTCGAGACGTTTGATGTATCGTGCCATTTCTGTTTCGGAACGGTACTTGCTGAAAACACTTTGCTTCAGAAACTTTGACTGACGTTTGATTTCTGCATCCACCGATCTGTCATCCGCAATAGAATCAATAACCGGAACCGGTTTATTGGCAGCTTTCGCGAAAACTTCAAGTATCCAGTTAATATCTTCAATATTTGTTGTTTCATCAATACTTAAACCGACTTGTCCATTTTCAAAATAGCGGAAATTCATCTCCAGATCAAGCGATAACCATTCGATATCTTCACGTTTTACATGTCGTGGAAGATCAATCCGGATCGTATCGAAATGCTTTTTATTTACCTGCGTGTAACCCAGTTTTGTGATCTCCCTGGCCAGCAACCGGGCGATGTTATGCACCCTTTCCGCGATGGCTTTAATTCCTTCGGGACCATGATAGATGGCATACATTCCGGCCATTGTTGCCAGAAGCGCCTGTGCTGTACATATATTTGAAGTTGCTTTGTCGCGTTTGATGTGCTGTTCGCGTGTCTGAAGCGCCAAACGAAGCGCGTGCTTCCCGTTTACATCTTTCGAAACGCCAATAATACGGCCCGGAAGATCGCGTTTGTATTCATCACGCGTGGCGAAGAATGCGGCGATCGGACCACCATATCCCATCGAAACGCCGAAACGTTGCGACGAACCAAAAACAATATCTGCCCCCCATTCACCCGGAGGTGTGAGCAATGCAAGCGCCAACAAATCGGTTGCAACAGCTACTTTGCACCCTTTCTCCTGTACCGCTTTCGTAAAACCGGCGTAATCTTCAATTTCACCATTCGAATTTGGATACTGCAGAATAGCGCCAAACCAATTTTCATTTGCAACAGCATCCTTAAATTTGCCAATCTTCAATTCAATACCAAGCGGTTCAGCCCTTGTAATCAAAACATCCAGTGTTTGAGGCCAGATCAGTTCATCGACAAAGCAAACATTCGCACCCGCTTTTTCCTTTGCCCGCGAACGAAGACTGTACATCATATGCATGGCCTCGGCAGCAGCCGTTCCTTCATCGAGCAATGAAGAATTGGCCAGTGGCATCGCTGTCATTTCGCAAACCATTGTCTGGAAATTCAACAAAGCCTCTAACCTGCCCTGCGAAATCTCCGCCTGGTAAGGCGTATAAGAAGTATACCAAACTGGGTTCTCTAAAATGTTGCGCAGAATCACCGATGGGGTAATCGTGTCGTACCATCCCATTCCAATATAGGTATTGAATACTTTATTTTTTTGGGCAATTTTCAGAATTTTACGGAAGTATTCCCTTTCGGTCAGTCCATTCGATAGATTCAACGGGTTTTTAAGCCGGATGTTTGCAGGAACTGTCTGATCAATCAGCTCATCAAGCGATTGTACACCAATCACCTTCAACATTTCTTTAATATCTTCCTCGCGTGGACCGATGTGCCGGCTCACAAATTTGTCAATAGCCATTTTATGTATATTTTAATAATTTGCCAGTGCAATTTTAACTCCTTTTGGGAAATTAAAATATGATTTTTTTGGTTTTGTAATTAATTCTGAAAGCAACATGAAATTAAGAAATCGAAAAGGACTGATTTAGCACCATCCATTTCAAACATTGAATTGCCGAATTACCGAATCATCCAATTGTCGGATTATCTCTTTCTCAAATTGACGAATAGCCACCTATTTTTTTCTAATTCAGAAACTGATTAAATCTTTTTTCATCGCCAATGGTTGTTTCGGGACCATGTCCGCAGTAAACTTTCGTGTCGGGGTCAAGAATCAATAATTTCTCCTTGATTCCGGTAATCAGCTGTTGGTAATTTCCTTTCGGAAGATCGGTACGCCCGACTGATCCCTGGAAAAGAATATCTCCGGCAATGAGCAGCTTGTCTGCTTCAGAATAAAATGCCACACCACCCAGTGAATGTCCGGGGACATAAATGACTTTTAGCGATGAATTTCCAAAGGTTAAAACATCACCGTCGTCGAAGAAACCACCAGACAACGGCGGTTTAGACATTGATATGCCGAACATCAATGATTGATTGGAAGCATTCTCAACTAAATAGTTATCCTCTTTGTGAATCTCGGTTTTGAGTCCCCATGTTTTTTCAACAAACAGGTTTCCCATCAGATGGTCGAAATGACCATGTGTATTCAATAATCTGACAGGTTTAAGATGATTCGTTTCTATAAACGACTGAAGTTTCTGCTCCTCCTGGGGATAAAAACAGGCAGCATCAATAATAACACATTCAAGTGTATCGTCCCATAATATGATGGCATTTACCTCGACCGGATTAAATGTGAACTTCTTAATATTCATAGGATATCTGACTAATATTTATAAAGAACTATAAAATAATAATTTGCCTTCAGCGATCGTCGGAATAAAGCATTCTGACAAACGGCTTACAAAGGACCGGCGAAGGTAGAAAATGTATCAGAAAGATTTATAGTGTTGTCAATCTTTGGCTGGAATTTTCATTTCTTCCAGCATTTTAATAATCTTATCTAATTTATCTACTTCAAGTTTATTTAATAATATTGTTAAGGCCTCAATTTCTTTTTTGGCTTCTATATTCGTTTGGTAATCTGCCTGTGCCTGCATCCTGTCTCTTTCGTTTTGCCTGTTTTGCGACATCATAATGATAGGTGCGGCATAAGCCGCCTGTGTCGAGAAGACAAGGTTTAACAATATGAAAGGGTAAACATCCCAATGGTAGATCCAACCGATCAGGTTTAAACCCATCCAAAGTATTACCAAAACAGTCTGAATAATAATAAAGCTCCATGACCCCATTCCTTTGGCCACTGAATCAGCTAACCGACTGCCAAAAGTTAATGCTTCCGAATGTTTTTCGTGCCAATTCTTCCCGTTCGCCATTTTGAGAGTTTTTTGTTTATATCCGTTAAATTATTTTCTGAAAATTATTGTTCTTTATTTTTTAATAAACTCTTTTTCAATAGAATCATTAAACCCGATGTAATTAGAATAAAAATCACCTGGCAAATGATATCCAATTGATTGCCTGTCTGCACCAGTGTTATTAATCCGAATATCATACTCGCCGTTAATCCGCCAGATGCGAGTGAAAAAAGATAGTTATTATTCCAATTTTGTTGTGCCCATCCTGAAATCAGGATATATAAAATCATTACAATTAAAATACCGGTAAGTTCAATGATCCATGCCGGAAGTCCTGCCCCTTGTTTAAATAAAAGTGAAAAAAGAATTAACCATGCGGCACTTCCTGCAAATGCGACAATGCCCGCAATAAGATAGGATGGGGTTTTCGATATCGGTTTAAATGATCGTTGCTTTGGCAGGATTATAGCTAAAACAATGAGAACCAAAGCCATTATTCCGGCAATTAAATAATGAATAAAGGAAGTGGCAAATCCAGTGATTTTAATGAAGGTTGAATAAAAGGCAACGCAACTGAGCAGATAAATGATAGTCATGATTGCAATGCCCATTTTGCTGAGCCATGGTTTGGAACTTTTGCCGGGGAATAATAATTCGGTGATAAGAATGGGGATTGTTATACTCCAGATCGCATGATAACCAATAATATATTCGGCCCAAACCCAGTTAACGCCCTTGGTTCTTCCAAATGACAGATCGTTGCCAAGAAAATTTGGATTAAAAGCTGATTGTAGGAGAATGCATTCTTCTATGATTCCAAATGCTATTCCTAATATGATAATTGAAGTCCATCCAAGATTATATCTTCTTGCAAATTCTCGAATTAATAACACGGCTGAACCATAAAAAAATGCTTCAAAGATCAGCTGGAATGACCGGCTTGCCGGCGTTGAACCGAATAGTAATTCTGCAATTAATGGTGATAAAATAAAAAGTATAAGTATTGGTTTAATATTTGAGAAGTGGTTTTTCATAACTGTCAATGGAGTTGTCCTGCTTAAATTATCTGAGAGATTAAATCTGATTAAAAATAGTATTTAATTTCAGATTTCAAGAATACCTTGCAACTTATGAGTAAGCCTGCAATTCTAATTGATCCGTAAATAGTGAGGTCTCACAGAAAATTTATTCCATATATAAAAACAAGGTTAAAGTCCAAAGAAAAATACCCCTGGACTCTAACCTATCACACTTTCCCTAATCAACTTTATTTTACCAGTTCAGATTCAACTTTGTCTTTTCCGACTGGCTCTAATCCATGGTATTTTCTGCGAAGTTCATTTATATTATTAAAAAGTTTGAGAACCGATTCATTGGGTGTATAATTAGCCGACTGCTCAAGGGCATTGCAAAACTCTGTAAACATATTGCAAACGGCTTTCTTCTGTTCGCTTGCAGAAAGTTCATGGGCGGCATCATTTGCCAGCCTCTGGTTATAAATAACATCGAAGGTTTTATTGGAAGTTTCAAATTCGGTGATCATCGTACTCAGCGCCAAAGTAGCGGCGGCAGCTTTAACAACAACATCTGTGTTGTATTTTTCAAACATCCCGGATATTACACCCGTCACCGTATTCATTGGTTCATTGATCATGCCCCAATAAGTTGAGAAAAAGAAATCAACAGTTTTAGCGGCGGCCTTCTTCGCTGCATCACGGCCTTTCAGATGCAATTTTACAGTTCTTTTGATTTCTAAAAATCGTTCTTTACGATCGCTGTTGGCTTTACTCACCTTTTCTGTGAATTCACTTTTGCGCGGATTCTTTACCATTGGTTCAAACAGCAGATTATCTGCAATCAGCTGGTTCAAGGTTGCAGTACTCAAATCACCTAAGTCTTCTTTTACAGCAAGCGCCTGGTTGATGGTCGATTTAACCAATCCCAAAACATTGTCAATCGATAAACGAAAGACATAGAGAGCATTTAATAAAAGTTTTTTCATAATTTCTAAAGATTAAATGAATATAGATTGATAAATAAAAAATCTTTTTAATCTTCAAATTTCCATTCAGACATTTTATAATTAGTTTATAAAATCGTATTAATTTGTTTTTGGACTGTATTCAATTTGAATAGAACTCAAATCAATTCATTTGGTCTGTATTCAATTTGAATGGAACCCAAATCAGTTCATTTGGACTGTATTCAATTTGAATGGAACTCAAATCAGTTCATTTGGACTGTATTCAATTTGAATGGAACCCAAATCAGTTCATTTGGACTGTATTCAATTTGAATGGAACT
>JANXZJ010000166.1 GCA_025355585.1 Mariniphaga sp. | reverse complement strand
AAAAAAAAACCACGAAAAATCCGGGCTCCAGTACTCTTGTGATCTGGGTACCCAGATCACAAGAGTACTGCCTTTTTATTAATTAAAAATGGTATACTTTTGGAGTGAAACACTGGTATACTTTTGGGCTGAAATAAACATTTATCTTCCAAACGGGAAAAATGTTATTTAAAAATGAGGTAAATATTTAGCATCTTTCTTCTTTTTCTATATATTTGTTTGGATTTAGGTTAGGTAGTTAAACGGAACATTAACGATGACGAAGCTCTGCGAAAGCGGAGCTTCTGAATTTATGGGAATCGGCTATATTTATTTTTTGATTTTTCATAGATACTTCCTATCTTTGGTTGATCAAAGTTTGTCATAAGCAGGTTGTTAGGTTAGTGAATGAAGCCTCGCGAAAGTGAGGCTTCGGATTTAAACAGGATAATCATCCGATTAAAAATGACTCCCCCTTCGAAAAATATACCTGATTGATCACTGCACCATATCAGATCAATCAGGTATTTTAGAATAATCTACGAAATAAATATAAAAGGCCAGGTATTCTCCTGAAAAGGAAATCATATTCTGATTAGTGCTGATCTCTATAGTTGTTCTGTTAATGGTGTGGCAAGGTATAAATGAGTGAATCATGTAACATTTTCCCATAGTTGTGTAACTTTTAGGCTGGTGTATGGACATAGCTTTGTAATTGAGTAAAATATTTTCAGGAACGTTTTTGAAAATCCTCAACTTAAGTTCTGTTTGTCCATAATTAGCTGATATAAAAATGGAAGCAATTTTCCTGACAACCTGTTTACTTATATCATTTGCATTTTTATAAGCACAGGTGCCACAGAAACCGGTTAGACAAGATACGATAGTCCCGGGTAATGGCAGCAGGGATAAATAACTGGAGAAAATAAAAGAGAAAAAAGTAGCGTTGCATTCTGATAAATCGGGAGCAGGAAATGAACGTAAAAAAAGTGCACTTATTGATACCACCCTTCAAAATAAATAAGGAGATTTGCTTGATGATGACAGGGAGTATAACAAAAAATATTCCATCGCGCGCGTTGCTGCAATAGCATCATCGAGACTTTTTACTACATGGACAATTGACCGGTACGTTTTGAAAGCACACTTAACCTTGGTAAGTATTTGGATGTTTCGCTGAAATATTATAATTATTTGATTCATACCTATTATGGCACGCCAGGGACTAATTTTATCCAGATATTTAAACCAAGGGTTACGGTTCAGTTTTACCATGCTTTACGTATTGGGTTCGAAAATTATATTTACACTAATGACCAGTATATGAGCGTTTTTACAGTATTACACCGGTTACAGACAGAACAGAAAATATTTCTGCTGCTTTATTTCGAAGACAGACAGCGGAAAGGTCGCTATAATTGAAAGAAAGGATGAATACGCTAACTCTGAATAACACAAAGCAGTCATTGCACAAAATTCTTATTGTCTTTCTCCTCGTCGCTTTTCAATTGAGCGTATTCGCGCAGGAGGCGAGGGTGGAAACGAAGCCCGAAACAAAAGGGGAAAAGGAACAAGAGTACAAGCCTTATAGTTTCTCTCAATTTGGACACGAAACATTCCTGTTTGTCAAGCAGCCTACCCTTTGGAAAGGAAAGGACTGGCTAAGGGTAGGATTGATAGCGGCAGCGACAATTGCAGTAATGCCATTCGACCAGCCACTTATCAACTCAACACAAGGCAGTCAACGATTTAATAACAGTGTTTTCATTGTTGGTGGAAGAATGTATGGCGAATGGTATGCAATTGGGGGAGTCGCAAGTGTGTTTGGTATTTACGGATTGATTGCCAAAGATGACAGGTCAAAAAAAATCTCGATTGAATTGATCCAGGCCGGGATTTATGCTGAACTGATTACGCACGTGCTAAAGAATACAATTGGCAGAGCTCGACCCTATACAAATGAAGGCGCATTTAGTTATCACCCTTTTAGCTTTTTCGATATTGATTATAATTCCATGCCCAGTGGCCATACTACCAGTGCGATGGCGCTTTCAACGGTGATGTCGCGTCACGCCGATAAAATGGTCTTTAAAATATTGGCTTATGCACCTGCTGCATTCACCATGTTCTCACGCATTTACCAGAATCAACACTTCCTGTCTGACGAAATATTGGCTTGTGGGATTGGTTATTTCGTCGGTAATTGGGTGGTCGATTTGCACGAAGGAAAACGGCACCGGATTAATGTGGCTTCCGTATATCCAAGGGTTACTATCTCCGTTAACCTTAACCGTCAATTAACTCAAAGATAAATTGACCCAGTAAAGCAAAGTGTTCTTTTAATGATAAATCCAAGTAGCACATGCAGGATAGTTGTTTAGACTTTCATCCCAACTTCAGCAGATAATTTTTGGCTTTCCGGTTTATCAGGTAAACACCTGCTAAAATAAAGGCCATACAAACAAGGTGAAGTATCGTCACCTTTTCGTTATAGAGCAAACCCCAGGCGATGGCAAATATTGGAATAACATAGGTGACCGACGCGGCAGTTACCGCAGACGAATGACGAATCAGGCTGTTCATCAGAAGCATGGCCAATGCAGTGCCGAGAATACCCAGCGTTGCTAAGGCCAGCAAATGGAAAGGCCATTGTGGATTTGCCAGGACCGGGGTGAAATTTGTGGTGAGTAAATAGATAAGTGCAACGGGTCCAATAAACAGGAAAGAGAGTGAGGTGACCTGAACACCTGTGAGATGCTGCAAATATGTTTTGATTCGATTGATACTGAACGCATAGAAGACTGTTGCCAAAACAATAAATAATGCATAGTCGTTAAAAGTGCCAAAATGATATCCATCAGCTGCAAGAATAAGACCGATTGCTCCTGCCAATCCAAGCGACAGACCCACCACCTGCAACCACCTGAAGGCCGTCTTATGAAAGAGAAAACCTACAATCAAAGTGAATACGGGTGTGAGGGAATTAAGCATCCCTGCCATTGAACTGTCGATGCGGGTTTCTGCTTTCATGAAGAGGAAGGCAGGGAAAAAACTACCAATAAAACCAACAACAAGGAGGCTCTTCATGTCTTTTTGCTGAAGTTTCTTCATCTGCTTTAACGAGATAGGCAGTAACACGAGCGAAGCAAAAAGGATGCGTAAAGCACCCGATTGTTCGGGGCTGAAACTCTTCAGCCCGATCTTCATTAATATAAACGAACTGCCCCATATAAAGGCTAATACCATCAAAATTGCAAACTGAAACCACCTTTTTTCCCAGATCATAAATTGTAGATTTTTAAGGTGGAAAGGTAATATAAACATTCAGCTGAAGGAATGAGAAAGTAACACTTTCAACCTTTCAGAAAAGCAGAGAAGTAACCTTTCATTCATATCCAAACCTTACCCGGTGTTCTGCCAAACGATGGAGCGATGGATAAAACTTCTCTTCTCTGGGTAACAGAATTTTTTTATCTGCATATTGCCGGATTCCGACTGCAGGATTGTAGTCTTTTAATTTGTGAGGAACCAATATCTTATAATTGTCATCAATGGCTATTAGCCCGTTGTCGAAGGCGCGATGCAATGTAGGCGAAAGGGCAATTCCATTACGGATAGAATCATCACTTGTATGTATAAACGGAACAATATGACAGGCATCGACAAGGACTTCCTCATCTGATGATTCAATCTTTAGTCCGCTGATGGCGCATTGGTTATTGTAAGTTTCGAGCACCGCTTTTCTGAAGATGTAATTCCTTACAATTATCTCCTCCTCCTTTGACTCAATTGTTTCCTCATGTTTATGCCAAATCTTATTTCCTGCGTAGTTTTCTTTGGCGTCAAATAAGATTTGTTTTTCAATCTTCTTCGAATATCTTAACGCAGTATCTCTCTGTCGGGCTGAACTTTTGGGAAAATAAGTATTCAACAATGCATGCTTCAATGTATCTCTGTTTTCCTTGCTTTTAATTGCAATGTAAAACTCGTCAGACAGTTGTGCCCCTAAAAATGTTTCCTTTAATACCTTTATGCTTTTATAGTAAAACTTATGCGTTGTGATATTACTTTTCCCCGGAATAGAAATAAGATTCCATAATCCCCTTCTCTCATTCCCTAAATGAAAAAATGTAAGTGAGAAATTTGGTGCATTCTTGGTTTTTACGAGTAGATTCCACAAATCATAAAAACGGATAAGCAGGGCTTCATTTATCCCAATCCAGTTATTGTCAATCTCTCTTTCGTCGAACGATTCCAGAATCGCCAATAACATAATAGGCTTATGAGGTGCCGGCCCAAATTCAGTATTGGCGCGACGAAGTGAAGTGACTTGTTGCAAAATTGCTTCCATAAATATTTTTAAAGAGTATACGGTTTACCGTAATATTCCGGTAATACTGTTCTCGTTGTTTAGATGGTACTGAAGGCTCAAAAGGTTGCCTTTTGCCGAAAGCTTTGCCTTTTTGAAATGGCTGGCTAAAGGGATATTTCTTGCATTCATATTTTAGAGTCTAATTTTGCATGAAGGTTTAACGGGACAGTATATATGCATAACAATTCTTTGACTTTAAAAATATTTGACAGCGTTATAACCCTGAAGAATCTGAAGGTCAATTGTATTTATGTAGTTCATATTCAATGCTTTTCGACTTATTAGAAAACTATTTAGGAATTAAAGCCAGGTGGGTGGATCTCCACCGGCATATTGCGGTTAACGAATAAATCTTGCTTTTTACAGGTGTTAATAATTCCTAAAACACACATGTATCGTTGAAGTGTCATTAACCTTTTGGCGTGTTTTGTTGTCTTAGTGAAGGTTATCAAATTCAATCGGAATAAAAACAGAATTCATATGCATAAAATCAGTTGGACACTAGTCGTGTTATTGACCCTGACATTGAATGGGATAGCGCAAAGCGATGTTTCGAAAGCCCGATGGAAATCGAAAGAGATCGTTGTGGATGGGAATGACCGTGAATGGACGAAACCGCTCAATTTTTATGACGATAAAAGCGGATTGTTGTTTGCCATTTGCAACGATCAGCACAATGTCTATTTCGCTTTTACCGTCAATGATGAAATGAAGATGCGGAAATTGATGAGTGCAGGATGGTCAATCGAACTTTCGTCGAAAGAAAAGGAGCGGAAATTCAACGCCATGCTTACTTTCCCGGCTGTAAAACTGTCGGGCATTGGGAAAAGACCAGGTAGCGAATTTGAAAAGAAAGTTCCGGGTAATCCTTTTATAGATGCCTACCGATTACAGATACAGTCAGTTGCAGTAAAGGGATTTCTGACGAACCAAACAGAAGTAAATCTAAATGACAAGAATGGTATTGATATTGCAATTGGTGCCGATAGTTCCAGGTTTATCGTTTATGAAATAGCGATCTCTTTAAAGGAATTGATGACTGGTAGTTCTGTTCAGCTTGACGAACTGATCACACTGAATGTCTCTGTCAATGCAATGGATCGTCCGACGGCTGGCGGTGATCGCGAAGTTCGCGCTGGAAGAGGTGGCGGAGGATCGCGAAGTGAGATGTCAGATTTGGGCGGAAGCATGCAAGGAGGCGGAATGGGCGGTGGCCGATCAGGTGGCGGTCGCGCAGGAATGAGCGGTGGTCGTGGTGGTATGTCACGCGGTGGCGGAGGATACAGCAGCGGTTTGTTTGAAAAGGTCTCTTTTAAGCAGAAGTTTACGTTGACGAAGGAGTAGATAAATAGGTCGTTAGACGATGAAATAATTTGAATCTTCCGACGCTAGGGCAGCAGCTATTTTGCGAACCTTTTCAGATGCGCCGATATCATAATACTGTTCCCCGGGTTGCGTTCTCTCAGATCGCTTTCCTGAGGTTATTTATATTCATCCCTTTCTTGGTGAGGTAAATACCTGAAATTTGACCGATAAAAACAGTTAAGTCGATACCTTAACGGTGGCATCCATCGCAATCAGAAAAAAATAATGCCATTTTTCTGAAACATACAACAAACCATATACGTTATTCATTTTAATTCTTAATAAGAATTGTTGTGTTTATCTGTTGTCGGGATCCCTACCCGGCCGTTTCCGGATAGTGCAACTAATGGGCTACCGGGTTTATACCTGCACTCAGACAATCGTTATCGGTTGTTTTATTGATGATAGTACATCTTTTTCAATCGTCAGTATAGGAAGTTTTAAGATATCCTCTTTTCAATGTTATCGCAAGGCCAATCAATTCATTAATTCGTCTTCGTATGGAAAAGTCAACTCAAAATAGTTCATCCTCACAATTTCTAACAACCGATGGCGGCAAAACCAAATCGAATGCGATAGAGGTACCGTCAATAACACTCCCCAAAGGTGGCGGGGCGTTAAAAGGGATTGATGAGAAATTTACCGTAAACGCCTTGAATGGCACTGCTTCGTTTATAATTCCACTGCCTGTTTCTACCCCAAGAGGTGCTGCTCCCTCATTGTCGCTTTCGTATAATTCGGGTGCAGGAAACAGCATTTTTGGTTTGGGCTGGAGTTCGGGTTTAGGGACAATCAAACGTAAAACAGATAAAGGGCTTCCCCAATACCTTGATATGATTGAATCCGATACCTTTCTCCTTTCGGAAGCTGAGGACCTCGTGCCTGAATTCAGAAAAGAGTTGGATGGAGCTTTCTCGCTGGATGGGAACGGGGATTATATCATCAATGAAAGAGATACCCTTGACGGGCTGTTTAAAATCAGAAATTACAGACCCCGCATTGAGGGATTGTTTGCCCGTATTGAACGTTGGACGGAAATTTCAACAGGGATCCTTAAGTGGCGGGTGATTACACGCGATAACGTAACCACACTTTACGGATGGAGCAGCAATTCGGTGATTGCCAATCCAAAAGAGAAGATGAAGATATTTGAATGGTTTCCCGAATTTGTGTTTGACGACAAGGGAAACTGCGCGCATTATCTGTACAAAAAGGAGGATGATACAGGGTTCGATAATTCGTTTATTCATAACCGCAACCGGTTCCAAAACGGCGCGATCACATATACAAATCTTTACCTTGAAAAGGTGCTGTACGGCAATAAAACGCACTACCAGAAGTTCGGTGATCCTTATCCCGCAGAATCGGATTACCTGTTTCAAAATGTATTTGATTACGGGGAATACGATCTGAATGCCCCGTATTCGAAAATTAAAGCGTGGGATTATCGTAACGATGCTTTTTCGGATTACAAACCGGGTTTCGAAGTCCGGACAACGCGTCTGTGCAAAAGAGTTTTGCTTTTTCACTACTTCAATGAATTGCCCGGCGGATCGGCCCTCGTAAAATCACTTAATTTTGAATACGATACGATAACGGAACGTGATTTTACGTTTCTGAAATCGATGACTTCTTTTGGCTATATCAAGAAGTTGGATGGTACTTACACCCACAAAAACTTTCCGGCCATTGAGTTTGAATATCAGCAACACGATTGGAATGCGACGGTTAAAAGCATCGCAACAGAAGACTTGGTTCACGTACCTTCGGGACTCGATGAACCGCAGTTTCAATTTACCGATTTATTCAACGAAGGGTTGTCGGGTATCCTGACCGAGCAGGGAAATGGCTGGTACTATAAACACAACCTGGGAAGCGGGCAATTCGAACAGGCTAAATTGGTTTCGCCAAAACCTTCGTTTGTTGGCTTGAGTAACCGGCTTCAGTTGTCGGACTTGGATAGTGACGGAGGCCGGCAGCTTGTGAGTTTGGGTACTGAACCTAAAGGATTTTTTGAACTCGATGATGACAATGAATGGCAACCATTCCAAAACTTCCGGAATTTGCCCAACATTGATTTTGGTGATCCGAATACAAAAATGATCGATCTGAACGGAGACGGGAAACCCGATGTTTTGATTACGGAAGATGTGGTTTTTACCTGGTATCAGTCTGACGGGCGCAATGGTTATTTGCCGTCTAATCAAACCATCAAATCGATTGACGAAGAGGCAGGTCCGCATGTTGTGTTTTCCGATCCTAAGCAAACTATTTATCTTGCAGATCTTTCAGGTGATGGGATGACCGATATTGTCCGTATCCGAAACGGCGAGGTTTGTTACTGGCCTAACCTTGGATATGGAAAGTTCGGCACCAAAGTGGCAATGGACAATGCCCCGGTGTTCGATAATCCTGACTCGTTTAACCCAGCTTTTTTACGGCTGGCAGATATAGATGGCTCAGGGACCAGCGACCTCATTTATCTTGGCAAAAATAAATTCACCTGCTGGCTGAATTTCAGCGGAAATACTTTTGGAACAGTTCCGTTTGAGATAACAGCATTCCCGGATGTGTATAACCATGCAAAAATTACCGTGACCGATTTACTGGGCAATGGTGTCGCATGTATTGTCTGGTCTGGCAATTTATGCAAAGATGCTGGCTCTCCGCTTCGGTATATTGATCTCATGAACAGTAAGAAACCACATATCATGGTTTTTTACAAAAATAACCTGGGGAAAGAGGTGTCGCTCGAATACACCCCTTCGACGAAGTTTTACATTGATGATAAACTGGCCGGGAATCCATGGATCACCAAACTGCATTTCCCGGTTCATTGCCTGTCGAAAATCGAAACAACCGACAAGATCTCGGGCTGGCGTTTTGTAAACTCTTATAAATACCATCATGGTTATTACGACCATCCTGAGCGGGAATTCAGGGGTTTTGGGATGGTGGAACAGACCGATTCGGAAAATTTTGAGCATTGGGCAAAAGGAAATGCTACGAATATTGTGGACGAAACATTGCATCAGGAGCCGGTTGTGACAAAAACATGGTTTCATACGGGAGCATTTTTAGGTAGGGATAAGATTTTGAACCAATTTGCAAAGGAATATTGGTATGAAGAGATGATCAGGCAAGGGTTTGCGGTGGTTAACCACGAAGTTCCGTTGCCTGATGCACAGCTTGTCCCTTCTCCCGGAATACCGGATTCGGTGATTAATCATCTAAGTGGACAAGAATGGCGCGAAGCTTTACGATCGTGCAAAAGCATGTCGCTGCGTTCGGAAGTTTTTGCGCATGATGCTCCATTGGTTGGGGCGACACCAGATCAACTGATGCAGCAACTCACCCCTTATTCTGTTGCCACCCATAATTGTATGATCGAATTACTGCAACCGCAGGGTAAAAACAAACATGCTGTTTTTACCGTCAAAGAGCATGAAGCGATCACTTACAGTTACGAAAGAAATACAGCAGATCCGCGCATTTCGCACAATTTAAATATCAGTCTGGATGAATATGGGAATGTACTTGAATCTGCAGCGGTGGTTTATCCGCGCGTTTTGGCTGATGGTTCGCTCCCTTTGGAAACGCAAACAGAGCAAAGCAAAACGGTTATTACTTATAAGCAGAATCAATTTACAAATGATGTTATTGGCGATGATGTTTACCGGTTACGATTGCAATCGGAAGCGAAAACATACGAACTGAAAGGCGTTGCCAAAGCAGGTTCATATTATGTGATCAAAGATTTTGATGATATTCTAACTGATCCAAAATCATCAACTGCCGCCTATTACGAATTGGATAAACCCCTTGTTGCCGGAAAGGCACAACGACGGTTAATTGAGCATATCCGGATAAATTACCGAAGTAATCATCTCACAGCGAAACTATTGCTGCATCAGCTCGATTCGCTGGCGCTGCCGTATGAAAGTTATCAGCTTGCTTACACGCCGGAATTAATCACCGATATTTATGGTGCCAAGGTCGATGCAGCTCTTATGACCGAAGGCAAATTTACGAATAGCGAAGGCGATCTGAACTGGTGGATTCGTTCGGGAACCACGCAATTTATTGAAGGTGCTGAAACGGAAGCTGACGCTAAAAACAGGTTCTATGTACCTGTCTCTTACATCGATCCATTTGGCTCGACAACCAGGATTAAATATTA
Source organism: Mariniphaga sp. (assembly GCA_025355585.1). Classification (GTDB taxonomy): domain Bacteria; phylum Bacteroidota; class Bacteroidia; order Bacteroidales; family Prolixibacteraceae; genus JAAFHB01. The sequence continues at coordinate 1,560 of JANXZJ010000166.1, read as the reverse complement.
CGGCACCTATTTTCTTTTTGTTGAAGAGACGGAAGATGCGTTGAAGAACAAATCGAAGGTCGACTTATTCAATTTCCGGACCCTTCTGCCTCAGCGCATGAGAGACATCAATAACAACCTCTCCGAAGCAATTTCGGATGAGCTTGGATTGGTAAAAGCGATGGTTTTGATGGGGAAGGGAAATGAAGCAGATGATTTAACCGGCTTATCGGAGTTTACAGATCCGGCAGAAACAGCTTTAGTAAGTCAATTCTTCAATACCCCTGATACTCCGGATGGTGTTGATAATACAGTATTGCTTAAGGATAAGGCAAACCAACTATTACAGCATGCCACGGCCCGTTTTGTCTATGATTTCGATAGCTATATAAATACTGGCAAACCAGCTGTTGTCGCCTCAATTCTTCGGGAAGAGCATTTTAAGAAGAATAACAATTCTCCTGTTCCGCTAAGTTTTGAGTATTCTAATGGACTCGGGAAAGTGATTATGAAAAAGGTGCAGGCAGCGCCCGGCATTGCAAAGAAGGTGGTTGTAAATCCCGATGACACTTACTCAATTGTTGATTTGGATACCTCCGCCCTTGATCCGGAACAACTCCGCTGGATAGGTAATGGAAGAACAATTTTGAATAACAAAGGAAATGCCGTTAAACAATATGAACCCTATTTTTCGGTAACGCACCGTTATGAATCGCTCAAAGAGTTGGTTGAAACGGGCGTTACACCTGTTATGTATTACGATGCAATGAGCAGGTTGGTAAAAACCAAAATGCCCGATGATACTTTAAGCCGGACGGAATTTGATTCGTGGAAACAGATCATATCCGATGCAAACGATACGGTTCTTGACGCCGAATGTGCCTGGTATATCAATCGGGTCAACCGTTTGATCGATGCGGAACTTATTGCTGAAGGCAAAGATCCCGCAAGAGAAAAGATTGCTGCAGACAAAGCATTTAAGCATGCCAATACCCCTGGTATAATGCATTTTGACACGTTGGGAAGGCCTGTTTTATCGGTAGAGCATAACCGGAATTTAATTACGAATGCCGATGAATATTATCGGACCAAGGTGAAATTGGATGTCGAAGGAAACCTGCGGAGTGTTACTGACGCCCGTGAGATTGCTGAAAACGGGAACAAGGGGAATTTGGTGATGCAATACAAATATGATATGCTTGGTAATAAAGTATATCAAAACAGCATGGATGCCGGTCAGCGGTGGTTGCTAATCAATATTATGGGAAACCCATTGCGTACCTGGGATGAACGGAATCATGAGTTTCAATATTATTACGATGCACTGCACCGGCCTGACTATGCTAAAATTAAAGGGGGTGATGGTGCCTTACTTGATAATATCTTCGACAGGGTTATTTACGGAGAATCCCTTTTGTTACCCAACAGGAGCAATGAGGCGACCTTGCAGTCCTCCAATATCTTAGGAAAGGCCATTCAGCATTTCGATACAGGTGGCGTGCTGAATTCACCGGCATACGATTTCAAAGGACAACCTTTATTCACAACGCGTAAACTTTTCAGAAACTACCAGTCGGTGGC
>JANXZJ010000134.1 GCA_025355585.1 Mariniphaga sp. | reverse complement strand
TTTCCCGCCTTCCGCTTAAAAGAGAAGAGCATGGTATACCTGATGTTGCCTGCTTCTGTTTCAGAAAAATACATATTCGAACTATTAGCCAGGATTGTACTCTATATTGTGTTAATGCCATTGTTGTTCTGGTTGATAGCCAATTTTGAGGGGATGGTGGTCCACTCATATGTTCCTGAATTAACGAATTATAAATTTTCATTCCGCGACGGATTTTTAGCGATCGTCAAAAATGGCAAATTTGAGTTCTGGGCATTGATCTTAACAATACAAGGGATCTTGTTTGTTTTTATTGCTCCATTTACGGGTGCAAGCCACTTCTCAAAATCACCGTTATTTAAAACCATTTTTGCATTCTTATTGATTATTGCAGGGTATGGTTTCTTCGTCTTTCTTTTGGTGAAAGGACTTGGCCTTGAACATATTCATTCTGTAAACGAAAAGATTTTATTCTTGACGAAGGATAACGCTCTTATGTTTCTTGGAATACTAAGCACCTTGATAAATCTTAGTCTGCTATCAATCGCTTTTTTCAAATTAAAAGAGAAGGAGGCTTAATAATGGAATTTAAAAATACAAAAGGAATCTTTCTTCAGATTGCCGACAGCATTTCGGAGAAAGTGATGGAAGGGAAATATCCCCCGGGAGAAAAGATCCCTTCAGTGCGTGATCTTGCAAGCGAAATGGGGGTCAACCCGAATACAGTGATGCGGACCTATAGCGAATTACAAACACGCGGAATCATTGATAACAAGCGTGGTGTAGGTTACTATGTGAGCAACGAAGCGATTGGAATTATTCATCAATGGAAACGGCAGGAGTTTTTCGAAACCGATTTGCCGTTAATCGTGAAGCAGACCAAAATGCTCGACATCACCTTCGAAGAACTAAAACCCTATTTCGAACCAATTATTAAATAGATTACTATGAAAACAAGCAAAATTATATTTATATCGCTGCTCAGCACAATTGCTGTTTTAATCCTGGCTTCCGTGATTGACATCCGGATTCATGGCCGGAGAGACGATGGAAAGCGGTCTGATTTTAAAGTGGATAAGCAGATCCTCCCGGTATTCAAATCGCTTCGTGTGTACAACAGCATGAATATTTCACTTGTACAAAATGATTCTTCGTATATTGAAGTGTCATATCTGAAAGATTCCATTGCTCCCAAAGTAAATTATACAATAATAGGTGACACTTTGATGGTGAATGACTTTGAGAAAACGAATCATCGCAATGTGTCAGTTACGATTCATGCAACCGATTCGTTAAGGAACATTCAATTGAAAAAATCAAACATCAGTATTGATCGCATCGGGTTAGGAAAATTGTTCTTCGCATTGGATGAAAGTGAGCTTTGGCTCAATCAGGACACGCTTGTAAAATCTGCTTTCCAGGTTTTGGATATCGTTGCAAGGAATCATTCACGGATAAATTCATCCGAATTCAGTATCGATTCGCTGGGATTGGTGCTTCAAAATTCAGAGGCAAATCTTGAAATGAAAGCAAATAAAATCAGTGGCATGTTGTCGGATAGTTCAAAAATCTATGTCAGGCAACCCAGGGAGATTTCGTTGAAAAAAGATGAGACCAGTAAGATAAATGTAAATGATTATTGAGTCCACTCTAATAGTCAAAAAAAGAAATGTCAGGAAGACACCAATTCACCAGGTTCCACAAAGATTAACTTAGTGAAACTTGGTGTTTTTGTGTCTTCGTGGCAAAAAAAAGTTTAAATGCTGATCAAAACGATACTCCAGCAACCTAAAATCTCACAATCAAAATGAATTAAAAATAAAGTTAAAAAATAACTCTTTTATAGTGTGCCTCAATTAAACCTTTTGATACTAATAATGTCGAAACCAAGTTAGAAATGTAATTCCATCGTAAACCAGTAACACAACCATAATAGTGAAAATTGAGATCAACGGACTGAATAAGGTCTATCCGAACGGAAATCACGCATTGAAAGATGTGAGTATGACCATTGAGAACGGGATGTTTGGTCTGTTGGGACCCAACGGAGCGGGCAAATCGAGTTTGATGCGCATCCTTGTTACACTGGCAAAACCTTCATCGGGTCAGGTATTGGTAAACGGACTTGACCTGCAAAAAAACAGAAAAGAGATCAGGTCAATGCTTGGTTACCTGCCGCAGGATTTCAGGTTTTTTGCTAAATTACGAACTTATGAGTTTCTCGATTATATTGCCCGTCTGGCCGGTATGAATAAATCGTCGGTGAGAAATGATGCAGTTGAGAAAATGCTCGAAGAAGTTGGACTTTACGAAGCACGAAACCGCTTTGCAAATAATCTTTCGGGCGGGATGAAACGACGATTAGGGATTGCACAGGCATTGATTGGCGATCCGCAGATCATTATCGTTGATGAGCCAACAACAGGACTAGATCCAGAAGAGCGGATCAGGTTTCGAAACCTTCTCACACGAATCAGCGAACGCGATGTGGTAATCATTCTTTCGACACATATTGTAGGTGACATTTCGAGTACTTGTACCGATATGGCGCTTATGAATAAAGGACTCCTTGCTTTTAAAGGTTCGCCCGAACTATTAATTGATCAGGCCCGCAATAATGTCTGGCGCATAGATGCAACCGATACTGAATATCACGAAATCCAGGATAAATACCCGATTATCTCCTCAATACCATCCGAAGATGGCTGGGAAGTTCAGGTGGTTTCCAAAGAAATAAATGGCTATAAAGGTGAACAGATTGAACCAAATCTGGAACATGCATATGTGAATTTTATGGAGAACGAACTTAATCAGCACTGGCATGAGATCTAAAGCTGAATATTTTCGCAACTCCGTTTTGCGTTTAATTCATTTAAATTCGACTCCCAACTATCTGATATGAAACGAGCCCCGAGGATCAGGACGAGTTCCATCAGACCTTAAAAAATAAACTATCTACAGATGAAAGCAATTCACAATATCCTGACTGTATCAAAATACGAGTCAAAAACACTCTTCCGAAGCTGGTTTTTCAGAATTTTCTCCATATTAGCACTTCTCTTTGTTTTCCTGTTTAACCTGGGGACCCAGACAAGTATCGGCTGGCCAAATGGCGACATGGTTGCCCTGCCTTCGATGATCCCGTTTATAAATCTCTATATCATTAATATAGCACAGGCAGTAATTGCGGTTTTCCTCGCATCCGATTTCCTGAAGCGGGATAAAAAGCTCGACACAACCGAGGTTATTTACATGCGGTCGATGACCAATGCCGACTATGTGATCGGCAAGACAATCGGAAATGTATGGGTGTTTTTTGTTCTAAATTTTGTGGCGCTGGGCATGGTAGCCATTTTCAACCTCGCTTCTCCTTACACGCAATTCTCGCTGGCACCTTATTTCTACTACTTTTTCCTGATTAGTTTGCCAACTTTGATTTTCATCCTTGGCTTCTCCTTCTTCCTGATGTCGGTAATTAAAAATCAGGCGGTTACTTTCGTGATTTTGCTGGGTTATATTGCCGCCACACTATTCTACCTTCAGAATATTTACCATTATCTTTTCGATTACATGGCATTTCACCTGCCCATGACCTACTCCGATTTTGTGGGATTTGGCTTCCTGAAAGATATTCTGATCCACCGTGGAATCTACTTCTTCCTGGGCCTTGGATTTATTGGTTTGACCATCATGTTATTGCAACGTCTTCCTCAATCGCCAGTGATCAGGAAAACGACCCTTGTATTTAGCATTGTCTTTTTGTCAATTGGTTTTGGCCTGGGATTCAAATACATCAGCAATATTGATTCGAATGACACCCATCGCGCACAAATGCTCGAACTGAATAACAAATATGCGGCATCTCCCAAAGTTGACGTGAAAAAGTACGACCTGGTTATTGAGCATAAAGGCGAAGGTATTACCGGTGAAGCAGATATGTTACTAACCAATCTGACAACTGAACCGCTTCGCGAGATCATCCTTACGCTTAACCCGGGACTTGAAGTGACTGCAGTGAACGGCGCCAAATTTAGCC
>JANXZJ010000114.1 GCA_025355585.1 Mariniphaga sp. | reverse complement strand
TCGAAATTTTGTGGCGTAGAATCAAATATCAATGGTTAAGTTTTGATGCCTACCTCTGTTTTCAGAATCTCAAAGAACGATTGTTGTCTGTGTTGAATAATTTTGGTAATAAATACGACATTATATTTTAACCATTACTTAAAGCGTTATTCCTATTAATCTTTATAATCAATCATAATGAATAGTTGAACAACTGCTTCTGGTTGTGTGGTGCATGTGCTGATAAGTATAAGCTAAATGTTAATAACTATGTGAAAGTATGGTGAGCTTTGTATATCAAACCATTTAAATTTGTGGTAAGACCGTTACACTGAAAGCACTCGAAAACTAAATACTTAAATTCTCAAGAAGATGAAAAAAAAAGACCCGAGAAACATTTATGATTTGGCTTTATCTGACATTTCTGAGATCAAAATCGCGATTGAACCAACCTGCCCAGGTTTTATTTATTTTAGAGAAGAGGAACAACAACAGAAGCGCAAGGTTGTTAACAAGACCGGTACACCCATGAACCAGACCTGAACGTTGCCGGAAAGATCCTACAGCTGGTTTCCATATTTCATGATGCAACTGACGACGAAATAGCGGTCGTTGATGTAATTCGAAGGTTTAATTTCCCGAAACAAATAGGTTATTTATCCTTTTCCGGCTCCACTCAAAGCCGGGAAGGGGTATCTTATTGATGACGCATGTCGTGATAGAATAGCCATTGCTTTAAAACAAGCGGTGCATTGCGGGCACGGAAGCGTTGATTATGCCTTGTTGATCATGCATTAAATGTCATTCTTATCATTCGGCGTTTGATTTCAATCCAACTTTGGATTACAGCCTTTGCGAGGCACGAAGGACATGTATTTCCTTTCATTCCGCTTATTATTCTCCCCTCCGTTTTCCCTGCCGGTTTGTTTATTTGTGTAAGTGCACTTCCTGACTGGGCCTCATTTATCGGGAAATGCCTGCCATTGCATTACGCTGTCAATATTATTCATGAAATCATAAAACCCGAATATTTACTAAGCAACACCTGGCCGGACTTTGCAATCCTCACCGGATATATTTTCTTTTTGTGGTTGCTTGCATCTGTTACACTCAGGGAAACAGCATGAACGAGGTATGTGCATGCCTTCTCTCCATACCGGTTAAAAAATATTTTTAATTTATTTTCAAAAATAGTTGCATTTCTGAATTGAATAGTTTTATATTTGCACTGTGTTAGTAAGGTAGTACACTAAAACAATAAATATTCAACTTATGATTCAGATTAAAGATCTTCATTTTGGTTATCCCCGGCAGGAGGAGCTTTTCAACAGCTTGTCGGTGCACCTCGAAGCGGGGAGCATCACCGGATTACTGGGGAAAAACGGAGCTGGAAAAACCAGCTTGCTGAAACTGCTCACAGGACTTCTGCATCCAAAATCGGGCAATATTTCGGTACTCGATCACAAACCCCGGAACCGGGAAGTGTCGATGCTGAATGATGTTTTTCTGGTACCCGAGGAGTTCTATTTCCCTGCGATTTCAATCGCCGGTTACATTAAGGCGTATTCCCCATTCTATCCTGGATTCGATGGGGCCATGATGGACCGTATTCTTGTTGAGTTTGAACTTCGCGCTCAAAGCAATTTACAGAAGCTTTCGCACGGACAGAAAAAGAAATTCCTGATCGCATTTGCGCTTGCCACGCGATGCCGCTTACTGGTACTCGATGAACCGACCAATGGTCTTGATATTCCTTCGAAAGCACTGTTCCGTAAAATACTGGCCGGGTCGCTCGACGAAAACCAGCTGGTTGTGATCTCTACGCACCAGGTGAAAGATGTGGAGAACCTCATCGATAAGATCATTATGCTCGATAACGGGAAAGTGATTTTCCAGCAGACCATTACAGAGATCTCGCAGAAAGTTTGCTTTATATCGGGAACATCTGCTGATATGGAAGGCGCCATTTACAGTGAGTCTGTTCCGGGCGGTTACCGTCTGATAATGCCTAATGGACATGCCGAGACGGAAGTCGATATCGAATTATTATTTAACGCGATCACAAAAGGGAAAAAAATTGGTTAATACTATGGAAACAAATAATACATTCTCATTTCAACGATTGATTTTGCTGGGCAAACAATCGTACGTCATCAATAAAAAGCTGATCGGCATTTCGCTGGCTGGATTTGCCGCCATCATATTCATCGCATTGATTGTAATGCAATCCGCGGCAAATTTCAGTAATTGGGACAACGGCGATAGTACGGCAGCATTCCTGTTTCTATTTTTCCAGTTTGGTTTTATCTATACCAGCCTCTCGTTTCCCGCCTTCCGCTTAAAAGAGAAGAGCATGGTATACCTGATGTTGCCTGCTTCTGTTTCAGAAAAATACATATTCGAACTATTAGCCAGGATTGTACTCTATATTGTGTTAATGCCATTGTTGTTCTGGTTGATAGCC
>JANXZJ010000113.1 GCA_025355585.1 Mariniphaga sp. | reverse complement strand
TCGAAATTTTGTGGCGTAGAATCAAATATCAATGGTTAAGTTTTGATGCCTACCTCTGTTTTCAGAATCTCAAAGAACGATTGTTGTCTGTGTTGAATAATTTTGGTAATAAATACGACATTATATTTTAACCATTACTTAGAATATTTGCAATCACACACCTTCAAAGTTTGCAGACCCAAATACATTAGGGATGCTTCATCCCTTTTTATTTATGTCATATTTTTTAGTCGTTCATTCTTTAATTCCAATCTGTTTTCACTTTTAAGATGAACAATCAACCCATTGCATGCATCTTCCAGCAGATCAAGCACAAGCTCAAAGCCCTCATTGCCTGTATAATATGGATCAGGAATGTGATTATAAATCTTCTGGGTACTAAAGTCTGTCATCCGAAAAATTTTCTTACGGTCATTTTCATTTCGCACAAGTGCATTTAAATCTTTAATATTCTGATCGTCCATGCCTATTATCATGTCGAAGCGATCAAAGTCGGAATCAGGTTTTACTTGCCTTGAAAGACCTGTCAATTTATAACCTCGACTGAGCGCATACTTCTTCATCCGTTCATCGGCAGGTTCACCAGAATGGAAGCCGATAATTCCGGCAGAGTCACAGAAGACCAATAGCTCCCAACCCATTGTTTTTAATTTACCCTTCATCACCGCCTCAGCACTTGGTGAACGACAAATATTGCCCAAACATACAAATAACAGATGCTTACCAGTCATTCAAAGTTGTTTTAGAATTATCCAGTCAAACGTCTTTATTTGTTTTGGATATGCAATACAAAGATGGGCTAAATCATCAGAACTAAAAATTATTTTCTGTGCTATAATTATTTTGCCGCTGCATATTACAGACATTCGATTTAGTGATATAATGCCAAAAATAGTGATAATGTTAAGTTAAGGTTAAATCATCTGTATTGCCAGAACTGAAAATTCCACATTATTTATGCTCATAGATTTAATTTATAAGTATTTAAAGATATCTGTTTAAAAAGCTGTTATACAACACCTGTTCTGCCTGATTGCGGTTTTATGAATTTTATATTTTAGCCTTTAAATTGGGAAGAATTTGATTTTCGTAATGATATTTTTGTACTAAACAGTAATTAAAACAAACCAAAAATTAAAACAATCATGATTGATCCTATTTTTTGGCTGGTACCAGCCTCTTCCGTTATTGCACTCTTTTTTGCCTGGTTTTTCTTCAAGCAAATGATGAAGGAAAACGAAGGTACGGACACAATGAAAAAAATTGCCAAGCACGTTCGTGATGGTGCAATGGCTTACCTAAGACAACAATACAAAGTTGTTTTCATGGTTTTCATTGTATTGACTGCATTATTTGCCATTATGGCTTATGTTTTGGAAATCCAGAATCCATGGGTGCCATTTGCTTTTCTATCGGGTGGCTTCTTCTCGGGATTGGCTGGTTTCTTTGGAATGAGAACAGCAACTTATGCCTCGGCCCGAACTGCCAATGCTGCGCAACGCTCATTGAATGACGGACTCAGAATCGCATTCCGTTCCGGTGCTGTCATGGGTCTCGTGGTGGTTGGTCTGGGATTGCTTGATATCTCAGTCTGGTTTTATGCATTACAATTCTTTATTGGTGCGCTTGATTCGACCACCAATATTGCAATTGCATCTGATCCATCGATGAAATTGATCATTATAACAACAACAACGCTTACTTTCGGTATGGGTGCATCCACTCAGGCATTATTTGCCCGCGTTGGCGGCGGCATTTTCACGAAGGCAGCCGACGTAGGTGCCGACCTTGTAGGTAAAGTTGAAGCAGGTATTCCTGAGGATGATCCACGTAATCCTGCAACCATCGCCGACAACGTTGGTGATAACGTTGGTGATGTAGCCGGTATGGGTGCCGACCTTTATGAATCCTATTGTGGTGCAATCCTTTCGACTGCGGCACTCGGAGCAACAGCTTTTACTGCTACTAATTTAGGAAATATTGGAATAAATGTTAGTCCTGAAGTTTCTGCCACCATCCAGTTTAACGGTGTTATAGCCCCAATGATTATTGCTGCTGTCGGAATTCTTCTTTCTATATTTGGTATATTCATGGTAAAAGCCAAGGAAGGTGCATCACAAAAACAATTATTGAATGCCCTCGGCCGTGGGGTTAATATCAGCTCACTCGGGATTGCTATTTTCTCTTACTTTATCTTGAAATATCTTGATATTCCTAACTTTCTGGGCATCTGGGGAGCTATGATGGCCGGTTTGGTTGGTGGTATTGGTATCGGAAAAATTACTGAATACTATACTTCTTCTGGCTATTCACCTACAAGAAACATTGCGGAATCGACCAAGACGGGTCCGGCCACTGTTATTATTTCAGGGATTGGTACCGGAATGATTTCAACTGCTATTCCTGTTCTAATTGTTGGTACTTCAATCATTCTGGCGTTCCTTTTTGCTGCAAAGTTTGATTTCAACAATATTAGTTTTGGTTTATACGGAATCGCAATCGCCGCAGTTGGAATGCTTTCAACACTTGGAATTACTTTGGCAACAGATGCATACGGACCAATTGCCGACAATGCAGGAGGCAATGCTGAAATGTCGGGGTTGGGAGAAGAAGTTCGCAAACGTACTGACGCTCTTGATGCACTTGGAAATACAACTGCAGCAACCGGAAAAGGTTTTGCAATTGGTTCAGCTGCCTTAACCGCCTTGGCGTTGATGGCATCCTATATCGAAGAAATAAAAATTGCAATTGCCCGGGTCCCTGAAAAAGCGGAACTCTTTCTACAAGCCACGAATGTAGAAATACATAAGGCAACCATTCCTCAAATGATGCAGTATTTCCAACTTGACATTATGAATCCACGCGTTTTGGTCGGAGCCTTTATTGGTTCAATGGCTGCTTTCTTGTTTTGTGGCTTAACAATGAATGCAGTAGGACGTGCAGCACAGAGTATGGTTGAAGAGGTTCGTCGTCAGTTCCGCGAAATCAAGGGAATTCTTGAAGGTAAGGCTGAGCCCGATTATGCACGTTGTGTGGAAATCTCGACCAAAGGCGCCCAAAAAGAAATGTTGTTTCCTTCGTTGCTGGCTATTTTTATTCCGATCGCCACGGGTATTGTTTTTGGCGTTTCTGGCGTTGTTGGTCTGCTTTTAGGTGGGACTTCAACCGGATTTATTCTTGCAATTTTTATGGCAAATGCCGGCGGTGCATGGGATAATGCAAAAAAATACATCGAAGAAGGAAATCTTGGCGGAAAAAAATCACCCTGCCATAATGCTGCCGTTGTAGGCGATACTGTTGGTGATCCATTTAAAGATACTTCAGGTCCGTCATTAAATATCCTGATTAAACTAATGAGTATGGTATCGATTGTAATGGCTGGATTAACTGTTGCTTACCACATTCTGTAAAGCATTAAATTAAGTGAAGGACAAACAAAAACTTTCGCGTAAATTTAAATCTTTGTTTTAAAAATCTTAAACCCCGGGAAATTTTCCGGGGTTTCTGTTTTTTTAGCCTTCTTGTTGAACGAATATTGATTTGAGTTTGTTATATTAAAAAAAACCTTCAAAACTTTAATATTATGGCAGATTTAAAAACCACCTACATGGGAGTCGAACTCAAAAATCCCATCATTCTGGGAGCTTCGAACCTCGTGGAAGATCCGGCAGCTATCGAAAAAATTGAACGGGCCGGAATATCAGCAATTGTATTCAGATCGCTGTTCGAAGAACAGATACATCTCGAACAGATTCAACTTGAAGACCAGCTTGGAGAGTACGATCACCGCAATGCCGAGATGATACGTTTGTTTCCGGAAATCAGACATGGGGGTGCAAAAGAACATTTATTCAAACTCGAAAAGCTCATTTCAAAAGTAAATATTCCCGTTTTTGCAAGTTTAAATGCCATGTATGAAGAGTCTTGGGAGGAATATGCGATTGCTCTCGAAGAGACTGGTATTGCAGGTTTAGAACTCAATTTTTATGATGTTCCTGTTGACGGTATCATAACAGGTTCAGAGATTGAAGCGAAACAAGTGCGTATCCTGACAAAACTCAAAAAAACGATAAAGATTCCGATCGGAGTAAAATTAAGTCCGTTTTATGCCAATCCACTCAACTTGATCGGACAACTGGATAAGGCCGGTGCCAACAGTGTTGTTTTGTTTAACCGCTTTTTTCAACCCGAAATAAATATAGAAACCGAGGAATTTTTCTATCCATTCGACCTTACTCACCAAAAAGATTATCAGTTAAGCCTTCGGTTTGCAGGATTGCTTTATGGAAATATAGGCGCGGATATCTGTGCAAGCCGGGGAATATCTGATGGCAATGACATGATTAAGATGTTGCTCGCCGGAGCAGATTCAGTTCAGGTAGTGAGCGCGGTTTACAAAAACAAAGCCAGCCATATTACGAGCATGCTCGAGATGCTTGAAGAATGGATGGATGTACGCGGCTACAACACAATTGATGCCTTTAAGGGAAAACTTTCAATGAAAAATGTAAAAGATCCATATGCCTATAAAAGAGCACAATATGTAGATATATTAATGAAATCAAATGAGATTCTTAAAAAATACCCGATGGTTTAATAGAACCTTTTCGACAAACAAACCCCGAAGCTGGCAAAACTTCGGGGTTTTGTATTATTTTTTAAAATAAATACGGCAAAAAGTTAATTGAAATAAGCTATTACATCGTTTGAGGCGATGACAAATTACCATATTATGAAAATTCACTGCCCCACTGGTATGCTGAACATATACCATTTGAATACCGCGTCAGTTACTGGCACACGAATGGCCCTAATGTCGTACAGGACTATATAACACTCTGAATTCACAGGCGAAAAGTTCCATTAATAAATATGGTTCTTTTCGACCAAAGGAAACCTTGGGATAACACTTGATTATTCTAAGATTCCCTTTGGTTGAAAAAGAGGAATAAAGTGTTTTAAAGCTAATCAAGCAAATACCCGAAGTGAAGTCCCTGTAAGTGTAGTATTAAACATCTTCAATGCACTTGGAGCAGGACCCGATATAACCACACCATTAGTCTTATAAAGTGAACCGTGTCCAGGAGCAGGATTTGTACAAAAAAACCTGGTATTTGCATTGTCATATGCAACAACGTATCCCTGATGTGTACATGCAGAAGCAAGTGCCGCATAGGTCGTTGCATCGGTATGTGCAACAATAACTCCGTTGGTTGACACTAAGAATCCGCCAACAGGATTGAGTGCTGCATTTGCGGAAAGTGTTAAATCGAGGGTAAAATCAACAGTTCCTCCCCCTGGCCCAGGAACAATAGTATTCATACTACTTTTACTGCACGATACCAAAAAAGGAGCAAAAATTACAGTCCCGGCTGATACGCCAAGAGCAGTCAAAAACTCATGTCTTCTCATATCTTTCCTAATTACACGTTTAACAAATAATCAATAGTTATTATTTATAACGTTTATAAATAATAAAATGTTCCAAGAGAAAAGAACATTTTATGAAAAAATGGAATCTTCTGAATAATAACGAATTCAGAAGATTCCATTTAATCGGAATTACCTAAGAAATATTTTTAAAAATTGATCACGAATAAACTCTAAGCGAGGTGCCAGCTAGAGTCGTATTATACTTCGTCAATGGGCTTGTAGCAGGCCCCAAAAGAACCGATCCGGTAGCAGAAAAATTTGCACCATGATTCGGGCAAATAAACCGGTTGCCTGCACTATTAAAATTAATTGTGCTTCCTTCGTGAGTGCAAGCCGATGAAACAGCAATGTAGGCACCTGCAGAGGTCTTCGCAACAATCACACCACTTTTTAGCAAAGAGCCACCATTACTGTTGAGTGAGGCATTTACAGGCAGCGTCAGATCAAGTGTAAAATCTACGGCTCCACCAGATCCCAATGCAGAATTGTTCTGGGTGCATGAGACCAAAAAAGGGGCAAAAACCACAGTCCCTGCCGATACCCCAAGTGCAGTCAAAAATTCGTTTCTATTCATCTTTTCAATTTTACATTCTACAAATAAATCAACTGATTTCGTTGATGTATTTAAAACGCTTTCAAATATGAAAAGTTCTTCGGATAAATATAAAATATCTTAAATGAAAACAAAATTTCTTTACCTGACTATCAGTGAAGATTGTTATAACTTGCTCTGCCAGACTTATTCCTTGTGCTTAAATGGTTTTATGCCTGAAACAAAAGAATAAACTTTAGGCAAAACGCGGTATTCATTAAGTACCGAAATTGCGGTACAACCGACACCACTGGTAGCATAGTCAAAATCAAAAGTAATTCCGTCAGATGCCTTTAGCTGGTAAGGATATTGTGCACGGGCGAGATGATCGGTATCATACGATTGGGCACTGAAATTAAATAATTGGTCTCCGGAAAAGGTAATTCCCACACCATCTTTATTTTCGAATGTTACCCATTGGTTATCAGTGCGGCATCCATAGTCTTGCGGTTTAAGGTAAGACTCGGTAAACTCATTTACATTGCATTCGTAAATCCCTAATTTGGCACCACTTTTCCTGTCGGGATAGTTTTCAAAAGGACCACGGCCACTCCACTTAACGTTTCCAAGGGATTGATTCAAAATCCATTTCAAACCAACTTTGGGAAGCCATGCCGGCATTACACCATGTGGCTTTACTGTATGATTGATTTCAATCGCTCCGTCAGAGCTAATCTTATAGGTAAAAGCATTTGAGAATGCAGTCCGGAAGGTCGTTCCCTCGGCATGGTTATTCACACGGATGATGATTTCACCATCCTCGTTTTTAGCATATTGCATCTGATCAAGTTTATAACGCAACTGATTAATTCCAAGATTATACCAATTGTTAACGGGGCCATTCCCCATCCCAGGCTGCCGATCATTAAGCTGTGAACCGCCATTGGCCCAGGGATCGGTTTCATTCACCAACGGTGCACGCCAAACATTCAGTGCAGGACCTTTTTTAATTAATTCTACCCCATTGTAAATCATGTCAGTAAGGTTTCCGGTGCTTTTATCGAAAACATAAGAGAAACCAGATCCAGCGACTGTAATCATTCCATTATTTTCAATGACATTGAGGGCAGAAACATCAATTGTTTTTACAACAACTTCTGGTTTAAACCAGGGTAAATCCAGTTGATCCCAGGCAACTTCGAAACCACTTTTCGCCCAGAATTTGTCTTCCTTTGTTTGAAAGCTAAGGAGCAAACGGTAAGAGACCCCTGCTTTTATTTCAGGTTTTTTGAATGGAATTACAACTTCAGACTTCCCACCTCCTTTGAGGGAAACATCCAATAGTCCCTCCTGGATAACAGCATTGTCGGCTTGTAGTTGCCAGGTGCATTTTAATTCATCAAGATTTGTAAACGGATACCTGTTTGTAATTTGCACGACACCCTTACCTGCATTGATCCAATCAGCATGAACTGGCTGTGCCGATTTTTTGACCTGCCAGAGTTCCGGTTGCGGAGTCCGGTCAGGCCATACCATTCCATAAGTCCGTGCGCCAATTCCCATACTGAAATATTCGCCTTTTATCTCTTCATTCTCAAAATCGAGCCACAAGCGGGCACTGTCTTTTAGTAATTGTGAATCCTCCGAAAGTAAACGTTCAATTGCAATATCATGATTGAAGATTGAAACGCGGTCGAATCGTGCATTACTCATGTTATCCGAATATTCCGATCCTTCATTTTCGGTATTATATCCCAAACTAACGGGAAAAGGTTTATTGGATATTTTACCTGTAAACGGCTGATTTGCCACCTTTTTCCCATCAATGTAAAGCAACATCTCCTTACCATCGCAAATACCTGCAATATGATGCCACGCACCAATCCATCCTTCTGGCAGCTGAACACTAAGAACGTGCTTCTTCTGATCAGTGACGTAAAATGCAAGGTTTTTCTCATCTTTCTGCACAATTCCAAACTGGTAGTTCCCCTTCACCAGAAAGGTTCCGTTACCATTCCATTTGTTCGGGTAAACCCAAAACGATAAGGTTAACTTATTCCCGGTAATATCCAAAGCCGTGTCCCTGTAAGTTTCAACCCATTGATCATGACCATTTAATTCAATCGACTTTCCAAATTTTCCTTCAACGAAAACAGCCCGTCCTTTTATTGAAGTATTAATCTGATTGGGAGATTCATCCTTGATCAACCTGATTTTCTCAGTAATTCCGGGACTTATCCAATCCCAAATTGCCCCGCCTGTGAGACGTGGATATTTGTAAATCAAGTCCCAGTATTCATCCAGCCCTCCGGCTCCATTTCCAGTGGCTGCGACATATTCATCCATAAAAGATGGGCGCGAATCCTGACTTTCGGGAACCTGGGCAATTCGGGTCTCGAGTTCATCCGGTGTTGGATACCTTGGACCAATAATATCTTCGCAAGGCACTTCATTTTTCCAATCGACATCTTCGGTATTTCCGCCATACATCCACAACCGCGTCGGATCGAGGCGTTTTCCCTCCTTTATCACTTCACAGATATTTTTACCGAAACCACTTTCATTTCCGGCACTCCAAAATAGAATGGAAGGGTGATTTCTGTCGCGCAAAACCATTTTCTGAACCCGTTCGACATAGGCATTTCTCCACTCATCCTTTTCAGATATATATTCTGTGGCGTGCGATTCATCGCCCGTTTCGTCGACAATATAGATACCCAGTTCATCAGCAAGTTCAAGATACTCCTGAACTGGAGGATAATGAGATGTACGAACGCAGTTGATGTTGAATTGCTTCATCAGAACAAAATCTTTGCGGATTGTTTCTACATCCATTGCATGACCCAAAGTTGGATGTTGCATATGGCTGTTGACACCATTCAGTTTGATGGCCACACCATTCAACAACAGGGCCTGATGTCTGACTTCAACCTCTTTGAAACCAATTGATGCTGCGATCACCTCTTCAGTTTTACCCTCTGAAGAAATCAACTCAAGCGTCAAATGATAAAGATTTGGGTACTCAGCCGACCATTTAGCAGGATTCATCACTTTTGCGTTTAGGTTAATCTTTTGAGCTCCGGACGCAGGTAAATTAATCAACTCTGAAATAATGGGTTCCTGAACAATTTTGTGATCCTTTCCAAACAAAGTGGCTTTAATACGAAACCCATTCTTCGTCTCCGGAAGATAATTCTTCAGGTCAGCCTTAATCATCAGATTTGCATCGTGATATTGATCATCAAGATCGGTAGTCACAAAATAGTCGCGAATGTGAACTGCCGGAGTTGACATCAAATAAACATCACGGAAAATTCCTGAGAGTCGCCAGAAATCCTGATCTTCAAGGTAAGTACCGTCGGAGTATTTATAAACCTGCACCGCCAGCGTATTTTTACCGGCTTTCAGGTAAGATGTGAGATTGTATTCGGCAGGCTCATTTGCCCCCTGGTTATAACCTATTTCTTTCCCGTTCAGCCAAACAAAGGTGGCCGAGGTAGATCCATCCATGCGCAAAAAGACCTGGTTTCCCTTCCAATTGGAAGGCACTGAAAAAGTGGTACGATACGATCCGACAGGATTATAATCATGGGGAACTCTGGGAGGATCAACTTTAAATGGCTGGGCAACATTCCGGAACATCGGATCACCATATCCCTGCATTTCCCAGTTTCCCGGAACTTTTATACTGCCCCATTTCTGATCATTAAAGTTGGGATGGTAAAAGCCCTCCGGCGTAGTTGCCGGATTTTCGGAATAATAAAATTTCCATGTGCCATTCAATGACAAATAGCCTTGCGATGCGTCCCGCTTATAAGAGAGCGCATTGTCGATATTTTTGTAAGCAACCAAAGGTACATGCCCAGGTTCCTGATTTAGTTCTATTACTGCAGGATTTTCGATAAACTGATATACGTCAGTCGGAAACTTAACCTGCGACAAACATGTTGAATTACTCAGGATAAACAAGCATCCCAATAAACATGGAAACAAATTTTTCATCGGTATCTTAATTTGGTGATCAATGGCTATTGCGAAAATAAGCCAAATGATTGTAACTTCGCAATTAGTTTGTAGATTAGTAGCATTATAATTTTGACATCAGAAAATGAACAGGCAAAACATCGAAAAAGTAAAAGAAGCTGAGGAGATGTTACTCGATGTTGGAACACTTCTTATGAGCAATGGAGCGAGTACCGGCAGAGTTCGAATAACGGTAAACCGAATTGCTGAAGCTTTGGGATATGATGTTGAATTGTTGATTACCAGCCGGTCGCTGATGCTAACTGTAACAGAAGAGAATGGTTCGGATTATACCAGCAGTGTCAGACGTACACCGCCACACGGGGTAAACTTCCGGCTTGTCTCGGGTATCAGTCGAATGAGCTGGCGGATCATTGAAGATAAGCTGAGTCTGGATCAGATCAATGAAGAAATCAGCAGATTAACTTCACTTCCTCATTATCCGCGTTTAGTTGTTTTATCGCTTGTTGCTTTAGCCGGAGCTTCATTTTGCCGTTTGTTCGGAGGCGAAGGATGGGAACTGGTTGTAACTTTTGTTGCATCTTTTTTTGGACTTTTTATTCGTCAGGAAGCAATTAAGAAGCGGTTCAATCCTTATCTTGCGATTGCATTTGCTTCATTTGCTGCATCAATGGTGGCCGGATTGTCCGTTAAGCTTGGAATTGGAGATACACCGGAACATGCATTGGCTACCTCTGTACTTTTCTTGATTCCAGGAGTACCGTTAATCAACTCGCTTACCGACTTAATTGATGGAAATACGCTGAACGGAATCGTAAGAGGAATAAATGGGTTTATCATTGCATTTGCCATCGCGCTTGGTTTAATGTTCGCTATGCAAATTTACGGGCTTTAATATTAAAACATGGCTACAGAGATTTTAATGATATTAGAAAAAGGAATCTGGTTTGGATTTGCTGCTCTCGGTTTTGGGATACTCTTTAATGTTCCGCAACGAACTTTGTTAATCATATGGATAATGGCAGCCGCCGGAGGATTAACCAAGTTGACGCTGATGCAATGCAATATCGGAATTGTTGTTGCAACATTCGCGGGTGCATCACTGGTTGGCGTTTTAAGTGTATATGCAGCTCACAATAAGCATGCGCCTCCGCTTGTATTCTCTATCCCTTCTGTTATTCCAATGATTCCGGGTGCTTTTGCCTACCGGATGATGCTTGGATTGATAAAATTATCCGGTACAGCCGTATCAAACGATACCTATTATCAGACACTGGCTGAAACAACGAGCAACGGACTTAAGACCATGTTTATATTAATGGCATTAGCTATTGGGGTTGCAATTCCGATGCTCATTTCGCGCAAAGAGACGATAAAAAAGATAAGACACAAACCTGACCCGATTTAGAAGCGGGCATTTAAAAACATATTACCAAACTAGTTTTATATAAAAAACCGATTAAACGGAATCTATGAATAAATTACTTTTAGGATTACTGCTACTCATCAGCACTCAGCTCATCGCTCAAAAAGGTGATAAATTTTTCCCTTTAAAAGATTTGACAACTGTTGGAGTTTATTATTATCCTGAACATTGGGATTCAACTCAATGGGATCGTGATTTTCAAAATATGGCAAAAATGGGATTTGAATTTACCCATTTTGCTGAATTTGCCTGGGCACAATTGGAACCTGAAGAGGGAAGATACGACTTCAAATGGCTTGATCGAGCTGTTGAACTGGCAGCAAAATATAATCTTAAAGTTGTGATGTGCACCTCGACTGCTACACCGCCTGTATGGCTTGTGCGTAAACATCCCGAAATACTTGTGAAAAATGAAGATGGAACATTTGGCGATCATGGATCACGTCAAAACGCCTCTTTTTCAAGCACGATCTACAGGCAATATTCGCTTAAAATGGTTGAAGAACTGGCCAAAAAATATGGAAATAACAAGCAAATCATTGGCTGGCAAATGGATAATGAGCCCCGAAAATTCTTCGACCACAACGATGATGCACAATTACGCTTTCGCGGATGGCTCAAAAATAAATACAAAAACATTGATGCTTTAAATAAAGCATGGGGCACCAACTTCTGGAGCGGAACTTATTCAGATTTTCGACAGATTAATGTTCCTTTATACAAAATTTGGGGAATGAATCTCCATCAAAAACTTGATCATAGTCGCTTTTCGGATTACGAGACTGCTTCATTTCTTGATGAGCAAGCGGTCGTTGTACGAAAGTATGCATCAGCCTCGCAATGGATTACATCAAATTACATCCCCATGTATGACGTTGGATATGATGGAATGAGTCATGAACTTGATTTCCCTTCCTATACGCGATATATGGTTTATGGTGAAGCACAAGGAATTGGCCGAAATGGTTACCGCCTTGGCGAATATTCGCGTATCGCAATGGCAAACGATTTTTTCAGACCAATGGCTGGTTACTACGGTGTGATGGAGTTACAACCTGGACAAGTCAACTGGGGAAGTATCAATGCGCAGCCTTTGCCAGGTGCCGTGAGATTATGGCTGTGGAACGTTTTCGCCGGAGGTAGTAAGTTTACTTGTACCTATCGTTTCAGGGCTCCGCTGTATGGTTACGAGCAGTACCACTACGGAATTGTCGGAACCGACGGTGTTACACCAACACCCGGTGGAAAAGAATTTAGTCAGTTTATACAGGAAATTAATATCCTGCGAAAGAAATACAACACCCAGAACACACTTCCTAAAGCGTATACCAACAGAAAAACCGGAATCCTTTTCAATGCGGATAATGTGATGGCTATCAACCTGAACAAGCAGACTACGGAGTGGAACACAGAAGGACATTTTCTGAAATACTACAAATCACTTAAATCGTTTGGAGCTCCTGTTGATTTTATTAGAGATACCACCAACTTTTCGGAATACCCGTTTATAATTGTGCCGGCATACCAGCAGATTGATAAGCAATTAATTGCCAAGCTGACCTCGTATGCCGAAAATGGCGGGCATCTGGTCATGACCTGTCGCACGGGTCACCAGGACCGCGATGGCCATCTCTGGGAAGCACCTTACGCCCAGCCCATTTATGACCTGATTGGTGCCGAAATCAATTCGTATGATTTGTTAATGCCTCACTCACCCGACTCTGTTCGGTTTGAAGGAAAACCATATGCATGGACAAGCTGGGGAGAACTCTTAAACCCACGCAAAGGGACTGAAATATGGGCCAAATACGAGGGTGATTTTTATGCAGGCACTTCAGCAGTTATCTCCCGAAAACTGGGACGCGGTACCGTTACTTACGTTGGTGTCGATAGCAAATCGGGCGATCTCGAAAAAATGGTTCTCAGTCGACTATTCAAGGAATCGGCAGTCGCTGTCGAAAGTTATCCTGTCGGAATTATCACTGAGTACCGTGATGGTTTTGGTATCGCAATGAATTACAGGGATAAAAACTACGAAATGAAACTTCCTGCAACAGCGGAGATTATTTTTGGTGACAAATCAATTAAACAAGGTGGAGTACTTGTGTGGAAATACTAAAGCAAGAGGTTTCTTTCCGCAACTCACAAAAACAATATTAAATGATTCGTTCGTCAACCGACGGGCGAATCATTTTTTTTTGCATAACATCACCGAAACAAGTGGCACACCGAAATATCAGCGTAAATTGAAAATATAAGATAATCATTCTCCTTAAAAGACCAAAAAATTGGGTCTTCTACTTGCAGTCTGAAGATTGTCTCAAATATTGAAAAATCAAATTGCGGTTAGGTCAGAAAAATTTCACTAAACAAGATTGAAAATCAATTTTTTAGAACCTTCCTAAAGCGACATAAATCAAAGGAATATAAATCTTTGCATCTATTACCCCTTCTTTCGCAGCAGTCTTAAAATGATTTAAAGCCTTTTCTAAGTCCTTGTTCACAACTGTACCTTCAAAATAGATTACACCTAAATTATAATGTGCTTCCCCATTACCCTGATTTGCAGATTTATTTAAATATTTAATTGCCTTGTTAATATCCCTACTTACTCCTATTCCTTGCAAATAGAAGCAACCAATATTATATTGAGCTAAGGGGTGATTTAAATCTGCTGCCTTTTCGTATATCTCCGCTGCTAATGCCAATTTATTCATTGCATAATGCGTTTGAGCTGCATCATAATAATTTTGAGCACTCTCACTAATTGATAATATAGGTAACTCAAAATTACCTTTTAATCCATATTTTTCTGAATCATAGACATCATTTTTATTCACATGATTTTTATGCATTATCATCCGAACAAAATTATTGTCTTTAAAAGTTAATGTAAAAGTAAGATTTTCGTATTTAAATCCATTTTGTGCCGTTCCCACACCTTGTAGGTAAATAGTATCATTCGTTTCATTAATTATCTTGGTATGCCTAACTCCAAAAGTTATTGTCGGCTTTTCCAATTCTAAAGTATAAATAAATATCTCGATACCTTGATTTTGTTCTCTCTTGTCACTAATCATAACAGCTCTTTCGGAATCGTAATAGCTAGATTCAGCAATAGATTCTGAATACGTACCAATCTTAGAGACTTGTAATTTTGAATTAATTCTTTTCATCTTTGTTTTTTTTATGCTAATTCACATTGGTACTCCTATCATACTATCAGTAAATCAGCTTATAAGTTTGAAATTTAGTTAATTATTTAAAATTTTAATATTTATTCATTTATCTTTTTAAGTATGTACTTAGGAATATACATTTTGCTTTCTACTGCGATATAACATTGATTAAAATTTGGTTGAACACCTAATTTCATTTCATATTTAACAATAGTTCGTTCAAAAAGTAAATATATTTAAGCGGCCATTGTGCCGAAATTCAAGAGTTCTTTGACATGCTGATGATTTTTGATTGAGTTCGGGTTAATGGCGAACAGGCGGAAAAATCTTGATAACAG
>JANXZJ010000058.1 GCA_025355585.1 Mariniphaga sp. | reverse complement strand
GGATTGATAAAATCAAGCAAATTTAAATTCTTTGTCCCGATTAAAAAAGAAATATACAACACTTAACAAATACTTAACATTTTTAATAAATACTTAAATCCCTGCTATTTCCCGTATAGATAAAATAAGCTCTTCTGCCAGCGAATTTGCCCTTGCCGAAGTTTTGCTCTCACTGTAAATACGGATGATCGGCTCGGTATTCGACTTCCGTAATAATTAATAATACTAAGAATAGAATCTGACTAACCCGATGAACGATAAGGGAGCAAAGATTTTGCCATAATTTAGCAATCGGGTGGAGAATATATGATTTTCAGAACAATGAAACGGCATCACTTTTTTGGTTTAAAATTAAACATTTTCAATAATTCATGTTTTTGTTGTAATTTTTTTAATAGTTTTACGGCGTCAAAAAACATCAAATCATGACAATGCCTAAATAATTAGGATGAAAAAGCAGATAATGATAAAAAAAGAGTATATTGCACAAATGGTGTTAATTATTGGAATAATAACGGTAATCCTGATTCTTTTATCAGGTGTTTATATTTTATTGTCGCCATCATTAAGCTATTTGCCAAAATATTTTCGTTCGGTTTTTGCGGTAGTTATTATTTCGTACGGATTTTATCGATCAGTGAATATTTTCAATAAATTCAAATATAAGGAGGTTAAGCAATGAACATTCTAAAATCGATCTTCGGTATTCTGATAATTGGGCTGAGCATTCTATTTTACTCGTGCAAAATGACTCCAAAAAAATTCACCGATGAAACCCCAACAAGGGGTACCACTAAGATTGCTGTCGATGAATCATACGAATTAATGGTGGATGCCGAACTATACACTTTCCAGTCGATCTATAAAGATGCAAAAGTTACACCTATCTACTTAACAGGAGATAGCATAATGAAATTATTTATGGATGACTCAGTGCATGTTATAATTTCAAGTACTCAATTAACCGAAAACCAACTGGCTTATTTAAAAGGGAAAGCAAGCTTTCCCAGAACAACTAAAATTGCCTACGATGCTCTTGCATTTGTTATTAATAAATCGAACCCCGATTCATTAATAAGATTTAACACAATCAGAGATATTTTCACTGGCAAAACCACTAATTGGAAGCAAATTAATGATAAATCGAAATTAAAAGATATTAAAGTTGTATTTGATAACGCGGGGTCAAGCAATGTAAGGACAATTATGAATAAATTTGAAATGAAGGGTGCGTTGCCCTCCAATTGCTTATCTGCCACCAAGAATTCAGAAGTTGTAAATTTTGTCGAGAAAAATCCTGAAGCGATAGGAATCTTAAGCGTCAACTGGATTAGTGATCCGCGTGATTCAATCAGTCATTCGTTTCTGAGCAAAGTCAAGGTAGTTGCAATAACCTCTGAATATGATTCAGAAGGAGCAGATTTCTATACACCGCATCCAGCCTATATTGCGAATAAAATGTATCCATTTATCAGAGAAGTTTATACGATAAACAGGGAAACTTTTTCAGGTCTTGGGACAGGTTTAACCTCATTCATTGCCGGAGATTCTGGTCAGCGAATCATCTTAAAAATGGGAATGTTGCCTGCAGCCACAACAGTCAGACTTGTTGAAATTAAGAAAAATTGAAATATTGTTGAAACTAAATATTTATTAAAAATGAGACTTATACTAGTAGTACTACTCTCGCTGATTACAGTAACGGCATTTAGCCAGAGAAAAAAATCTGATTCAAATGCACCAACTGTTTCTGCGTTTAGCCCGGAGTTAAATTCTGCCTTAAAGCTTGCTGCAAGTGAGCAATATGAAGCAGCAGGACAAGCTTTTGAAGCACTGTTAAAGAAAGAACCGGCAAATGGTGATGTATATTATTTTTACGGCGAAACTGTTATCAAAGAGTACCTTTCTGATACGTTATCGAATTCTATTAAAGAGATGGCCGGCAAAGCTGATCAGCTATTTAAAAAAGGTATTGAACAAGATCCGACAAACCAAATAAATAACGTTGGTTTGGGTTCTATTATTCTTTTTCTTAAAAGCGATACTGTTGCTGCCGATAAATTCTTTTCAAAAGCTGAAGCCGCTTTACCTCTCAAGCTAAAATTCATGTCTCCGAGAGATGCTCGTGTACTAACAAAATTAGGAACTGCTCAACTTCTGGGAAGTGTAAACAGGTTCAACAAGGCACTACGTTATCTCACAAGAGCGCAAGAAATTGAACCCAACAATCCGTCGATTTATCTTGCGTTGGGAGATGTTTATATCATGCAAAATGATGCAAAGAATGCACTTGCAAGCTATAACAGATCTCTCTATTTCGATCCTAAGTCACCACTGCCAAAAATTAAAATTGGTAATATTTATATGCGTGCTCCCAATTTAGCAGCAGCGCGTCCCTATTTTGAAGAAGCCCGTGGTATTGATTCTACCTTTGCTCCGGTTTACCGTCAGCTTGGTGAATTATATACAATGGCTGGTCAATTCAATCTTTCAAAAATCAATTTCCGCAAATTTCTCGATTTATCAGGCGACAATATTCCAGCCAAAATTCAATATGCGAAAGCTCTGTTCAGAACAAAAGAATTTAGCGTTGCATTAACAACACTCGAAGAAGTTCTGGCAGTTGACAAATCGCGTAATTACCTTAACCGTCTGGCTGCATATTGCTGTTATGATAAAAAGCCACCTGAACTTGAAAAAGGAAAGATGTACATCGAGACATTCTTTAAAAATGCCACTCCGGAAAGCATTATTCCAAGAGATTACCTGTATTATAGTAGGATTTTGTTCCGGAGTGCAAAAAACGATTCGTTGACCCTGGTCAAGGCTTTTGACACTTACAAAAAAGCGTATGCAGTGGATTCTAACAATGTTAATCTGATATCAGAAATAGCTTCATATTATTACTATTCACGTTGGTACAAGGATGCGGTTATTTGGCTTAATATAAAAAATAAAAAAGGTAAACCAGATACAGAAGACCTGATGTTAATTGGTAAATCGTATTATCAACTAGCCGAATTCCCCAGAGCTGATAGCATATTTAGCCAGATTATAGTAAATCAACCTGATAACATGCAGGCATATCTTTGGGGAGCCAGGACATCCTCAAGTATGGATCCAACAAGTGATCTAGGCTTAGCCAAACCAAAATTTGAAGCATTGATTGAAAAGATAGGTGCAGAAACTACAAAGTATGGCAAAGAATTGCAGGAATCATATTCATATCTTGTCCCTTATTACCTTCAAAAGAAAGACTTTACGACTTCCAAAATGTGGGCTAAAAAATTATTTGATCTTGATTCTGCAAACAAAAAATGGCAAATACAGTCTCTTACATTTCAAGCTATGATTGCTCATGGAGAAAAGAAATATGCGGAAGCCCGGGATTTTTTCATTGAAATTAAACAGCTCGATCCTGGGTACCAAAATGTCGACAAAACAATAAATGATTACAATAAAGCGATAAAGGCTGCTGCAGCAGCCGCTGCAGCGCAAAAGAAATAACATAAAATACAGATTTTCTTTTATTACAAAAAAAGCATTAAAATTGTGAGTAATATTTGATATGAGTTATGCAAGTTTAAAAAAAATCACTTTCTTTGCACTCATTGATTATTACACTAATCGTTATATATTTACTTTAAACAAAAATTGAAAATGAAAGGACAAACATTAAAAGATGCATTAAAATCGTCTTTCGTATTGGCGGTTATCGTGCTTTGCGCATTAGCTGGTTACCTGATTTATTCTCAGATTATGGGTAGCCCTGTTAACTTTGAAGGTGGTAATAATGCTGGTCATCCCATTCCGGGAAACTATTTAGCGATTATTTACAAAGGTGGATTTATTGTACCCTTGCTGATCGCAATTAACCTTATTCTTCTAACATTTATTGTTGAGCGCATGATCAGTTTATCGGCTGCAAGCGGTAAGGGAAACCTAAACGCTTTTGTACGTGAACTGCAGACAAAGCTTAACGACAACAAAATTGAAGAGGCTTCAAATTTATGTGACCAACAAAGAGGTTCTCTTGCAAATGTTATGAAAGCAGGTTTGTCGCGTTACAGACTTTTACAAGCTGACAAAACTTTGATGAACGACCAGAAAGTTCTTGCACTTCAGAAAGACCTTGAAGAGGCTACTGCGCTTGAATTACCTGTTCTTTCACAGAACCTGATTATTATGTCGACTATCGCCTCTATCTCTGTACTTGTTGGACTTATTGGAACGGTACTTGGAATGATCCGTGCCTTTGGTGCTTTGGCTACTGCTGGTGCTCCGGATTCATTAGCTTTGGCAAATGGTATTTCGGAAGCTCTTGTTAATACTGCATTTGGTATCACCGGATCAACGATAGCTATCGTTGCCTACAATTATTTTTCTGCCAGGATCGACGGAGTAACCTACAAAATGGATGAGGCCAGTTTTAGCCTTACATCAACATTTGCTTCAACATTGAAGTAATGTTTTATATTTTGTTTAGACAGACATTGAAGAAAAACAAATTGAGAAATAATGGGAAAAATTAAAATAGCTGTAAAATCACCGCGAATTGACATGACTCCAATGGTGGACTTGTTTTTCCTTCTACTCGTCTTTTTTATTTTGACGGCGACATTTCGTCCGGAGGAAGCGGCACCGATTAAAACACCAACTTCAACGTCACAAAAGCCAATTCCTGATGCCAATCTTGGTACAATATTGATTTCAAAGGGTGACAAGATTTTTTTTAATGTTGATAATGGTACCGATTCATCTCAGCACATTCGTGCGAAAGTGCTGTCTGCAATAGGTAGTAATTACAAGATTAAATTTACACCTAAGGAACTCAAAAAATTCGAAGGTTTAGCATCATTTGGATTACCTGCAGCAAATATGAAGGCCTATCTTAATGCACCGGATCAGAAAGCACGTGAAGCGATGCAAGTGGGAATTCCAATTGACTCAATTGATAATCAATTGCTGATGTGGGTCAGGTTTGCGCGCACCTATAATACTGAATTGGCGTTTGCCGTAAAAGGTGATGGGGAAGCAACATTCCCTGTGGTGAAAAAAGTATTAGCTGTTTTACAGGATAGTGGTGTGAGCAAGTTCAATTTAACCACCGATCTTAAAGCCGGTATAGCAGCTGAATTACCAGCAGAATTTATAATTAAGTAATTTAAAAGACATTCCAAAATGGCTGAAATAGTTCAAGAAGAGAGTCACAAAGGTAAAGGAAAAAGGAAGGCCAAGAAACACGGAACGCATATCGATATGACTCCTATGGTTGACCTTGCCTGCTTGCTGCTTACTTTTTTCATGCTTACTACGGCATTCAATAAACCCAAGGTAATGGAGGTGATTATGCCCGATAAGCCGAAGGATAATGAGAAACCGCCTGAGCTTGATAAAGACAGGGCTCTTAATATCATACTTGTCGAAAACGACAAAGTACTTTGGTATGTGGGTATAGCTGAACCGGGTAAAACAATACTTAAGGAGGCTAACTATACGAAAGAAGGAATCCGTAGGGTACTTTTAGAACGTAACAAGCAATTGTTTACCAATATCACAAAGATGAACAAGGACTTGATCGACGGAAAACTAAAGTTACCAAGAGACTCAGTTGAAGGCAGAATTAAACGCTTTTATAAAGCGGATAAAACCGGGCCAATTGTTTTAATCAAGGCTGCTGATGGTGTTAAATATCGAAATATTGTCGATATCATCGATGAAATGGCGATTACCAATATTGCCCGGTATTCACTTGTCGATATTAACCCAGTGGAAAAAATGATGGTTCAAACTCAGTTGGGTTCGAAACCACCAGTTACCGCCATTAAATAAACCATAATAAATGGATTTGAATCATGGATAATGAATTGCTTAAAAACGAAGCGGTAACCCTCGAGGAAATAGTATTCGAACACAGGAATAAAGAATACGGGGCTTACGTCTTGCGCAAAAAGTTTAGAAAATTCTTATTGATCGCCTTTCTGATCTCTTTTTTCAGTGTAGGCGGTGCTGTATTAGTACCTTTCATTCAAGCGCTCAATAACCAAGGTAAAAATATTGCTTTGGTAAAAAGTACCGTGGTAACCATGGAAAATATCAAAGCGAATGATGATATACCACCACCACCACCTCCACCGCCACCTCCGCCACCAGCTGCGGAAGTACAGGTAAAATATGTGGCTCCGGTAGTTGTTGATAGTGTAAAAACGGAAGTGGAATTTGCAACAGTAAGCGAAGCTAAGGAAACAGTTACCAATGTGCCTGTTCCTGAAAAAGTTGAAGTTGTAAAAGAAGCAGAAACTGCCATTGTTGAGGAAGAACAAGTATTTATTGTTGTTGAAGAACAAGCTTCTTTTCAGGGTGGTAGTGTTGACCAATTCCGCGAATGGGTTACAAAAAATCTTAAGTACCCCACGATTGCTATTGAAAACGGTATATCAGGAAAAGTTTATGTGCAATATGCGGTAAACTCAAAAGGAGATGTTGTAGACGTTAAAGTAGTACGTGGCGTCGACCCTTCTCTGGATAAAGAAGCTGTTAGGGTTATACAGTCCTCACCTAAATGGGAACCTGCAAAGCAGAGAGGAACAAAGGTAAAACAACAGTTTACTATCCCTATCGCATTCCAATTACAATAACATCTGTACGATTATAATATTAAAGGGCTGTCAAACGACAGCCCTTTTTATGCTTTTAAAATCTTCGTATTCAATTACATCACCTAATCAACAAAGCTTATAATCGCCCGAAAACAAAAAATAAAACTCTTAAAGCTAATGCATTGACAATTTTAATATTGAATCAAATTAAGCGTTTTCATTTCAAAATTGAAGATGGCTTTATGAGTGTAAAGAAAGTCACATCCAATTAAACCAACAATCTTTTTATCGGAGAACTTCGCGTATTCGTCATTGATATGCTGAAAATTAACCAATGCTACTTTAAGCGAACCAAAATTGATGCCACCTATTTT
>JANXZJ010000057.1 GCA_025355585.1 Mariniphaga sp. | reverse complement strand
GGATTGATAAAATCAAGCAAATTTAAATTCTTTGTCCCGATTAAAAAAGAAATATACAACACTTAACAAATACTTAACATTTTTAATAAATACTTAAATCCCTGCTATTTCCCGTATAGATAAAATAAGCTCTTCTGCCAGTGAATTTGCCCTTGCCGAAGTTTTGCTCTCACTGTAAATGCGGATGATCGGCTCGGTATTCGACTTCCGTAAATGAACCCACTCCTTGTCAAAATCGATCCGAACACCATCAATATCATTAACTTGTTCATAACTGTATTTATCTTTGATCTTCAGGAGAATATCATCAACATCAATTTCAGGCGTAAGCTCAATTTTATTTTTCGAAATATAATAATTAGGGTACTTACCACGAAGTTCTGAACATTTTATTCCCGAATTGGCCAAATGTGTAAGAAACAGCCCGATTCCAACCATGGAATCGCGTCCATAATGACTTGTTGGGTAAATCACTCCCCCATTCCCCTCTCCACCAATCACAGCATTTGTAGCTTTCATCAAGGTGGTCACGTTAACCTCACCAACTGCAGATGGCGTATAAATTCCTCCATGCAGTTCTGTAATATCGCGCAGAGCTCTCGATGATGACAGGTTCGATACTGTATTCCCTTTTGTATGCGACAGTACGTAATCAGCAACCGCAACCAACGTATATTCCTCGTTAAACATGGTTCCATCCTCATTGATAATTGCCAACCGGTCAACATCGGGATCAACAACAAAACATACATCTACATTATTTTCGCATACAATTGCCGCCGTCCCGATAAGATTTTCGGGAATAGGTTCCGGAGTATGTGCAAAATGACCATTTGATTCACAATTAATTTCCACAACTTTGGCAACGCCAAGCGCTTTAAGAAGCTGAGGAACAATTATTCCGCCAACCGAATTGACAGCATCGACAGCAACCCTGAACTGAGCTTTTGTGATTGCATCTACATTCACAAGCTCAAGATCAAGCACATGCTGAATATGGAATGCCGTGTAATCTTTTATAGACTCATGGCCAAGGTCATCAACTTCTGCGAAAATGAAACTTTCGTTTTCGGCAATCGCCAACACCTTTTTTCCCTCAATATCATTCAGAAACTCGCCCTTATCGTTGAGTAATTTGAGAGCATTCCATTGTTTAGGATTATGACTGGCAGTAAGGATAATACCACCATCAGCCTTTTCGGCAACAACAGCTAGTTCGGTAGTTGGTGTCGAGGCCAATCCAATATTTACAACATCAGCTCCCATTCCGATTAAAGTACCGGTGACAACAGCATTGACCATTTCACCTGAAATCCGGGCATCGCGTCCAACCACAATTTTAAGCTTTTGACCGCTATTCTTACTCTCTTTTACCCAGGTGAGATAAGCCGCTGTAAATTTCACAAGGTCCAAAGGACTCAGACCTTCGCCAGGTTTACCGCCTATTGTACCACGAATTCCAGAAATTGATTTTATGAGCGCCATGTTATGTGTTATTTTTAGATTTTAGAACTGCAAAGTTGTTAAATCGGGTTAATTATTCAAAGGATTATTCCCCGAATAAAATATTTTAGTTCAATTTCGGGATTTTTTTCCGACATTTGCACCCGAATTAATAATAAGTCAAGGAATTAAGAAATGATCATTAGAAGAGAAAGAGGACAGGAACGCCCTGACAAGCGTACCGTCGGGAATCGTGAGCCGGGGACAAGACCCCGCGTCAAAAAAGGAGAGTCCGCTTCAAGCGACCAGGGCAGAAAACCTTACGGAAGTCGCACCGATTCAAGGGAATTAACAGGAGGAAAGAGAGACGGAAAAAAGAAAGTTCTAAAGACCACCTCGGGATCCAAGCCAAACACAACGGGAAGTAGCCGGCCATTTAAAGAACGTACATCTGACGTCTTCCGCCGAAATGTAATCGAAAAGCGCCCGGAGCGGAAATTTGAGGGAGCCGATTCAGACCAATTTGTGAATGAAACGGGTAAAGTTCTGCGTGGTAAATTTGGCAAACAAAACCTTAACAACGAATTTAACTCGGCAAAAAGGCCATTGACTCCAAGATCGTCTCAGGCAAAAAGAGAACCTGGATCAATGCGTTTGAATCGGTACATTGCCAATGCCGGACTTTGTTCCCGACGTGAAGCGGATACATTTATCGCAACCGGCTGTGTAACCATTAACGGAAAAATTGTTTCAGAAATGGGACACCAGGTTTTGCCGGGCGAGCTTGTAAGTTTCAACGGCAGAGTCATATCTGCAGAGAAAAAGGTATATGTATTGTTGAATAAACCAAAAGGATACGTTACAACTCTTGAAGATCCGCACGCTGACAAAACGGTGATGGAACTTATTGCAAATGCTTGCACCGAAAGGATTTATCCTGTTGGTCGATTGGACAAAAGTACAACAGGGCTATTGCTCTTCACAAACGACGGAGATATGACAAAACGGTTGACACACCCAAAATACAACCGTAAAAAAATCTACCATGTGTTTTTAGATCGAGCTGTTTCAAAGAATCATCTCCAGGAAATTGTTGACGGGGTTAACCTTGAAGACGGTTTTGTAGTCGCCGATTCTGTAAGCTATGTGAGTGAAGATGATAAAAAACAGGTGGGAATAGAGATCCATTCGGGCAAAAATAAAATTGTACGTAGGATTTTCGAACATCTTGGATATAAAGTAGATAAACTCGACAGGGTGTATTTTTGCGGCTTAACAAAGAAAGATCTTCCACGCGGAAGATGGCGTTATCTTACTGAAGAAGAAGTAAGTCTTCTGAAGATGACTTCGAAATAGAAAGAACTCAAAGGCATAAAGGAGAGAAATTGAGAAGAAAGGAAGGTTAATTCCTACCCCTCAATTTTTCCCTGTCCTGCGCAAAACTGAATATTCCCTGTAATGTTTTATTAATAACCCTTACTAATAAACGTGTGAAAGAGGAATTTCTTCGGAATATTACGGTCAATCAAGGTATCATTCATAAGGTTACAAGAATTTATTGTGACAATGTGGATGACCGGAAAGACCTTTTTCAGGAAATATTGATCCAACTCTGGAAATCGTATGGAACTTTCAAAGAGCAATCAAAATTTTCGACATGGATGTACCGTGTAGCTATCAATACGGCTATTACGGCCTATAAAAGAGGAAGCAGGCAAACAGCAAATGCACTATTTGTCAGAGAGATACCATCCATTATCGATGACAATTACGATTATGAGCTCGAAGAAAATCTAAATCTACTTCACACAGCGATTGGTCAGCTAACCGGAATTGAAAAATCGATTATCCTTCTGTATCTTGAAGATAAATCATACGAGGAGATCGCTGAAATCGCCGGCATTACGCAGAATTATGTACGGGTGAAAATGAATAGAATTAAAAAGAAACTGGAATTGCTCATTAAAGGAAAAAACAAATGGAACTGAACGAACTTAAAACAGCCTGGGGAAAAGTCTCAGAAGCGAAAGATCAGAGCCATTTGGTGAATGCAGATGAGATCCGGCAAATGCTTCAAAAAAAGGGTTCCGGAATTCTTTCGAAGTTGGAACGCAACGTCAGAACAGGATTCTGGCTGTTGGGAATATTCCTATTGCTCACAATTTCAGACCAATACATACCATATGAACGCATCTTCCCTTTCTACCTGAATGAACATATTCCTACTCCCTTCTCAATCCAAATAATCGGAGTAATTGTTAATTGCATCATAATGCTAACCTTTATTCTCTTTGTTTATCGGTTTCAAAAATTAAAAATTAAAAATCTGGCTGCCGATAATATACCAGTAGCTTTAAGAAAAGTGGTTCAGCTCCTCGATACTTTCAAGAAAGAGTTCTATCTGGCACTGATCGTTTTTTCGTGTGCGGAGAGCGCCGGATTCGTAATGGGTGTCTGGGAAGGTATCAAATCAATGTCTGGCCCCGAAACCATGGGCAGCCCCAGGTTAATCATGGCAGGATTTCTGATTCTTTTGGTAATGGCTGCCTTGATTGGTTTAGTTTTTTACATTTTTCACAAAGGATTCAACTCTTTATACGGGAAATACCGCCAACAACTTATTGGGACGTTGCATGAACTGGATGAAACTGAAGAGTAGCATTATTACCGTTGCAACGATTTTGGTGATGAGTGGCACTAGTTTCGCCAGCACCAAACAATTAGCCGATTCGGTTGTATCCCAATCTGCAGAAGCAATCCTAAAAATGGTTCTACTTCATCTTCCCGAACAAAACCCCTCATCTTTAAACAGCTACAGTGCTTTCACCTACCACCGCTTTCGTATAAAAACGATTCTTTCACCAATTGGAGATCGGTTGAAGACAGATATAACAGAAAACTTAATAAATCAAAATAATAGTTTATATACATTTTCCACAGAAACCCTGACTTTACAAAAACGTTTGAAGCCTGACTTTAATCAATCTGAAATTCTATCTGCCAGGACTGAAGGAAAAGATGACGGTTCATTCACAAAATTAGCCTTCAGTTTAAGTGAGGTCTCGCTATTAAAACCTACTATTAACCTATTTAATAAGAGCTATTCATCCCCGTTTTCGCTATCGGAATTCGCTAATTACGACTACATTTCGAACGATTCGATTGCAGCCGACGGTGATATACTTCATAAGATCTCCTTTCAGCCAAAGTTGGGCAAGCATTTAGATGGATTCATTGGAACGGCATTAATTGATTCAAAAGCATTTGCTGTCCGGGAAATTAAAGCTCATTCAACCCAAAACGATCTTCAGGAACCAATGCTCGTCATTCATCAAAACTTTGAACAATTGAATGGTAAATGGTTGCCTTCGGATATAAATATTAAGATTTTCTTCAAAAGGAAAAACGCGATTGATAAATCAGCGACCATAAAAGACGACCTTATTGCGGAGAGTAACATCAACATTTATCAGCAACAGATTAATCCGGCGCTAAGTCCCTCTGATTTTAGAACTGCTGCACAGCTCTCATCCAAGACAGCTCCGAAACCTGCATTATCACCTAACAATTATATCTATATCCCAATAAATCAAAAAGATTCAATCTCTCATTTTAAAACTGATAGTGCGATAATCGCTGAAAATCGCAACCAGCAGACCAAACTAATCAGGTTTATCACTGAAGGCAAGATTCCACTGCGTTATTTTAATCTTGACTATAACCGGTTATTTGGCTATAATATTTTTGAAGGGCTAAAATTAGGAGTAGGCGGTGAAACTAACAGATTGCTTTCAAAGTACATCACATTCGGGGGATATATTAGTTACGGAGTAAAAAACGGGTCAATCAGAAATGGAGAATGGATTAATTTATACCCTTCAAAAGATTCTGACTTAAGGTTTCAACTGGCTTACAAAGATGTAAATATGGAATTAGGTGAACCAGAATTTTTGGAAACAAAAACATTACTTAATCCTGAAAGTTATCGTTATTTGCTCATTAAGAACATGTATGCCACAAAACGGTACTCAACCGGCGTCGAGTACCGGCCATTTAAAGAATTAGATTATTATCTGTTTGGCGATCTTTCTGAAAACCACTCCGAGCAAAATACACAATTTTTAAAAGAACACCCTTTCACCCCAGTCAATC
The DNA here is from genome assembly GCA_025355585.1 of Mariniphaga sp. Taxonomy (GTDB): domain Bacteria; phylum Bacteroidota; class Bacteroidia; order Bacteroidales; family Prolixibacteraceae; genus JAAFHB01. The sequence continues at coordinate 37,131 of JANXZJ010000057.1, read as the reverse complement.
TGACAAGAACCGGCTTGCAATTAAGGTACACTCCCGGGATTGTTCTTCAAATCGAGGATGGCCGGCAAAAGGAGATGAACATTCCGAAATCGGATTTTTACCTTACAATTATTCAAGGACTTAAAGTATTACGCGGGGACTATCAGTATTCAAAAATAGAAATCAAAGGAAAATTTAATCTCCCCGTTGAAGAGTTTGGAACCTCCACTATTGTGTTTCGTGGGGGAATAATGACACAAGACGCACCAGTCATTGAATATTTCAACAGTTATGGAAGTTTTGCCGGCACTTTTTCGTTGGCAGCGCCCTTCTCTTTTGGGACAATGCAACTGAACGAATTTTCAGCTGGCAAATATGCGGCTGTACATTTCCGACACGATTTTAGCACCTGGATGTTCCCAAAAACCTTCCAAAAGCAACCAGCCATTATATTTGCTCAAAATATCGGCTTCGGTCAGTTGAATGATGAATACCAAAAGAAGTTCAATCTTCAGGATTACCGCAGAGGCTTTTATGAATCAGGTTTTGAGGTAAATAACCTTTTGCGCATGAACTACCTTTCATGGGGTGCTGGCATTTATTACCGTTATGGCCCATACCAGTTCAGTTCGATCCACGAAAACTTTGCTTATAAATTTGGATTTTTCTTTAAGTTGTAGATTTTAGTTTTCAAGTTCATCAGATATAATATGCTTGTACTTGTTATACAGAATGTGATACAATTGTATTGAACTGCGAATTGTTAATTTCAGAAATTTTACCTGATATTCGACCCTGCAGACTGTGTCAACGACCTGCCAGCGTCAAGTAATTATACTTTCAGATAATCCCATTGACAAAAAAAATGAATCGGTCATGATAAGAAATCATGAACTCTGAATGTTTCCTGGTTTTCTTCTTGAATAAGTTTCCCAAGTTCGTTACTTTCGCAAAATTTTCGTAACGCAGGTATTTCTGCTGAAATGTATATTCACTTTGAATTATAATGTTATGGCACAATTCTTTAATGATGTATCCAGAACATTTAACGAGTATCTCCTTATTCCGGGTCTGACTACAAAAGAGTGTTTTCCCGCTAATGTCTCGTTGAAAGTACCCCTTGTTAAATTTGCGAAAGGCGAAAAATCGGATATTGAGCTGAATATTCCAATGGTTTCGGCAATTATGCAGTCTGTTTCGGACCATAATCTTGCAATTGCCCTGGCCCGTAACGGAGGTTTGTCTTTTATCTTCGGATCACAATCCATCGAAAGCCAGGTTGACATGGTTCAGCGGGTAAAGAAATTCAAGGCCGGATTTGTTGTGAGTGATTCAAATCTTACTCCCAATAACAGTTTGGCAGATGTTCTTGAGATGTTGAAAAAGACAGGTCATTCAACGATTGGTATTACTGAAGACGGACTTGCTAACGGAAAATTACTTGGTTTGGTAACCAGCCGCGATTACAGGGTCTCGAAAGATAGTTTGGATAAACGTGTCGAAGAGTTTATGACACCATTCTCAAAACTGATCGTAGGAAAACATGGAATCTCGCTGAATACAGCAAATGACATTGTATGGGAACACAAACTGAATTGCCTTCCGATTATCGACGACAAGCAACACTTGCAGTATTTTGTCTTCCGCAAGGATTACGACGACCATCAGGACAATTTAAACGAACTGTCGGATAACAATAAGAAGCTTTGCGTGGGTGCGGGTATTAACTCACGTGACTATAAAGAACGTGTTCCTGCCCTTTTAAATGCAGGTGTAGACGTTCTCTGTATTGATTCCTCGGATGGCTTTTCCGAGTGGCAGGCCGAAACAATCCAATATATCAAAGCGAATTTCGGAGAACAGACGAAGGTAGGAGCAGGTAATGTGGTCGACACAGCCGGATTTCTTTACCTCGTACAAGCCGGAGCCGATTTTATTAAAGTCGGTATTGGTGGTGGTTCAATCTGTATCACACGTGAGCAAAAAGGGATTGGTCGCGGACAGGCAACAGCAATCGTAGAGGTTGCCCAGGCACGCAAAGAGTATTTCGAAGCAACAGGCATCTATATTCCGCTTTGCAGCGATGGTGGTATTGTCCACGATTACCATATGGTTTTGGCGATCGCAATGGGGGTCGATTTTCTGATGATGGGCCGATATTTTGCCCGTTTCGATGAGAGTCCGACGAAAAAACTGAAGATTGGCAACAGTTACGTGAAAGAGTATTGGGGAGAGGGATCGAACCGCGCACGGAACTGGCAACGTTACGATTTTGGTGGAAATGAGTCACTTAAATTCGAAGAGGGCGTCGACAGTTATGTGCCGTATGCCGGAAAGCTGAAAGATAATCTTGATACGACATTGGGAAAAATAAAATCTACGATGTGTAGTTGTGGAGCCATTTCGATCCCTGAATTACAGGAAAAGGCCAAAATAACCTTGGTTTCTGCAACCAGTATTATTGAAGGCGGAGCACACGACGTTATCTTAAAAGAGGCTAACAGTTAATTGCTGTTGGTTTTATTGGAGAAAACAGTTTCTAACGATCCTAAATATTTATAAAATCAAATAACACAGCCAGCGAAAAGGTAAATAGCCGTTTTGCTGGCTTGTTCTTTTAATATTGATTGGTCCGATTTTAATTGATCCGACCCATTTGAGAGTTTGGTTTGAACTTGGCCTTTGATTATATTTATCCATCAATTGAAGGAGCAACCTTTCTTCTGTAAATGAACTAATTAACTAAGCTGTTTTGCGATGAAGAATAACCAGCCTAAAATTTTACTGACGATTATTTTATTCTTGGCCTTGTGGATGGGATGCTTTCAAGGTTTAACGGCACAAAATGTTCCGTTTAAGGTGCTGGTTGTTGCTTCAAGCGATCCAGATCATGATGCAATGATTATAGCCGCCAAACCTTTTTTCGAAAAACTGGCAGCTATCAACAATTTTGAAGTTGATTTTACGCGCGATGCCAATGTGATCACCGAGCAGAATCTTTCAAACTACCAGGTATTCGTTCAACTGCATTTGGCACCATTTGATCTGACTCAGCAACAACAGTTCTCTATCCAGCAATTCATTTCACGGGGAGATGGATGGATTGGTATTCACGCAGCGGGACTCACGGGCAAATCGTTTATTGATCCTAAAACACCTTACTGGCAGTGGTTCGAAACATTGATGGGCGATATCGTTTATACGCCACATCCGGCTTTTCAGGAGGGAAGTTTGATCATTGAAGACCATAACCACCCGGTTACAAAAAACTTACCGGCTTCGTTTAAGGTGCATGACGAATGGTATGAATTCGATAAAAGTCCGCGCCCCAATGTGCACGTGCTGGCAATAGCCGATGAAACTTCATTCAAACAGGTGAAACCCATGGGAGATCACCCAATTATCTGGACGAATCCGAAATACGACCGGGCATTGTATATCGGCATTGGCCATGATGCATCCGTTTGTTCAGATCCCAATTTCGCCATCCTGATGCGTGATGCCATTTTATGGGCTGCTTCAAGGACGGAAAACAGGGAACAGCGCAATCTTGACCAATCTTTAAACCAGGAGATGACAATTCTTGCCAACCAGGTTGCCTATAACCTGGAGAGCCCAAAAACTGCATTTGTCAAAAGCAATGTTGCTTTATCTGGGAAACCGATATTTCAGATCGTGAATGCAATCACAGGCCAGGTTGTTTATTCAGGTCTGACTGGAAAATCGGAACAAGTAGCTGATTGGCATATAAATGTGTGGTACAGCAAACTTGATTTTTCATCTCTTCAGCAGGCTGGTTATTACAAAATCCGCGTTGCCGGCAAAGGAAAAGATGTTGAATCGTACGATTTTAGGATTGAAGAAAATGCATTGGGAAAGATAGCTATTCCTGCCATTGTCAACTTCTTTTATCATCAGCGGGCCAATTCGCCGCAGGAGCTTGAGGCTGATAAAAAACTGATTCTTTACGGAAGTGATAAAACAGTCGATCTCCATGGAGGGTGGTGCGATGCATCGGGCGACATCAGCAAATACTTCTCGCACCTGGCATACACCAATTATATGTCACCCCAGCAAATCCCGATGGTTACCTGGTCGATGATCAATACTACAGAGCGGCTTCCTGGTTTGTTGACTCAGATCGGGGCGAAAGAATCGCTGGCAAATGAGGCGCTTTACGGAGCCGACTATATCATGCGCTCACTTTCGCCGGAAGGATATTTCTATATGACCGTTTTCAGTTATTTCAATAAAGATCCGAAGGCGCGACGCGTTGTTGGTTTACTGGCCGACAGCAAAACTACCTCCGATTACCAGTGTGCCTGGCGCGAAGGTGGCGGAATGGCGACTGCTGCCCTGGCTCGCATATCGCAGTGGAACCGCAACGGTGATTTTACTTCGAAACAATACCTTGAAGCTGCGGAGCGGGCGTTTACCCATTTGCTGCAATTTAGTACCAAATATGCCGACGACGGCAAAGACAATGTGATTGACGATTATTGTGCGCTGATCGCAGCCTCGGAACTTTGGATCGCGACGGGGAAAGATCTTTACCGCGATGAAGCCCGGAAACGTGCTTCGAACTTGAACAAAAGGCTTTCGCCAGATGGTTATTTCATTGCAAATGACTCGAATCGCCCGTTCTGGCATGCTGCCGATGCGGGATTGCCAATCATTTCATTAGCCCGGTACCTCGATAAGGAAACGGATTTGAAAGATAGGAAGACAGCACTTGCGACTATTAAAACGGCCATCGATTATAACCTGAAAGTCACTCATGAAGTTGTTAATCCTTTCGGATATGCGCGCCAAAGTTTTCTCTATCATGGAATAGTTCAGAATGGATTTTTCATTCCGCACGAAAATGAAAGTGGCTGGTGGTGGCAGGGAGAAGATGCACGTTTGGGTTCGCTGGCTGCAGCAATTATTGTGGGCGGACGGTTGGTTTATCCCGGAAATGGTCCGTTTGGCGTGAAACCTGAGCTTGCGGAATATGCCAGCGGTTTGATATCGTGGGTACTGGGCAGTAATCCTTTTAATATCTGTATGATGTATGGTTATGGCCGAAATAACGTCCCACATATGAGTTCGATGTATGGACATGGGTCTGGCAGGGGCGGAATATCGAATGGCATTACCGGGAAAGAAGGTCGCGGAGACGGTTCGGGCATTGATTTCAAGATGGAAGACAATGGCAACGAATGGCGATGGAGCGAACAGTGGATTCCTCACACTGGCTGGATTTTGCAGGCTGTCACCGCTGTATCATCAAAATAATCTGATCATTAAAAGCATTGATATGAATAAGAAAATAGCCAGGCCGATCTTGATTTTTGGAATGATCATGGTATTGATTGCGACGCTTTCTAATACTTATGCAATGTCACCAAAGTTCAAAGTATTGGTACTTACAGAACGGGGCGGACAACATGAAGGGTTTGTGGTGGCGGCACTCGAATGGCTCAATGGTTTGGCTGCTGATAAGAATTTCGAAATCACTGTGATTAATCATGCCAACAACATCGACGAAACGATGTTAGCTAACTATAAGGTTTTTATTCAGTTAAATTATCCGCCTTATAACTGGGGTGAAAAAGCAATGGAGGCTTTTGTGAAATACATCGTAGAAGGTCGTGGAGGCTGGGTCGGCTTCCATCATGCAACTTTGCTGGGTGAATTCGATGGATTTCCAATGTGGACCTGGTTCTCCGGTTTCATGGGCGGAATCCGATTTGAGAATTACATTGCAGAAACTGCTTCAGCAAAAGTAAATGTAGAAGATCGGAAACACCCGGTGATGAAAGGGGTACCCTCCTCGTTTATAATTCCTGATGATGAGTGGTATACTTTCAATAAAAGTCCGCGTCCGAATGTGCATGTATTGGCCAATGTTGATGAATCAACTTATCAGCCATCCTCATCCATTAAAATGGGCGATCACCCTGTGATTTGGATCAACGAAAACTTGAAAGCCCGAAATGTCTATTTTCTGATAGGACATCATGCCAATCTGCTTAAATCAAAAGAATTCAAAACGATGGTAGGAAATGCGATATTCTGGGCGGCCAAAGAAAAAAGGCCACAATAATTTGATTTACAAATAAATACTATGTATTCAAAATACTGGCAAAAGCTATATTTGAGCACGTTTGAATTTAATTAGCATTCAAATGCAGTGCTTTAAATCCGACAATTTTTCTTCGTTTTTCATCCCATAACCGTAGCTTGAGCGACCGTAGGCTTGTAAAAAAAGTGATAGGTTGAATATCCTGAAAGATTTTATTTTCTTTATAGCAGGCCGGAAGTTTATAATTGGGAATTCGTGGACTCAGATGATGAATATGGTGAAACCCAATATTGCCTGTAAACCATTGCAGGATGAGGGGCAGTTTGAGAAAAGAACTTCCCTCTAAAGCGATATTTTTATAGTTCCACTCATTACCACGCGTCCATACTACATTTTCGTACTGATGCTGAACGTAAAATAGCCAGACTCCATGCACTGAAGCAATGTATAGTATAGGCAATTGTATCAAAAGATAGGCTTTCCAGCCGATGGCCCACATGCACAGCGCAATTGCAACTATTAATGCCAGATTTGTAAGGTGAAGATATAAATGTTCCTTCCTGTTCATATAAGCTTTCGGCAACCGGTTTTGAAAAACAAAAACAAGGAATGGCGCAATACCAAACAGGAAGATCGGATGCCGGTAAAAATGGTACATAAAACGTTGCCATTTCGATAGTTTCAGGAATTCCTCCACTGTAAGTGTTTTAACATCGCCGGTGCCACGTTTGTCAAGATTGCCAACAGTTGAATGATGCTCTTTGTGGTCATGATGCCATTTATGGTAAGGTGTAAATGCCATTAATCCAGTAATAATACCTATAATTCGGTTGAGTCTTTGAGATTTAGAGAAAGATCCGTGTCCGCAGTCGTGGAAAATAATAAAAATCCGTATCAGAAATCCTGCTGCAATAATGGATAGAAGTAGTGTAAGCCAGTACGAAATATTTAGGCTCCAGATCATGATCGCCCAAAGCAATAAGTAGGGAACTACCGAGTTAATTACCTGCCACCAACTCTTTACCGGATTCGAAAAGTTGTACTTTGAAACAATCTCCATCCACGAGGAGGAAGAGCTACTGATATTATCATTTCTCATGATGCATCTTACTAAGTCGCTGCAAAATTAAAGATGATTTTTTTGGATAAAATGCAACTGGAAATTCATTAGAAGGGGAAAGGATTACTGCAAAGATAAGGAGCAGGCCGGCAAATTGTTCACGCGATAGGCGTTACTTTTTTTATTGTAAATATTTATACGATCAATTAGAAATGGACTTATATAACCAAAATATGCCTGATTATTTGGAGTAAATTGAAGTTATTAACCCCTGATCTCAAGAGCAATCTGTATGAGAATTTCGGGAATCAAGTCCAATTAATGCATCGCCTTGATCTTCGAAACAAGAAGCGTAATGCAGATTCCGAAGACACCGATCACGGCAAACGAGTAACGCAATCCGGCAGCAGCAGAAATATAACCGATTAACGGTGGTCCCATCAGGAAGCCAAGGAAACTTACACTCGAAACAGTTGCCAATGCAATTCCTGGAGCTATTGTGGCATGTTTTCCGGCGGCACTGTAAACAGATGGAACAATACTTGAAACACCCAGCCCAACCATCATAAATGCAATTGTTGAAGTGATCAAATAGGGAAAGAAAACAGAGAGAAAAAGTCCCGATGAAATTAATACACCGCTAACCTGAAGCAGGTGCTTCCTGCCAAACCGGGCGGCAAGCCTGTCAGCCACAAATCTTCCGGAAGCCATCATGATCATAAATGAGGTATAACCCAGAATTACAAGCGAAGCGGGTGCTTTAACAACATCCTTAAAGTAGACACCGCTCCAGTCGAACATCGCCCCTTCGCTGGCCATGCTACAGAAACCAATCACACCCAGTTGCAACAAGGTGCTGTCGGGTTTCGAGAAGAATCGTTTTTTCGACGAAGCCATGGCTGGTCCCGTTTTTCCCTGTACCAGCATCCTGTAATTCAATGAAACAATGATGAAAACAATCCCAATAACAATCCAGAAGTGAAGATAAGGAGGCAATTTCAGATTGATCATGGCTAACCCAACGAGTGCACCGGTAAATCCGGCAACACTCCATCCACCATGGAATGCCGACATAATGGGTCGTTCGTATAGTTTCTCTGCTGCAATGCCTTGTGTATTAATTGCGATATTACACATATTTCCGAATATCCCAAACAAGAAGAGTCCGACTCCAAGGTGCCAACCTTGTGTTGCAAGTCCCAGATTTGTAAGGCAAATTGCATATGCAGGAACAGCAAAAAGAATAACTTTCTGGCTCCCGTAATGGGTAACAAGTTTACCAGAGAAAGGCATCATCAAAAACTGACCAACAGGTAAAGCAAATAAAATAGTACCCAATGCAGCATCACTGAGCATTAACGCAGTTTTAATATCGGGAATCCGGCTTGCCCAGGAAGCAAAACAGAGTCCCATACTAAAATAGAACAACGAAACAGCAATTCTGATTCGCTTTTTGCTGAGTTGGCGCCCGTTGGTATCTATTCCCGAATGAGTGTTTGTGATCATTTGTGACCGATGAAAAATAAATGATATCGTTATAGCTATATAACACAGAAGTCATTGCAAAGATTACGTTCTCAAGCTAATTTGTTTCCGGTAACATAGTTGATACATCTTTGCAGCAAAAAAGCCGGAAGGCATATTGCTTTCCGGCTTGGTATTTATCTCAAGTCTCTTAAAACCTTTTCTTTCTGTCGCGGCGTTTAAATTCGCCACCACCTTCTGGTTTCCGGAAGCCACGGTCAAATCTTCCTCGGATGTCGCCTCCGCGATCACCGCCTCTGTCACCACCATCACGACCGGGACTGTTAACTTCAGCATCAAAGAACGATCCACGGAAGTTCATTCCACGACTGTTTTTCAAGAAGGCATTGGCTGCCTGTGAATCAATTTCAACCAAAGCATGTGTTTTGAACAGCTCGATCTTGCCGATTTCTACATTTCTGCTTCCAGTTGCATCAATCACAAAAGTGATAATATCTTTTGGAATTAATCCTTGTGATAAACCAACGTTCAGACGGAATTGTGTCAATCCTTCAGAAGAACCTCTGCGTCCGTCACGACTTTCACGTCCATCGCGGCTATCACGTCCGTCACGACTGTCTCTTCCGCCCCTTTCATGCGTATCTGGAGCATTCAGATCGGGGGTATTTCCGTAGTATTCGATAAAGCGGTTAAACTCCAGCGATACAAAATGTTTAATCAGGTCTTCTTTCGATAGTGATTCCAATTTGGCATTGACAGCCGGGAGGAAAGGAGCAATTTCCTCTTCATTGATATTAACAGTCTCTAACTTATCAATCAGGAACATGAGTTGTTTTTCGCAAATCACTTTACCTGTTGGAACGGGCATCCGAAGAAATTTCTTCCCGATTCCTTTTTCAATCATTCGGATTCTGCCTTGCTCTTTCATGTGAATGATTGAGATCGAGATTCCCGATTTTCCGGCACGACCGGTACGGCCACTTCGGTGGGTGTAATTCTCGATATCGTCGGGCAGATTATAATTGATAATGTGCGTAAGGTCGTTTACATCGATTCCGCGTGCTGCAACATCGGTTGCGATAAGCATCTGAACTCCTTTCGTGCGGAATTTATCCATCACATAATCGCGTTGCGCCTGACTTAAATCGCCGTGAAGCGCTTCGGCACTGTATCCATCCTGAATCAGTTGTGACGCAATTTCATTCGTTTCTGCACGGGTACGGCAAAAAACTATTCCGTAAATATCAGGAACAAAGTCCATGACACGTTTAAGTGCTGAATACCTGTCTTTTGCATGAACCATGTGATAAATGTGCTCAACATTTTCGGCACCACTACCTTTTTTTCCAACTGCGATTTCGATTGGATTGGTCATGTAATTTTTTGCAATTGCAGCAATCTCTTTTGGCATTGTCGCCGAAAAAAGAAGGGTGTTCTTTGTCTTAGGTGTTTTTTCAAGAATCGCATCAACATCTTCCTGAAAACCCATGTTCAGCATTTCATCCGCTTCATCGAGCACAAGTATCGTTACCTGCGAAAGATCGACTTTATTTTTTCGGATCATGTCGTGCAAACGGCCTGGAGTAGCGGCAATAATATGCACACCTTTGCGTAAAGCAGTTAACTGCGCACCGATGTCGGCTCCTCCGTAGATAGGAACGATTGAGATATCAGGCAGGTACTTTGCATAATCCGAAATTTCTCTTGCGATTTGAACGCAAAGTTCTCGGGTCGGGCTAATTATAAGTGCCTGAGGAACTCTCTTTTTAGGATCAATAACCTGGAGCATTGGCAGACCAAAAGCCGCGGTTTTCCCGGTTCCTGTCTGGGCAAGTCCTACAATGTCGGTGGGTGTTTTCAGGAATAAGGGGATAAACTGTTCCTGGATTGGCGAAGGTTGTTCGAAGCCCATTTCTTGAATCCCCTTTAGGATTCTGGGGTCGAGACCCATTTCATTAAATTGCATCATCTGTGTTTTGTGGCGGGCGTTATAGCTATCTAATGAACCAATTTACCCGACTTATTATTATCTGAAAAAAATCCAATTCCCTGTGTGGGGAAAAGTTGCGCAAAGGTACGAAATATTCAGAGATTATTGCATGATATTCTAAATATTTGATTATATGGCCAGAAGGCCATTCAGACGCGATTGATTGTGTCTGAATGCACCATTGACGAATACCGGCTTATTTCTGCCTGAAATAGAGCTGAATAGGAATTCCCTTGAAATCGAAATTAGCACGTATCTTATTCTCGAGGTATCTTTTATAAGGATCCCTGATGTACTGTGGAAGATTACAAAAGAAGGCGAAACTAGGAATTTTCGTCGGTAACTGGGTAATGTATTTTATTTTAACATATTTCCCCTTGTGCGCAGGTGGAGGATAAGCCTCAATAAATCCCAGCAATAACTCATTCAATTTTGAAGTTGCAATATGCCGGTTTCTGTTTTCGAATACAGCCATCGCTTCTTCAAGGATCTTCAAAATCCGTTGTTTGGTAAGCGCAGAGGTGAACACAATCGGGATATCCACGATCGGAGCGAACTTTTCGAGGATGTCGCGCTCAAAACTTTTCATGGTATGGTTGTCTTTTTCAACCAAATCCCATTTATTCACAACTACTACTATTCCCTTTTTATTCCGGTGAATAAGGTGGAAAATGCTGACATCCTGACCTTCAACTCCACGAGTGGCATCAAGGACAAGTACACATACATCCGAATCTTCAATTGTTCGGACTGATCGCATCACCGAATAAAATTCCACATCTTCGGCAACTTTTGTCTTTTTACGTAATCCTGCCGTATCGACAAGGATAAAATTGTGACCGAATTTATTGTAATGCTGCGCAACTGCATCGCGCGTTGTACCGGCTACTTCGGTAACAATGTGGCGATCTTCACCAACTAATGTATTGATTATAGACGATTTGCCAACATTTGGCCTTCCTACGACTGCAATTCTTGGTATTTTCTCATCTTCAGCTTCTTCGACAACTTTGGGGAGAAGGTCAACGATTTCATCGAGCAAGTCACCTGTTCCTAATCCGTTGATTGACGAAACGGTAAATAATTTTTCTACTCCAAGGGAGTAAAATTCATTGGCATCAAGACCTCTCTGGTGGTTATCAACTTTATTTACAACGGTTACGACCGGTTTGTCGTTTCTGCGCAGCAGATCATAAACCGAAATATCAAGTTCTGTCAAGCCGCTTTCGACATCGACAAGAAAAACAATCACATCAGCTTCCTGAATCGCCAGATTTGCCTGGCGACGAATCTCTTCTTCGAAGATATCATCCGATCCTGAAACATAACCCCCTGTATCGATGACCGAAAACTCAACGCCGTTCCAGATCGATTTTCCGTAATTCCGGTCGCGTGTAACTCCAGGCATGTCATCGACTATTGCGGCACGCGATTCTGTCAAACGATTAAAAAAAGTCGATTTCCCAACGTTTGGCCTACCGACTATTGCTACTATACTACTCATTATCTGATTTTACTTTTATTGAATCTCGTAACCAAAATTACGAAGCTGGCTCTCTTTATCCCGCCAGTCTTTTGCTACTTTAACGAACGTTTCCAGAAACACTTTTTTTCCAAAAAACTCTTCCATGTCCAATCGCGCTTCTGTCCCAACTCTTTTCAGCGCTTTCCCCTGATGACCAATGATGATCCCTTTTTGTGTCTCACGTGCAACGTTAATTACCGCCCTGATACTAAGCAGGTTTGGCTCATCATTGAATTCTTCTACTTCAATTTCAACAGAATAAGGGATCTCTTTGTCGTAAAACAAGAGGATTTTTTCGCGAATGATTTCCTGAGCAAAAAATCGCTCATTCCGGTCAGTCAGTTCATCTTTAGGAAAAAACGGTGAACCTTCGGGTAAGTTTGCGAGTATCCGTTTAAAAACATAGTCGAGATTGAATTTCTCCTTGGCAGAGATCGGCATGACTTCGGCTTTGGGAATAAGTTCTCTCCATTTTTCAACCAACTTGACCAGATTTTCCTGATCGGTAAGGTCTATTTTATTAATCAGCACAAGAACAGGAACTTCTGCCGATTTTATTTTTTCGAGGTAATCTGCATTTTTCGAGAAATCTTCCACAACATCGGTCACATACAACAAGATATCGGCATCAACCAATGCAGTATTCACAAATCCAAGCATCGATTCCTGAAGTTTGTAAGCCGGCTTTAAAATCCCGGGCGTGTCAGAATAAACAATCTGAAAATCCTCTCCGTTTACGATCCCTTTGATACGGTGACGTGTAGTCTGCATTTTCGAAGTAATGATCGAAAGCTTTTCGCCTACCATTGCGTTCATCAAAGTTGATTTTCCGACGTTTGGATTCCCGATTATGTTGACAAACCCTGATTTATGTGCCATTGTGCCTGTGATTTTTTCTGAATTTTTTGCAAAGATAGTAATTTCAAGCAAATTAAGAAGCCTGCCTGCCGGAGAGGGTGTATCCGGCAAGCAGGCTTAACAGTATGGTAATACGAATAATAAAGTGCTTTAGATCGTCAAAGGTTAAAGTTGAAAGACTAAATGTTAAGGTCTGACAACAATAATCAAGTTGAAATGCTGAACAATATTGCTATAAAATGACCTTATCGCAGCGTCCTCGCTCCTCTTCTCAAATTCATTCTCCCCCTTTTCAAATCCTACTTCTTAACCGGAGTTGTGTCAATTTCCCAACTGTCGGTGCGGAATAAATTCACAGGTAATCCTTCTTTGCTGAAAAGATTGGGAATTGCTGTATTGCTAAATCCGAACCTTACAGCTACCGGCACCTTGACAGTCTTGTTCCAAACGACTACACTGTTTCCATCGATTTTGGCAGATGCTGGTAAAAATTGATGATCTTCGCCTGCAATGTAAAACTCCGTTATTGCTTTATCTTTCGATACCAGGCCGTTATCAGCATTCTCAAATTGGATTCTGATTTTGTCTTTTTCGTTCTTCATCGACTTGTACATCGGATATTTGTAGCTCAACTTGGTTTTACCATAGCTTTCTGATAAGGCAAGATTTGCCAACCTTGAAGCAACGTCAACTTTATTGATAGGATGTATATTCGAAAGATCATCAACTAAATCGGCAACAACGACCATTCCGGTTTTGGGAATCGAAAGACAAGTCGTCTGAGTTTCGCGTAGCAGTGCACTTACATTGTTGTTTCCATAACCGGAGAACGGAGCGATCTGAACAAAATAGAATGGGAAATCTTTTTGCCATGCTTTGCGCCATGAGCCTATCATTGTATTCATTAGTGGCTTGTAAGTTGAATAGGTTCCAACATTACTTTCTCCCTGGTACCAGATGGCGCCTGAGATTTCGAAATTTGTGATTGGATTGATCATCGCATTAAACGTAAGCCCTGGAAGAACGGGCCACCAGGCAGCGGGGGTCAGTTTTAGGGATGCTGATTTTAAATCAGGATCATTCTCAACAATATTTTTTGGTGTCCAAACTTCAGCAGGTGTGCCGCCCCAGTTGCTATTGATCAGTCCGACAGGTACATTTAATGCTTGCTGAAGGTTCTTGCCAAAAAAATAACCTATAGCACTGAAATGTTTCATCTCTTCCGGCGTACAAACTTTCCAGCTTCCTTCGCAGTTTTCCTGTGGTGTTTCGGAAGTTGATTTTGCAATGTAGAAAAACCTTATTTTCTGATTGTTGGCGCGGGGAGCTTCAGTTAGGGTCTGCTTTAGTCCCTGATCGCCACCCCACTCCATGTTACTTTGTCCGCTGCAAAGCCAAATCTCCCCGATCATTACATCACTAAGAACCGTGGTTTCGTTGATCGTAATTGTGTATGGCCCTCCTGCTGCAGGCGTTTTTATTTTCTGGAGCCATTTTGCCGACGATTCGCCATTTGTTCGATATGTGATTGTATCCCAACTCGTTTTAATGGTTACTTTTTCGGCTGGACTGCACCACCCCCAAAGTTTAACTTCGCTGTTCTGTTGCAATACCATATGGCTTCCAAGGATTGATGGTAAACGAACTGCCGCAGAAGCAAGTATTGCGTTTAAAATCAACAGAAAGCAGACAATGATCGCATAAAATGTTTTTTTCATGATTGAATAGATTTTGTAATTCTTTTGTAAAATAAATAAATTTAATGCTTCCAAAATTGAATAGTCTAATGAATATTGTTTTGTTCAGGCAAAAAAAACCAGGTAAAAGGCCGGGCCTCGAAATAAATTGTAAATCAATGCAGTAAACTTTGGTTTATGCCATTTCACTTTCCTGTCTTATTCTCCTATGCTTTCAAGACTTCCATAGCACAAAACCTAATCCCCATTCTACAAAGTCAACTTTAAACTCGTGTGCTTTAAGCGTTAAGGAGGGTATGATTCTTTTGGCTATTACATAGCGAATTCCGAGACGTTCGTAATGAAAAGGATCGGTTGGATTTGGATTCCGAACATAAATTCCAATCTGCGTAACTATTGATAAGTGACTGAATGTAAGCTCATGACCTCCAAAAACACCGGCAGCGAGCTTATTTTTAAGCAGATTCTCTTTTTGAGTATAATAAAGGGTGCCTTTATCGAGGAACAGGTCAACTCCGGTACTCAACCTGCTTTTGTGACTAATAGTCCGATAATAACCAATATTTAAGGATCCTATCGGGAATCCCAAGGAATAGGTAACTTCCTTTTTCCACCCCCAGGCTCCGAATACCATTACCGAAGAGCTTTTTTGAATTGGATCAACCGGTTCAGTATTCAGTTCCGTATCCGATTTTGGAAGCATGTACCGCAATCCCGTTTCAGCTCCCAGCATATTGATTCCTTTGTTTGGTTTATTCATATTCCCATTCGAATAATGATACCCGCCAGCAGAGAGGAGCAGATCAAAATTCTGACCGATTTTGATTGAAGTATTAAGATTTATAGAGGCATAAGCTGTACATGCTGATCCAATTGCAAGATTTACCTGGTTTTGTGGAGTAGATGGATTGAACCCCCAGGCAAATCCAAGATGAACTCCCAGATCAAGTTTTAGCTTTGAAGCCGGTGTCAATGGAAGATTCAAAAATGAATAAACAGCCGTTGGATCGCCTAAAGATTTACTGGTTAAATAATTGTGCGAAAATCCAATGCCTATTTCCGGATATTTATAAACACGTTGCCACTCCTTTTGTCCCAGCGTTTTTAACCCAAATCTTGCATTAAAAAAAGAAACCGGGCCGGCCAGGTTCCTTATTTCGGGGTGATGCGGTATTAATCTACCACCGCCACCTGTAATATCAAAAAATAGATTGTTGCGTTGCGCCTTAGTGCTTATATGGATTAATGATATGAATATCAATAGGAAAAAATACCGTTTTGTCATTGATTTAGTTTGAATAGTCAGTTCTCCGATCGGATAAAACCCCCAACTTTAGTTTAAAGTTTCAAATATAAGTCCCTTTTACCTATTTTTGGCTTTCAGAAATCATAAAGATGTTAATGATGATCAGAAAAAATTTCATTCTATTATTTATTATCACTTCGATGGCATTCTGCCCCGAAAAATTGCTGGCTTCAAACCTAAATAAACTGATTCCTGAACAGACTCAGTTATCTGGAAACCAAATTGGAGACTCGTTGAAATGGAGTGTCGATTATCTAAATAAACTGCTTTATTCTGGTGGAGAATGGTACCTCACAGATCGACAGTACAAAAAACCTATTCAGGGTGTATTGAACTATGCTGAAAACGATCCTCTTGACACCCTCATCGTTGATATTCACAGGTTATTAAGCGACGATAAATTGGGCTATCTGCTAGACCGGCGTCCTCAGGATATTCGAAATGTAAAAGAAATACGCGGCCACCTTACAGATGAAGAGATTGGAAAAGGGATTGAAGTGATCCGGAAAAAAGTTCTTGACAGTCTGAATATTACCAAAATTGTTGTCCCGGTTATAATTTTGGAGAATGAGCTTTCGAAGGCACCTCACGTTCCTGAAGGAGATCCGGAAGTATTGTGGGGGAAGAAACAAAATGAGCTTCCACCGGAATTTGTTGCGGGTATGAATAACAAGATTAACTCCATGCAGTTTTCACCGGATATGACTGGTTCTGCGATGGATTCGGTCCGGATCCAACTCTTCGGGATATACCGGGCAGCATATAATGATTCGGTAATGAACTGTTGGCGCGAAAGAGCGATTTTTTCCTATCGAAGCAAATACATTTCCGAGCAGGCTGATTTAAGAATTAAAGCCTATACGAAGTCCGTTGAATCACACAACTATAGAGTTTTATCTGCCTATAACGATAAGGCAGTTGGTATTGTCAATGATTCACTGAGGATTGCATTGCGCTATCTTACAGTCCATGCTGAGGCCGATTCTTCATTGGTTCGACTGGTCAATCTAAAAGACGAAAAAACAGAATTCTGGACTGCCAATCGTCGTATGAAGCCAATCAGGATGTTCCTTAAAAATGCGCAGAACGATTCACTTAGTATGGTTCTAATCAGCAATGGAAAGGGTGAATTAAAACTGGTAATTGATGATGGGATTAAACTTACAAGGTTTGCAGAAACGCAAAACCGAACAATTAAATTCGAGACACAGGCACCGGACAAAAAGTTACGAAAGGTCAAATTGAATAAAATAGTGTATCCGGCATGGACACTCAGAGGTAACGGATCTTTTGGCTTTACCCAGACTTCATTATCGAATTGGGCCAAAGGTGGTGAAAGTTCGATGACCCTGTTGATGATTAGTAAATATGATGCAAATTACTCAAAAGACAAAGTAAAATGGGAAAACAGCGGTGAATTTCGATATGGGATTAGTAAATCCAAAACGAGAGGTTTGGAAAAGAATGATGATAAAATTGAGTTCCAAAGCCGTTTTGGCTATTCAGCTTTTAAAAAATGGTTTTATTCTGCAGAGGCCAACTTTAGGACCCAGGTTGCAAGAGGATATTCATATCCTGAAATGTCGAAACCGATTTCGGCATTTATGGCACCCGGATACCTTACAATGTCTATTGGACTTGATTACAAGCCAAATAAAAACTTCTCCCTCTTTCTTGCACCGTTCACTTCTAAAACAACCTATGTTAATGATACAGCTTTAATTAATCCAACGACATATGGGCTTGAACCCGGGACTAAGAAACTTTGGGAGCCTGGGATCATTGTTAAAGCAAACTGGCGCCAGGAGCTGAGCGATAATATTATCTACGAAACGAAAGGTGAGTTTTTCAATAATTACAGGTACACTTTTCAGAAATTTGCATTTGAGTGGGAGCAGGTGCTCACAATGAGGGTCAATCGGTTGATTAATGCCAAGATTATGACTCAGTTAATATACGATTACAACACCAAATTTCCGATTCTCGATTCAAAAGGCGTCGAGATTGGACGCACACCAAAATGGCAATTTAAAGAACTGCTGACCATTGGGTTAAATTTCCGATTCTAAATTGCTTTAGGAATCTGTTTTTGAAATAAATAGAACATTGAAAGAAAGCTTTTGATATTTGGCGGCATGCAGTTAAATACCAAAAGCTTTCTATTTTAAATAAAAAGAAGCTATTACAAATAGGGCGAAAACTATACTTGCAATTCCATTAGTTGTTCCAAATGCAAGGTTGACACGGCTAAGGTCATTTGGCTTGATAATAAGGTGTTGATAAGCGAGGAGCCCAATAAAAATGGCGGATCCAAGCCAATACGGCCATCCTGCAGATAGTACAATACCAGCTGAGAGAACAAATACGACAGCGAATAGATGAACGATAACAGAAAGTAGTAAAGCTTTTTTAATCCCTAACATTGCCGGGATGCTGTTTAACCGGTAAGATCTGTCGAATTCTACATCCTGGCAGGCATAAATGATATCGAAGCCGCTCACCCAGAAAAAAACCAGCATTGAAAAGAGGATTGGGGCAACAGCAAACTGGCCTGTAACTGCAAGATAGGCTCCGATTGGTGCCAATGCAAGACCTGCACTCAGGACAAAATGACACAGCGGCGTAATTCTTTTCGTATAACTGTATCCAAGAATTACGAGTAATGCAACAGGCGAAAGATAAAAACAGAGATCGTTGATGAGCCAGCTTGTGATTCCAAAAAGCAGGGAGTTCACAATCACAAATATCAGTGCTTTTTTCGGTGATACTACCCCTGCCGGAATTTCGCGCATCGCTGTCCGGGGATTAGCTGCGTCAAAATACCTGTCGAGGTAACGATTGAATCCCATCGCAGCATTTCTTGCAAAGACCATACAGCCAATCACTTTTAAGAGTAAGCTTATGGGAATACTCCCTGATTGTTGTTGAATAGCTAAAAAAAAGCCTATAAGCGCAAATGGCAATGCAAATATTGTATGCTCAAATTTAACGAGGCGCGTATAATCGCGCAATTTGTTCTTCATAGGGTATTTGTAATTCGATCGGCGAAAATAGTAAATATTTTATCTATTTTTGAATGGAATAATTTAATAGACAAGATGAAATAGCCATGATTGAGAAATCACAAATTGAGGTGAATATTTTCTCATGGTTATTCCATACGACCTTTAAAAACAAATTATAAACGTATGAAAGATTTTAAGAAATACTACAGGTTGGATGCATCGCCCGCCGATTTATACAATGCACTTACCAATCCGGTAATGATCGAAATATGGTCGGGCGAACCAGCTGTGATGAGTACTGAGCCTGGAAGCGATTTTTCGTTGTGGGACGGTGAGATCGTTGGCAAAAATGTGGAGTTTGTTCAGGATCAAAAAATCGTTCAGCAATGGTTCTTTGGTGAGGAATCCGACTCGATAGTTACCATAAAACTACATCCCGATAAAAGCGGAACTAACATTGAAATTCACCAGACCAATATCCCGGATGATGCTTACGAAAACATGATAGAGGGATGGGAATCAGATTATTTCGGAAGTCTGAAGGAATTATTTGATTAACCCCGGAAGTTGAAAAACCCTTCGGGGGTTTTCAACTGCTCGAAGGGTTATCCCGTAATATCCAAACGCATTGTATAGTCATCCATCACAAAACCGGCACCGATTTCAGTAACAACGGACCCGGTATTTTTAAATCCCAATTTGTCGTAGGCATTTATACTATTGATATTATTTTTATTAACGGTGAGTGTAATCGCGTTTGCACCAAGCTCTTTAGCTCTGCTGATAATAAAATTTAATCCACCTTTTCCCAATCCGGTTCCTCTTTTTTCCTTCAGGATATAAAACTTACTGAGAAATAAGTCATTTCCCGCTGGTTTGATACAGATATATCCTGAGGGCTCTGCAAGATGATAAATTAAATAATACTCCTGATGCTCAGTTCTGATTTGTTGCTCAATTGCTTCAATTGATTGAAAAGAGGCTACCATATAATTAACCTGTTCCTGTCCAATGATTGGGACGTAATATTCGTTCCAGATAGTTGATGCCAAATCCGCTACTATTTTAATTTCAGAAGTCGATTTGACAAGCTTAATCAGCGTTTTGTTGCAATTCAGTTTGTTATAATATCCAAAGTTTTCTTCATCAAAACAGCAGAATATAACTTTTTCTATCTCAGGATGATCTGTCAAAAAACCTTGTACAGTTTCAAATGCAATTGATGCGGCTTCCAGCTTTGGAAAGCCGTAAACTCCGGTGCTAATATTTGGGAAAGCAATCGTCCGGATGCCATTTTCTGATGCAACGCGTAGACTTTGCCGGTAACAGGAGGAGAGCAACTCTTTTTCGCGGTTCATCCCACCGTTCCAAACAGGACCAACTGTGTGAATGACGTGATTCGCAGGCAATTTAAAGCCGGGCGTAATTTTTGCATCTCCTGTATTGCACCCGTTGAGCAATTCACATGCTTCAAGCAATTCCGTCCCTGCAGACCGGTGAATAGCTCCATCGACACCTCCCCCCCCCAGAAGTGAACGGTTTGCAGCATTTACGATTGCGTCTACATCCAGACGCGTAATATCTCCCCTGATGATTTCAATCTTTGCCATGTTCAATACCGTTTTTATTCAAAAGCAGAGGCTGTCTAAATTTAAACTTCCAGACAGCCTCCATATAAAATCAAAACCTCTTTTTATTTGAGGAGTTTGGTGGTCAGATTTGTAACACTGGTTTGAATCGCATCAAACGGTTTTCCATCCTTTGTAGAGTCCTGTTCAACAAAGAAATATTTCATTCCGGCAATCTTTTTGGCTGCCAGAATTTCCTTGAAATTTATAAGACCGGCACCGACAGGAGCAAAGTCATTCGTGACTGGTTTGTAGAAGGGAGCTTCCCTGGTAAACATGTCTTTCATATGGAAAAGTTGGAACCTGCCAGGATATTTTTTGAACATCTCAACAGGATTTTGTCCTGCTTTTGTCGCCCAGAATAGATCCAGCTCCATTGTGACGAGGTCCTTGTCTAACTCAACCATGAAGACATCGTAATAAGGAACCTTACCTTCAACCTTATCAAATTCGAAATTGTGATTGTGATATCCGAACTGAATTTTGTGTTCTTTCATGATACCACCGACCTTATTCCATTCAGCAGCCATCTTTTTATAACTGTCAATGGTCGTGCGGGCTTCTTCGACTACCCAGGGCTGGATACAATATTTAACACCAATTTTTGCATGATCTTCGGCCATTTTTTTTGCATTGTCGAGGGTAATTCCCAATGCTTCAACCTGCGTGTGACTGCTGATGACCACCATTCCAAGATCACTTACAATTTTCTTAAATTCAGCAGGTTCGAAACCATAGAACTTACCGTTGGCATAGCTCGCAAGCTCAAGGTTCTTGATCCCGATATCGGAAATCCGTTTCAACGATCCTTTAACATCTTTCGCCATCGCATCACGGATGGTGTACAATTGAAGGCCAATACCGAACTTTTTGGGATCAACGGCTGCAGAAGTCGATTCGGAAGCAGCTTTAAAGGCATATTGCGAAAGCGCCAATGTTCCCAAAGCGCCAGTTGCTGACATTCTTAAGAAATTTCTTCTGGATTGTGTTGTTTTCATAATTCCTTATATTAATATTTGTAAAAAATAACCCTAACTGGAAAATGAATTAAAGCACTAAAAATAGTAATAATCTTTCAGAAGCTGCAAACGAACACAGAATTAACAGCACTTACTTTTTCACCATCTATTGCGAAAGTTGTTCAAGTTGAGGTAATTTAGTTTCAACTCAACCAGCTCATGTCAATCATCGGAAGGTTAAAATTGGCAATTCACTTACAATGAGGCAAGAATCAAGCTAAACGGTTTTAACCTAAAATTGAATATAAATAGGACACTGAGTGTCTAATAAAAGAAACCCCGCCACTTTTCAGCAACGGGGTTTAAACTTTAATATAAAGACTTTTCTGATTAAGCTTTTCTCTCTTCTTTTGGTTTTCCAGGAACCATAACCACATAACTGCTCATGTCAACCGTACCGATCTCCAATTTTTCAGGAAGATAAGTCATAGTAGAGTTACTGATTTCATCCCATGTTACTTCAGCGCCCGTGTAAGCCGATTGACGACCCATCACTGCGGTGAGGCATGAGATTGCTGTTTCAGTTGCCTCGTTGATTTTGGTATTTGCCCTGATGTGATTCACGAGGTCGACGTGCTCAAGTACATATGGATTCGTCTGTTTGAAATCGGCTTTCTCTTTTTCACTGTCGAATTTCCAAAGGACTTTTCCCTGAAGATCCTTGATTTCCATGGTGTCACTGCTCCAAGAACCTTTTGTCCCTTGTAAGTGTTCCGAAACATTGTTTTTGCATCCGTCAATCTGGCGACACATACTATGTACATGAACACCACCTTCATATTCGAAATCAACACTGAACATATCGTATTGATCACCCGATAATCTGCGTTGCTTTGCGCCAAATCCAACTGCTTTCACCGGTTTTTTACCGAAGAACCATGTGAATACATCGATATTATGAACGTGTTGTTCAACAATATGGTCGCCTGAAAGCCATTTCCAGTTTACCCAGTCGCGAACCATGAATTCCATATCACTCCATTCTTTTTTACGCTCTCTGTACCATAACATCGATTGATTCCAGTAAACATTTCCGGAAACAATCTCTCCGATCAGACCGCTTTGAATTTGTTTGAAACTCTCAACATAGTCTCTTTTATGGCGACGTTGGGTTCCGGTAACAACGCAAAGACCTTGTGCATCTGCTTTTTTAGCGGTAGC
This sequence comes from Mariniphaga sp., assembly GCA_025355585.1. Classification (GTDB taxonomy): domain Bacteria; phylum Bacteroidota; class Bacteroidia; order Bacteroidales; family Prolixibacteraceae; genus JAAFHB01. The sequence continues at coordinate 14,351 of JANXZJ010000057.1, read as the reverse complement.
AAAAATCGAGCGTGCACCTACAGGATCAACACAAATTGGTTTTTCTAAAAATGCGTGTTTACCTGCTTCAACAGCTGCCTCGAAATGCATTGGACGGAAAACCGGTGGGGTTGCAATGATAACCAGGTCAACTCCGGCTGCGAGTACTTTTTTATAAGCATCGAATCCTGTAAAGCACATATTATCAGGAACCTCTACATTGAATTTCTCTTTCAATCCTTTACGGCAATCGTCGATACGATCCTGGAACAAATCACCCAAAGCTACGATCTGAAGATTTGGACCTGCATCTAAAAAGTTCTGTGCAGCTCCCGAGCCGCGACCGCCGCAACCGATAACACCTGCTTTTAATGGTTTTCCATCAGTTGCTTTATCTACCAGATTTGGGATGTAAGCACCTGAAAGTGACGCAACAGGAACTAATTTTTCAGCTCCCGGAGCACACGATGCAAAAACGACACTCGCGCCCATCGTACCAACAGCACCTACTACAGCTGTTGTCGTAAAAAAATCTCTTCTACTCAACGAATTTTTTTTAGTCATGATCTTTGTGTTTAAATGGATTAGTATCTACCTAAAAAATTTATTTAATAATTATGGAACTATCTGGCTCACATACAACCCTGAATCCAATGCCTTTAATATCGGAATACCACCAGATACTTTTAGGTTGCTGAGGATCGGTTTTCAACCAGTCGGTTGTGCGCGTGAAACCTCGTGCCGCCGATCTGAGGTCTTTGGCATCAAACGAGTAATTACCCCCACGAATGACATGTTCTTCACCCGATTCAGGTCCCTTTGGATTGGTGACGGTTGTTCCGGTTTTGGAATAAGCATTTTCCGCATAGAAATCGGAGCAATACTCGAGTACATTACCTTGCATGTTTTTCAAACCGAATGGATTTGCCTTTACAAAGCCGGGCTCCTGTGTTTTACCGGATGAATTGAGCGCATAAACCACATATCGGTTGATCAATGAAGTGTCGGCTCCGAAAATTTTGCTTCTGAATCCTTGTTCCGATAACCGTTTTGGATCTCCCGGGAAGAAATAGGGGGTTTCGCTTCCTGCCCTGCATGCATATTCCCATTCCGCTTCGGTAGGCAGCCGGTAATGTTTACCGGTTACTTTCGAAAGCCATTGGCAGTAGATACTGGCAGAATAATGTGTCATCGTAATAGCAGGACGGCTTCCGCTTCCCCATCCCTGGTCAGGAATTCCGAAAGGTGGCGTAGGTCCGGTTACAGCATCCGGAGCGTTGGCATTGCGTGCAATCACTATGTTTGGATCAATACGACCTTCTGACATTGTTGAGGCAAAGAATGTCCAGAATTCGTCCCAGCTAACTTCGACCTCACCCATAAAGAATGGTGAAACCGTTACGTTACGTACAGGTCCTTCATCATTCTTACGGTATGGCTCTTTATCAGGACTTCCCATTTTAAAGGTTCCCCCTTTTACAGCGACCATACTAAAGGCGATTGGACTGTTAGGAATGAATTCCTTAAAGTTTTCAAAAGTCGTCACTGTTGCCGGAGCAGTGTATAATATTTTAGACGAAGCACCAGTGACTGGTACCCCCGTCATTTTACCGTGTTTATAGTTTGGATTGTAGTGACCTACATCAAGATGACAATTAATACATTGCAAATCAAGCTTTTTTGCATTATTTTCATAATAAAGATGAGCTGTTCCTCCTTCAGCGGAAAGCCCCTTGGAAAATAAATTTTGGTGACATTTGATACACGACTCGTTATAAACAATTTTCACGGCATGTTCAAGAAGTCGTTTGTTTTCCCAGTTAAAGGATGCTTTATCCTTAAAATAAAACCCATATAAGTCGGTTAAACCTGTTTTCGCTTTTGTAAATAAATAGCGGTTGTCTTCTTTGGGTGGCAAATGGCATTCAACACAATGAACCCTGACACCGCTTGGATTGTAATAATGCGTAGATTTTATCCACGAAGCATCAGCATCAGGATGAATGTGACATGATTGACAGTATTCGTCTGTGGAAGTAGTGTGCAAAACTTTATTGCTGGTAAACAGCAAAATAGCACAAACAAATAGTCCGGTAAAAAATACAAACCAAGACCATTTGGCAAATTTGAACTTTTTGATCATAAAAAAATAAAAAAGGTAACCGAAAATTAATATTAGCTGTTCTATGGCGCCAAATATAACGAAAATAATACTTAAAGTGACGAAAAAGCAAATCTGGATTGATTCTTAATAGCATAGAATATCTATACTGTTAGCCAATTTTGGATTGTTCGTATTTTGAATTGAAAGATCTTTTTTTCGTTCGTTTTTTAGCACTTACCAAATAGTTTTATGCGAAACCCTTGCAACATATTCCAATTCTGCTATCTCATCCGAAAGCAATCGAAGCGGCTATCTTGCAAAACCTTCCGGGGCTTCATTGGAACTTAACGCCATCAGCTGGACTGAATTACAGAGAACGACAAAAGGCTTAACAAATGACTGGTAATGAGCTCGTCGTGATTTTATTCTGTAAATGGTACTTTTTATTGTACCATCACTATTTCTGATAGTGATAATAACGACAAATTCATGGGTAACTTCTATCTTCCGGATAAACTGCGACAAGGTTAAACAGAAAAGGATTCAACTCCTGAATGAGCTGAATCCTTTTTTAAGTAAATTATAACTTTTCAAAAATTTATAAAGACTCCTCAAGCTTATCTGATTTGTGCCCCAACCTCGCGCTCATAAACACTTATCAGGCGGTTCATCGTTTTCTCGATCTGTTTGTCGTTGAGCGTTTTTTCTTCATCCTGAAGGATAAAGCTAACAGCATATGATTTCTTACCTTCCGGAAGATTCGATCCTTCGTAAACATCGAAAATATTTACGCTGCGCAGAATTTGCTTTTCTGCCTTGAAGGCCAATGCTTTTATTGTACTGAACATTACTTCTTTATCAATCAGCAGTGCCAGGTCGCGTTTTACCTCGGGATATTTCTGAAGCGGGGTATAGCTGGCTTTGTGATTCTTGATGGCTTTTAAAATAGCCGTCCAGCGAAGATCTCCGTAGAAAACGTCAGCATTGAGATTCAGAATCTTAAGAATTTTATTGTTTAGGTAACCAATCTGACCAATTACCACATTATTAAAACGATATTCAAGTCCTTCCGAAAAGATGTCATTCGATATTGTTTCGATCGTACAATTCCCAATTACAATGCCAAGTCTCGACAGGATATTCTCGACATTGGCTTTCAAAGTAAAGAATGAAGTAGGCTCCTCCTTTACTTTCCAGTTTTCGGTCTCTTTCTTGCCTGTGATCCAGATCCCGATGTGCTCTTCCTCGCTGTAATTCTTTACAGGATGGTCGTAGGTTTTGGTTCCGTCGAAATGATAAACATTTCCGAATTCGTAGAAGCGAAGATCTGCTTTCCGAAAATTGGTGTTGCGGTTAATCGCTTCAAGCCCGCCGAAAAGGAGCGTCTGCCGCATCCCGTTGAGATCGGAACTCAGGGGATTGAAAAGCAGCACTGTATTTTCTGACTTGAACGAATCAAGCTGCTCGTAATAAGCCACCTTTGTGAGTGAATTGGACATGATTTCGTTAAAGCCCCTCGCGGTGAACATTTCGGAAACCAGGTTCTGCAATTTCATCTTATCGGGATGCGGAGCAAGCTGAATGGTTGATTTTATCGATTTACAAGGCTCAACATTGTTATAACCATACACACGCAAGATTTCCTCAATGATATCTGCTTCCCTTTTGACATCTACTCTAAACGGAGGAACGGCAAGACTCAGTCCTTCGGGACTCTCTTCTTTAATAAGAATTTCGAGAGAACAAAGAATATTTTTAATGGTCTCCTTTGGAATCTCTTTTCCAATAAGGCGGTTGATATTTGAATAAGAAACTTCCACGGGGAAGAATTCCTGTATGGAAGCATCCGCGATGATGTCAACAACATCCGAGGATATCGTACCGCCGGCGATCTCTTTTATGAGCAAAGCCGCACGTTTCAAGGCGTACAGGGTCCCGTTGGGATCAACTCCACGTTCGAAACGGAAAGATGCATCGGTATTTAAACCATGACGACGGGCCGTTTTACGGATATATACCGGATTGAAATAGGCGCTTTCGAGAAAAATACTGGTAGTACTCTCTTTTACGCCGGACTGAAGTCCACCGAAAACTCCACCGATGCACATCGCCTCTTCTGCATTGCAAATCATCAGATCTTTGTCCGACAACTCTCTTTCGACTCCGTCAAGTGTGATAAATTTAGTTCCGGCAGGAAGCGTTTTTACAATCACCTTGCCTCCCTTCACCTCTGCTGCGTCAAAAGCATGAAGCGGCTGGCCTGTTTCGTAAAGAATGTAATTGGTTATATCAACAATATTATTGATAGCGCTTTGACCAATCGCCTTAAGTCTGTTTTTCAGCCATTCAGGAGATTCCTTAACCCTCACATCCGAAATGGTCAATCCACTGTAACGGTGACAAGCCTCAGGATTCCCAATTTCCACCGAAATAGCAAGATTCTGATTATCAATTTCAAAAGCGTCAATGCTTGGTCGTGTATAGTTAATTTGCTCTTTCTGACTTAGAAAAGCCGCAAGATCACGCGCAACACCAATATGTGAAGCACTGTCGATCCGGTTAGGTGTTAAATCTACCTCAAGAACAAAATCGCTTTGAATATTAAAAAAATCGCTGGCAAGTGTTCCCGGAATTGCATCCTGACGGAGAACCATGATACCGTTATGGTCGTTACCAATGCCGATCTCGTCTTCTGCACAGATCATCCCCATCGAAACTTCGCCCCTGATTTTGGACTTCTGGATAGTAAATTGCTCATCACCACTGTAAAGCACAGTTCCAACAGTGGCAACAACAACTTTTTGGCCGGTCGCAACATTGGGTGCGCCACAAACAATCGGAAGGTTTTCGCCGCCGCCAATATTCACGGTGGTAACACTTAAATGATCGGAATTAGGGTGTTTTTCGCATGTAATTACTTCACCCACAATAATTCCTTTTAGTCCTCCCTTAATGGATTCGACTTCTTCTACACTTCCGGTTTCAAGTCCGAGTTGGGTAAGCGTATCCGCAACTTCGGAAGGAGAGAGTTCAAGATTGATGTAATCTTTCAGCCAGCTGTATGAAATATTCATTTTATAATCTTCTTCTTAATATTATAAGAGGTGCAAAGGTAGGCAATTTAGATCAAAGCCCAAATTTGAATGCAAGCGGCTAATTATTGAGAGCCCAATATTTGCGTTATTTCACTTGTTTTATGATACGATTTATTGGCTTCGAAATTCAGAAAGAAAACAAATTGAGTTTTTTTTTCACAATTTTCAAAAAACTATTTTTTTGATTTATTGAATTATTATTTTGCACCACGAAATCAAATAGCAATCCAGGTGCTATTAAAAGTATTAATCTATTAATCTGTAAATCATTAAGGAAAACCTTAATCTATATATACGATGGCAACAATCAACAAACCAAGGGTCGTTAAGGACTACGACAAGCTTCCGCTGGAGGTTCAGGGTCAAATTAAGCTGACCTATCCACAGGGTTTTGCAGGAAATCTGATCACTTATATCAATGCAAAAGGAAAAGTAGTGTCTGCTTTACCATACGAAACCGATGATCATTATTACCTGGTTCGGATGACACTTGAGGAGGCAAACAATATTGTCGAGAATGATGATGATTTTAATGACGATGGAATTCTTCGTGATGATTTTGCATTACAGGAGTTCGAAGGTCATGATGATGTTGATGAAGACATCAATGATATTCCGGATGATATGCCAGAGGAGGAAGAAGAAGAGGATATCTAAAAACGGATATCACATTTTATCTATAAATATTTAGCCGGTAGTTTACCGGCTTTTATTTTTATTTACGGTTTTCTGCCAGCAATTTCTGATCTGCGAATACAATGATTTCATTTTTCATATCGGGCGTGAACCATGTGATTTCGGGATCGCGCCGAAACCATGTTAGTTGTTTGCGGGCATACTTCCTCGAATTCGCCTTGATCTTCTCTCTGGCTTCTTCAAGCATGATCTTTCCATCGAAATAATCGAACAATTCGCGGTATCCTACCGTATTCAACGAGTTAAGGTGTCGGAACGGGAATAAATCAACCGCTTCTTTTTCAAGGCCATTCATAAACATCGTGTCCACCCGGTCATTGATTCGATTGTACAATACTTCGCGGTCGCGATTGAGCCCGAGTTTTACAATGTTAAAAGGGCGTTTCTTAGGCTCGTTGATCCGAAACGCAGAATAGGGTTTACCTGTCATCAAACAGATTTCAAGTGCATGAAGAATCCGTTTCGGATTTCGCAGATCAACCTCGTTGTAATATGCCGGATCGTGGTACCGAAGTTCATTCCGCAAACTTTCTATCCCTTCAGTTTCCATACGTTCCATCAGCGAACGGCGTAACTCACCATCAACCTCGGGAAGATCATCTATTCCTTTGCAGAGTGCATCGATGTACATCATTGATCCGCCAGTCATTAACACAACATCCTTTTTTTGAAACAACAATTCAAGCCTTTCGAGAACTTCTACTTCAAATTTACTTGCATTGTAATAATCGTGAATAGAATGCGACCGGATGAAGTGATGCGGAACGGTTTCAAGGGTTCGTTGGTCGGGAACAGCTGTTCCAATACTCATTTCCTTATAAATCTGTCGCGAGTCACAAGAAATAATTTCAGTATTGAAGTATTTGGCAATTTCAAGGCTCAGCTCAGTTTTACCTACACCTGTTGGTCCAAGAAGAATAAGAAGAGTTTTAGACATTATTTTCAATAGCTTTTTAGAATATGAAATAGCGGCTGGCAGTTGGTTACTGGCATCTTGCAACCGCTCAATTGAAAGTAAGGCCTTAAATTTTCTTTTGTAAATTTTATAGTTTTAAATGCAGCTACTTTCTGCCATCGCTGGCTGCCAGTAGCTAATAGCCAGTGGCTTTCCTTAAAGGACTTCGCCCATCTCTCCATAAATCATATTCAGATCTTCAAGTTCACCAAAGTCCGTAAAAGCATTCTGAAGTTCAAAATCTTCACTGGCAAGCAAATCGGTGTCATAGCGATTTGAGGAACTCTGTAAAGGAGCCAATCCTCTGTTGAAGGTCACAACCGGAGTATTTAATTTTTTTTCCATAACAATTTCATTTAATTCTATATACAACGATTTTTGATTGATAATATCAAAAATATAGATTAGCTTGTCTTCTTTTTCTTTCAGAATATCACCCAGCTCAGTGTTCTTCATCGTGACTGCTGAATTATTCTTCGGCGACTTGTCTCTGAACATTGGAATTTCTACCCCTTTGTCCCATTCTTCATCTGCCAGAAAAAATGTAGCAAGCTCTGACGGATCATACTTACACTCGTCCTGAATTGCTTCATGAAGTTCAAAAAAGGTGTTTTTTGCGTCTGCATCAATGTGCAACGCAAAATTCTCGACCTTGTCTGATATGATTTTGAATTTAAATACCATATTTTTTTAATCTTCCCGGACGAAACCTTCAGAAATCAAAACCAAAGGCGAATCCGTACAGTGTGGATTGGTTAAAAATAGTATTAAAAATTGTTATCTTCTGAATATTGAAATAATTTGTTTTCAATATTACCTGCACAAATCTACGTAATGATATATGATATTTCCAAATATATGAAAAATGAGATGTTTGGGTCGAATAATGCAAAAAAAAGCCGGTTTTGAGACCGGCCTTTCTGAAATTTTAAAAATGAATCCTATTGATTTTCTTTGATGAAATTAAGGCACGAACCCGCTTTAAACCAGTCGATTTGTGCTTCATTATAGGTATGTTTTGCCATTATATCCGTTACGGATCCGTCTGCATGATGTAATATCAGCTTCAAAAGCGTATCTGGCATAAAGGCTTCAAGTCCGAGAACATCTATCGAATCGTCCTCTTTGATGCTGTTATAATCATCCGGATTTGCGAATGTCAGCGCAAGCATCCCTTGTTTTTTAAGATTTGTTTCATGAATCCGGGCAAACGAACGGGTCAATACAACTCGTACGCCCAGGTGACGTGGTTCCATTGCGGCATGCTCGCGCGACGAACCTTCACCATAGTTTTCGTCACCCACAATTACAGAACCAAGTCCTGCTTTTTTATAATCCCTGGCGGTCTTTGGAACGGTATCATATTCGCCGGTTATCTGGCTTTTTACGGAGTTTGATTTGCCGTTGAAGTCGTTGATCGCACCAATCAGCAAATTATTAGAGATATTGTCAAGATGACCGCGATAAGTAAGCCATGGTCCTGCCATCGAAATATGATCGGTGGTACATTTGCCGCGCGCTTTAATCAGGAGTTTCAGGTTGAGCAAATCTTTTCCCTCCCATGGTGTAAATGGCTCCAGCAATTGCAACCTGTCAGACTCCGGATTTACAGTAATTACAATTCCCTGATAATTTGTTGATGGAGGTATTAATCCCTGATCTTCAACCGCGAATCCAAGTTCCGGAAGATTATTTCCCGTTGGCGGATCGAGTTTTACCATTTCTCCGTTTTCATTCGTCAGAAAATCGGTCTCGGGATTAAAATCGAGCGTTCCGGCAATTGCGAAAGCGGTTACGATTTCGGGCGATGCTACAAACCCATGGGTCTTAGGATTGCCGTCGGTTCGCTTGGCAAAATTCCGGTTGAATGAGGTCATGATCGAATTCTCGGGAAGATTGGCCGCATTGTGTCGTGCCCACTGTCCGATACATGGTCCACAGGCATTTGCAAGCACTACTCCACCCATTTCTTCGAAAGCAGTAAGAAACCCGTCGCGTGCAACGGTGTACCTGACGAGTTCGGAGCCTGGTGTTACTGTAAATTCAGCTTTTACTTTTAGGTTCTTACTACGTGCCTGTTGCGCAATTGATGCAGCTCTGCCAATATCTTCATAGGATGAATTGGTACACGAACCAATTAAACCTACTTCCATTTTCATTGGCCAACCCTTCTCTTTGGCCACCGTTTTAAATTTTGAGAGCGGGGTTGCGAAATCGGGCGTAAACGGGCCATTGATGTATGGTTCAAGTTCCGAAAGATTAATTTCGATCACCTGGTCAAAATATTTTTCAGGATGAGCATAAACATCGTCGTCGGCTTTCAGGTCTGCTGCGATCTGTGATGCCATTTCGGCCACATCAGCGCGATTGGTCGCCTTCAGGTAATCGCTCATGCTCTCATCGAAAGCGAAAGTTGAGGTTGTTGCACCAATTTCGGCGCCCATATTACAGATGGTTCCCTTACCGGTACACGAAATGCTCGATGCACCTGGTCCGAAATATTCAACAACACAACCAGTTCCACCTTTGACAGTCAATATTCCTGCAACTTTTAAGATCACATCTTTTGGCGATGTCCATCCGTTCAATTTTCCGGTGAGATGGATCCCGATCAACTTTGGAAATTTCAATTCCCACGGGATTCCTGTCATCACATCGACAGCATCGGCGCCACCTACGCCGATAGCAATCATTCCCAATCCGCCGGCATTCACCGTATGCGAATCAGTTCCGATCATCATTCCGCCAGGGAATGCATAATTTTCGAGTACAACCTGGTGGATAATTCCGGCACCCGGCTTCCAGAAACCGATTCCGTATTTTTTCGATACCGATGCGAGAAAATCATATACCTCTTTATTGGTCTTTTCAGCTTCTATAAGATCCTGGGTTGCACCTGTTCTTGCCAGGATCAGGTGGTCGCAATGAACTGTTGAAGGGACAGAAACAACACTTTTCCCCGCCTGCATAAATTGGAGCAATGCCATCTGAGCAGTTGCATCCTGCATCGCAACACGATCGGGATCGAAATTTACATATGAGACTCCTTTTTCGAATGGCTGTTCAGGAAATTCGCCTGAAAGATGCGAATAAAGGATTTTTTCAGTCAGGGTAACAGGTCTGCCTAGCAGTTTCCGTAATTTATTAACTCGTTCAGGCATTTGAGAATAGACCTTGCGAATCATTTCAATGTCGTAAGCCATACAAATTTATTTTAAGATGAAGAATTGCATACAATATTAGCTATTTATGGTGAAAATAAGCATAAAAAATTCCTGTAACTATTAACACATTAATTGAAAGTTAGTTTTAAATTAGCGGAATAATTGTAGCCGGTCAATCACAGCGTTACCATGATTTGGATTAAACCTTTGGTATTAGAGAATATTAAGATTGCATTTCAGTCAATCCGTGGAAACATGGTCAGGTCTGTTTTGACGATTTTAATTATTGCCGTCGGAATTTCGGCACTTGTAGGAATTCTGACTGCGATCGATTCGATTAAAAGCTCGATTACTGCTGAATTCACAAGGCTGGGCGCGAATACCTTCAGCATCCAAAGCCGGAGTATGCGTGTACAGATCGGCAACAAGCGCTACCGGTCAAAAAATTACAGCTATATCAGTTATTTTCAGGCACGTTCGTTTCGTGAGAAATATACATTTCCTGCGGCCGTATCAATTTCGGTGAATGCCACAGGGACAGCTACGGTAAAATACGAATCGAAAAAAAGCAATCCGAATGTGTCAGTTCGTGGAATCGACGAAAACTTTCTTCAAACTGCCGGTTATGAAGTTGAGGCTGGCAGGGGACTCACGTTCCAGGAATCGTTTGATGGAAACAATGTTGCACTCGTTGGCTCAGGATTAATTAAAAAACTGTTCACAAATGACGTCGATCCGCTGGGAAAAAGTATTTCAGTTGGCAGCGGAAAATATCAGATTGTCGGTGTTTTAAAATCTAAAGGGAGCGGTTTTGGAGAAGGAGGCGATCAGATTGTACTACTGCCTTTTACCAATGTGCGGCAATACTTCCCGCGGCCCCAGATGAACTTTCGAATCAGCATCATGCCGAAATCTGCCCAATATCTTGATGGTGCCATCGGAGAAGCGGAAGCAACATTCCGGAACATCAGGGGGTTGAACATTACAGACGACTCCGATTTTATCATCGAAAAGAGCGACAACCTCGTGAATGTATTACTCGAAAACATTAAATATGTCACGCTTGCAGCCACTATTATAGGCTTTATTACACTGATGGGTGCTGCAATCGGACTCATGAATATTTTGTTGGTCACTGTTGCCGAACGAACCCGCGAAATTGGAATTCACAAAGCGATGGGGGCCACTTCCCATTCCATCAAGCAACAATTTCTGATCGAATCCATCGTCATCGGTCAGATGGGAGGATTCCTCGGAATTATATTGGGGATCCTGGCCGGCAACGGGGTGTCGATGCTGATCGGCAGTTCATTTATTGTTCCATGGGAATGGATGCTGGGTGGCGTTATTTTATGCCTGTTCGTTAGCCTCGCTTCCGGTGTTCTTCCTGCAATAAAAGCTTCCAAGCTCGATCCTATCGAAGCGTTGAGGTACGAATAAGCAGATCTCAATTACACCTATTCTGGCCATTTACACTGTCATACAGCAGATTTACGGAACTTTTTTAACCACTTACAATGCTTTACAGCATGTTTACACTACCTTTTTAACCACTTACAATGCTTTACAGCATGTTTACACTACCTTTTTAACCATTTACACTGCTTTACAGCATGTTTACACAACCTTCTTAATCATTTACACTGCTTTACAGCATGTTTACACTACCTTTTTAACCATTAACACTGCTTTACAGCATATTTACACAAACATTTTTGATCCTGACACTGCTTTACAGGATATTTACAGAGAGTGCAAAGGGAGTATTCACGGAACTGTGTCTGCGAAGAAGGGGTTGCTCTGGAATATTCGGTATATTACTATAAGTTCAACGTCGCCAATTCCCGATACAAAACAATAACGTACGACGGAGTTTAATTTAAATAATACCAGCATTTATTTTTAATCCTTCTAAATAAGCATGTTGAACTAAAAAAATAAACAAAATTGACATTGTCATGAAACTATTTCAAGCTTAAACAGTATCACAAACTAAATACTAACTAAAAAATAATTTTCATGGAATTAAGAGAGAAAACGTTTGGGGAAATGCTGAATGAAGCGATTTCCTATTTGCACAAAAATGAAAGTGTGTGGATGAACCTGGCGGTTATTGCTGCCAATGTAGAGGCGCTCGAAGGAAACGAGCACGAGTTGGACCATGCTTTTAAAGCACAGGATGAGAATGACCCGGGTGGACATGTTGCGCAGAAGAACGAGCAGTTGACCGTATTTTTCCGGAAGATTTACAAAGTGGGACGGAAACTGTCGTTTTATGCGAAAGAAACCGGTGACAAAGTGTTATTGAATGATGTTGACGTTCCCGAATCTACATTTATTCTCTTACCAGAGAAAGAAGCGCTGATCAAATGTAGCACCATTCTAAAACGTGGCAATGAGTATATTCCGAAAACAGCCGGTTATGGTATTACCACCGAAGAAATTGAAAACCTGACCACGGAGCTTTTGGCGCTGGAAAAAATGCAACCAACGATTGGCATGATCACGAACGACCGTAAGAGTGCCAGGCGCTCGATCAGGGAAGTGATTGTAGAATCCCGCGTTTTGCTCGACAAGCTGGACGATGCCTTCGAAGGAATGATTGATGACGGCGCTTTTATTGATGGCTGGTTTGCTGTCCGGAAAATCAAAGGCCGCCATCAACCAAAAGATAAAATCGTAAAAGGTACCGACGAAAATAATTAGCTTTATTCAAAGTGAGGGTCTGACTGTTCAGGTAATGAATAAGTCAGGCCCTCACTGTTATGTGACAGTGACCGGGTGAGTGTCCTTGATTTGAACACGCACCCGGTCACTTCTGTTTTTTTGCTGATCATGAAATTGCGCTAATTATAACAGACTTATTATTCAAATTTTTCAAGAGTTAATTTATCAATTACTTCCTTAACAATTTCAAATTAGGTTAATTTATTGATGTAAAAAGACGTTTAAGTAATTGTGTAAAGACTGGGGTGTTCTTAAGCCATACGGATTTTTGTATCCTGTGTAAGTTTTGATTTGTCCATATAACAGGGAAGGATCGGACTATTATTTTTCAGAGTTTTCGGGCAACTCTTTACTCTTTGCATTTAAAGGTGAAACAATGCTTTTACCGATATTGGCTTCAATCTCTTTGCGGGTATTACCAACAATAGAACCGCCGCGAGCTGCTATGCGCCTGTTCTCTTCCAAAGTTTTCGGTTCGTGCTGCTTCGAGATTTCGGTTGTAGTAGCTTCGGCCAATGTATTGAGTGCCAATTCAAGATTGGTCATATTATCACGAAGGCTCTCTTTCTTCAGACTCTTGTATTGTTTGTACTGTTTGGTAGTCAATCCCGACCAACCATGCGTAATCAGATCAGTTAATAAGGCATATTCCTGTCCCTTTTTTACACCCCGCCGCTCCCATTCATCCGTAAGCTCTTTGCGCACCTCAATGCTTTTGAGACGCTGATTGATCCAGTTGGTAGGGTATCCCTTACGGTGGTAATATTCCAACATCCGATTGATGCCTTGCTCCGGATCTTCAATCTCGTCCAAACGCTCACGGCCAACTTCCGCAAGCCACATTTTAAAGGGTTCAGCCTTTGGCGAAGGGATCGATTGTATTAAGCGAAAAAGTTGTTCCACATCGGCTACATCAGTCAATCGTTTTTTACCATCCGGAGCTTCCATTTTCAAACCGTTACAATTTGTAACGGTTTGGTTACCCTCCGCCAATAGCCTCTTTTTCAATACTCTCCAATACACCTGGGGATTAGAACTATCTGTCAGCGCATCAATTACATCCACTATTGATACATACCACTTTTCCTGTTTGTCGTCCCAAACAGTACGAACCTTTTTATCTTCAAACAACTTTAACGCGTTTTTCATATTCATCGTGCATCAAGGTATTATAATCAATGATAAAGGTATCAAAAATGGCTGGATTTTCGAACATCTATTCTAATGCACAAATTAATAAGGTTTAGAACCTGGGGAAATATCCTTTCTGTGAAGGTTAGAAAAGCAAGAATAAGGTTTTTCTTAAAAATCATTATCCCGAATCTGAGCTGCTGGCAATTGGCATCTTGCGGGTGGTTTATTGCCAGTTGCATGATAAAGATTTCTCTTCGATATGCCGCTTCAAGGGTTCGCAACCGCTTGAAGGGCTCGCATGGTGAATCGATTCGTGTAAATTCGTTCCAATTAGCTTCGCTGATCTTCGATTCGTGTAATTCGTATAATTAAAAAGGCCCGGACTCAATAAAGAATCCGGGCCTGGTTTAAGTTGGCGGCGGCCTACTCTCCCACTTTACGCAGTACCATCGGCGCTGTCGGGCTTAACTTCTCTGTTCGGAATGGGAAGAGGTGGA
>JANXZJ010000047.1 GCA_025355585.1 Mariniphaga sp. | reverse complement strand
TTAGTTGAAAACAATTTGCTTCCCTTTGATTTTGAATAATTTTGGGAAAGGGCTTTGGTATCCGTTATCGTTGGTCGAAACGATCCCGAACAGCACTTTGGACGGATTGAAATCTGATTTCCGGGGGATTAATACCTTTTTCTCTTCGGTTGTTTTAAATACCTTGTTCACGTAACCACCACCTCCTACCGGTTCGAAAATCATCACTGAATACTTTAATCCATTGTCGTTGACCGATGTTGTTGTCACCCAGGAAATCTCAAGCCCTTTGCGGGTTTTGATCACACTAAATTGTTCGGGTGTTGGCAGTTCGGTGTTGATCAGTGCATTATAAGTAGTGTTGATCATTTCTGCGATCGTGGTTTTATCCGCGAGCAATGTTTTTTCTGCAACTGGCATCGGTGGAATTGGAGGCGTAATTTTTTTCGCAATAATTACAGGTCTTGTATTGTGCGGGGTATCTACTTTTGTGCTTAACAGATTGCTGTTGAATTCGGTAAGTACAACTCCTGATAATTTTGTGAGCTGGGAGGCGCTATAAAAGGCAAAGCCACCTACATTTTTGAATTTTCGTAATATACTGATCTGCTCGCTGATCTCTGTCGGATTTGTGAAGACCTTGGTTGCCCCGGCCGATTTATACAAGGCCTGTCCAAGGTAAAGCGGTTTCCCAAAACTATGTTCGTTCCACCATTTTGCCAACACTGTAAAATCGCCAAATTGGTTCCCTTGTTCCCAGTAGAGCTGGGGAATGACATAGTCGATCCAGTCGTTGGCGAGCCATTTATAAACATCGGCATACAAATCGTCGTACGAGGTAGTGGCTTTCATACCCGGTGAGCCGTTCGGGTCGTCACTCTTGTTCCGCCATACTCCAAAGGGGCTGACACCCAGTTTTACCGAGGGCTTAAATGCTTTGATACTATCGTGAAGTGCTTCGATGAACCTGTTGATGTTCTCGCGCCGCCAGTCGCCTAATTTAGTGGGATAAAATCTTTTGCCGTATGCACTAAAGGTTTTTATGTCGGGATATTTCCGTCCCCTGATGGGGTAAGGATAAAAGTAGTCATCAAAATGAATCGCGTCGATGTCGTATTTGCGAACGACTTCCATGATTACTTTAATAATATGGTTTCGCACCTGTGGGATACCTGGATCAAGAAAAAGCTTACCATCAAACAAATGTGTGTAGTTTGGATTCCTGGCTGCAAAGCTGTTGGGGTCGAGCTCATAGTAACCGTTGTTCCGGACCCTGAAAGGATTGAACCAGGCATGCAATTCCATCCCTTTCGAATGGC
Source organism: Mariniphaga sp. (assembly GCA_025355585.1). Lineage (GTDB taxonomy): Bacteria > Bacteroidota > Bacteroidia > Bacteroidales > Prolixibacteraceae > JAAFHB01. Next base: position 28,356 of record JANXZJ010000047.1, on the reverse strand, counting down.
AAAGTTCTATGGCATAGGCAAGCGGATCGAAAAAAGTGGCTGGGGCCAAACCCTGTCTCCCCGTCAGAAAGTGGGACCAAGGTTCGATTTCGGAAGGGTAAAATGCGTCGGATGCAGGCCTTACCTGGAAGATCACCACGTTTAAATTAAGCTGTTCGATTCGCTCAATTAATTCTTTCAGTTCGTGTTTCTGAACTTCAACGGGCAGGCCGGGAGCTGATGGCCAGTCGATATTATTTACGGTTGCAATCCAAACCCCCCGGAATTCTTTTGCAGGAGGATTGTCTGCCAGGCAAATAGCTGCCTTTAGAGTCAGGAGAAACAACAATAAGATAAATGCTGAACCTTTCTTTATATACACGACTGAAAATATACAATTGATTTTTAACAAAAATTCGCACACTCCCGACCTTTCTTCAAAGCGGGAGCGTGCGAATTTAATCAATATCCTAATAAAACTAAATTTTTAAATTATGTTTTAACCGAACTTCTGTATATCTGTTCTGACATCGTTTAATTCAAGCAATTATATGACCGCTTAATCGTTTTCAGGGATAATACTTCACAAAAGCTTCCATTGCTTCATACTCTGCCATTCCTAATTCGTCGTATAATTTGGCGGTACTCCGGTTGCGTTGTTCTGCCCGTTCCCAGAATTCACGCTCATCTTCACCCATAAACATGGCACCCTCTTTTTGGGACTGATGGCGCAGAATAGCCTCCCGTTTTCTTGAAAGTTCGATCGGACTAATCGGAACCGACATTTCAATCTCGTCTGCTTCCCATTCGGCCCATGCGCCACGGTATAGCCATACCCAACAGTTGCTCATCCATTCTTCCGTTTTTACCTGTTCGAGCGCGATCAGGATCGCGTCGAGGCAAACGCGGTGTGTTCCGTGCGGATCTGACAAGTCGCCGGCGGCAAATATCTGGTGTGGTTTTATTTTTCCGAGAAGATCAATAATAATATTTACATCCAGCTCGCTTACAGGAGATTTTAATCGCGTTCCCGTTTCATAGAATGGGAGGTCGAGAAAATGGATATTGGTGTCGGGAATTCCAAAATAGCGTAAAGCCGACCGCGCTTCCATTCTCCTGATCAGGCTCTTCACTTTGTTAAGATCAGGAGTATCAATCATATTCTCTTTTTTATTTTTGATAAAAGAGAGTACCTTTTGTTGTTGCTCTTCCGCTTTTTCGTTGTTATAGTCGTAGTAACCGATATATTCGTGGTGAAAATCGAGGAACCGGGTTACATACTCATCCGATACCGCAAAGTTACCCGATACCTGATAGGCAACGTGAACGTCGTGACCCTGTTCTACCAAGCGAAGCAAGGTGCCCCCCATCGATATAACATCGTCATCGGGATGGGGACTGAAAATAATGATTCGTTTTTTGGCTGGTTCAGCGCGCTCGGGTCTGAAGGTATCGTCAACATCTGGTTTGCCACCCGGCCATCCGGTTATTGTATGCTGTAAGTCGTTAAATACTTTGATGTTGATTTGGTATTGTGCGCCGACAATGGCCAAAAGGTCGCTCAATCCGTTATCGTTGTAATCTTTTCCGGTAAGTTTTAAGATCGGCTTTTTAGTGCGGCCGCAAAGCCAAAGAACTGCTTTTCGCACCAGTTTATCGTCTGTCCAGTCGAGGCTGTCCAGTAACCACGGAGTTTTAATCCTGATCAGGTGTGCGGAAGCGCTTCTGTCGATGATTATTTTGGCGTTGTCGTGCAATTGAATGAACGATGCAGGGATATGACTGTCGGGCTCTTCCTCAACCGCTTTCTGAATTACTTTGGCTTTGTATTCGCCAAATGCTGTTAAGATGATCTTCCTTGCGCTTAAAATAGAATCAATTCCCATCGTGATCGCCCTGCGCGGTACATTCACAAACCCCTGAAACTGATCGGCTTCTTCCTGGCGTGTTACCGGATCGAGGGTGATAATTCGCGTTCGGGTGTTTCTTCCGGAACCAGGTTCGTTAAATCCGATATGTCCCGTTCGTCCAATTCCAAGCAACATCAGATCAATGCCGCCGGCGTCAACAATCTTTTTCTCGTAATCACGGCAATAGTCATGCACCGAGTCAAGAATAATTGTTCCGTCCGGAATATGGATATTCTCGGGAAGGATATCGATATGATTGAAAAGATGGGTTCGCATGAAGTGATGATAACTTTGCAGCGAATAGGAGGAAATTGGATAGTATTCATCAAGATTAAAGGTAATCACATTCTTAAAACTCAAACCATCCTGACGATGCAGCCTTACCAGTTCGGCATAAATCCCGATTTGGGTTGAACCAGTGGGAAGACCTAATACGCACTTCTCTCCTTTTTTTTGTTTCTCCAAAATTAACCCGGCGATTTCAGTTGCCACTGCAATGGATGCTTCTGAACTTTCGGAGTAAATATATGTGGGGATTTTTTCGTATTTCGTCAACATATCCCTGTGAGTGAGATTTGTAGGAAGACATGACAAGTAGTTGTCGAAAATCGGATTATTACTTTGTAGTTTAACTGTGAGGTCCATAATTGCAGGATTTATATTATGTCTAAAGATCGGAAATAAATTTAATGATATTGCGAAACTAATAAAAGTTTTTTAATTAGTGCCGATTTTACACCTTCTCATTCATTTCCAAACATTCAAATTGTCGGACTGACAAACCGGGACATTCCTTTAATTGAATTCCCCCGCTTTGTACCTTCGGATGATATGTTCGATCATTGCTTCATCTTCGGGATTGTATGCCGCCTTAAGATTAGCTCCAAACATAAAAGCCGCTGATTGCCAAAAAAATGCGTTCAATCCACCTCGGTATGCCTTTATTAACTCGTAAGGTGATTTTCCTGTCTCGCGGTGAATCAGTTTGAGTAATAAACGACCTTGATCTACATTCAATGATTTTAAAGAATCGATGTATGTTTTATAGACATAATCCTGGTACCATTTGATATAGGTTTTTCTCCGGGCTTTATCCTTATAGATACTATCAAGTTCAGCGTTGACAAGTTTCAGTTCGCTGCTTACGATCAAAGCAAACGGGTAAGTTTTCAATACATCAATTTCCAACTGGCTGTATTTTTTTTCCTGCCTTTTATTTTTAAACTTATAAGGACTTATGATTTCAATTTCCATCAGATTTATATGCAGAATACTGTCGTGAGATGGAAATTTAGTACCGTTGAAGGTCGTGTCTGACTTGGCCGATTCCCTTTGCTTTTCTAATTTGAGCCGATTATTTTGGGCGTTCAATGAAAATTGCGCACAAAAGATAAAAAGGAAAACAGGGAGTAAAACTTTAATCATATTATAGTAATTTGTCCGGCAAAGTTAATATATTCTGCATTTGTCCACGTGTGAATTTATCAAAGTCCCGTTAACTGCGAGACATTCACCACAGGCCATTTTTTTTACTGTCATTTTACTTTTCCTGCTATTTATATTTTCTTTTTCATTTTCGTCTTTTATTTTTGTCTAATTTTATTCCCGAAATGAATCCTGCTAAACTCCATAAACTTATACCGTTTCTTCGGGAAGGTGAGAAAATGGCCTTCGAGGAAATATACAACGATTTTTTCGGTGTAATACATCATTTATCTCTACAGTATCTTCACGACGAGAAAGTTTCGGAAGAGATCGTTCAGGATACTTTTATGAAACTATGGGAAATAAAGGGGACGTTGAACGACCAGTTTAATATCCGCAACTTCCTCTATACGATCACCAAAAATAATTGCCTAAATTATCTCCGGAATCAGAAAATTGCATTGAAACATCAGGCGAACATCAAATACCTTGAAATGCAATTTAATTTTGAGGCATTGGATAAATTGGGTAGTTATATGGAGTTCGAAGAGTTACGCGAGAAGATTGACAGGGCAATTGCCGCTCTTCCCGACGATCTCCGTGAGACCTTTCTATTGAGCCGGCACGAAGAGCTTCATTACAAGGATATAGCAGAAAAGCAATCGGTGAGCATTAAAACGGTTGAAGCGCGGATGACGAAAACTTTACGGATTCTTCGTCATGAGCTCAAAGACTACGTTACCCTGATTTGCCTGATTTCCAATTTCTTTTAATAAATGTGAAAAAATGTTTTTATTTTCTTCTCTTTTCCGATAGGGTAGAAGAATACTTGTGTGTTTAGTGATTAATTCCAGGGAAAAAATGTCAGAAGAAATATTCAGTAATATTTTAAACAATTCGGCGAGCGAAGTAGAAAGGGGCGATTTTTACAAATTGCTTGAAGAGGATAATGCGCTGCGCGAAATGTTTTACATGTATAAAAATCTTAACACGATATCGATTTTGAGTGTAAATAAAGATATTCAATTACAGCAAGATAGCTTTGAACGGTTTTGGAATCGGGTGAAACCTGTTAACGCTAACAGGATAGCACAGGTTTGGTATAAGTATGCGGCTGTATTTATTCTTGCACTTTCCCTTGGATTTTTATTGCAATACCTGGTTCCGGCAAATAAAGAGGTAAACCTTCTGACACAACATATTACGTATACATCCGAAAAAGGATCTGTTTCAACAATTCATCTTGAAGATGGTTCTTCAATCTGGCTGAGTTCCGCTTCAAAGATTACCCTCCACAGAAGTTCGAACGGAGAGATGTCCGCAGAACTAAACGGGGAGGCCTATTTTGATATGATTCCCGATCCTGCACGGAAATTTACCGTTAATTTAGAATACTTTAAAGTAAAGGATATCGGCACTAAGTTTAATATCAGGGCTTATAGTTTTGAACCTTCTGTTTTTACTACCCTGGTTGAAGGAAAGATTGACCTTTATAAAAACGTAGACAAGCCAGCCATGTCAATGATTCCGGGTGATTATTTAAATTACGATAAGAAGTCGAACCTGATGGCTGTATACCAACAAGATCCGTCCATCTCGACAGCCTGGAAAGACGGGAAATTTGTTTTCATCAATAAAACCCTTTCAGAAATTTGCCTTGAATTGGAGAACTGGTATAATGTGGAGATTATAATCAGGAACAAGTCATTGGCAAAAGCAAAGTATACAAGTGTAATTAAAAGGACAACTACCGTAAAAATGGTGCTGAAAATGCTCGCCTTAACTGACAAAATCAATTTTAAAATAGAAGAGAGAAAGGAGGTGCGTGACATCGTTTACATCTTCTAAATCAAAATAATGTACATGTGGAAAAACAAAGTGCACCCGTGGAGGGGTGCACCTGATTTCAGTAATCGAAACTGATGGAGGTCAGTTTCTAAATTAAACTTAAAAACACGTCAAAATTATGAAGAAAATTTTTGATTTGCTATGCATTGCACAGCAAAGGTGGGTAAAAACTATCCGAATTATGAAATTAACAGCTGGACTTATCCTGTTTGCTATGATCTCGGCTTCTGCTGTGAACTCCTACAGCCAAACAGCCCGTATCAACTTGAATTTGAAGAATGCCAATATTGTGGATATATTCCGCGAAATTGAGCGGAACAGTGAATTTGGTTTTTTCTTCAAAAGCGAAGAAATGGATCTTGAAAAACGCCAATCGGTAAAAGTAGCAGATGCTTCGATTGACGATGTGCTCAAGAAAGTACTTGATGAAAACTATTCCTACCGAATCCTGGATAAAAATATAGTCGTAACCAGAGGAACCTTGGAGGCTGTGCAGCAACAACAAGGTAAAAAGGTTTCGGGTAAGGTTTCAGATAAAACCGGAAGTTCACTTCCAGGAGTATCTGTTGTTGTAAAGGGAACTACAACCGGTATTGTAACAGATAGTTACGGTAGATTTTCGTTAAATTTACCTGAAAATGCCACCACACTGACATTTTCATTCGTCGGAATGATTGCGCAGGATATAGCAATTGACGGAAAGACTGAATTTAACATAGTTCTTTTGGATGAAACAATTGCAATTGATGAGGTTGTGGCAATTGGTTATGGTACTTCGAAGAAAAAAGACTTAACCGGTTCTGTAAGTAACTTATCATCAGAAAAATTGCTCGACAAACCAGCTTTCAACGTTGCCCAGGCAATTGGAGGTAAAGTTGCCGGTATTAAAGTAATTGAGCGTTCAGGTGCACCAGGTGGTATCGCCATGATTCGTATCCGTGGAACAAACTCAATCAATTCAAATAATGACCCTCTTTTTGTCGTTGACGGTGTCGTTGGTGTTTCTAATGCACTTGGTATTTTGAATCCCAATGAGATAGAATCGATGGACGTTTTAAAAGATGCTTCGGCAACTGCTATTTATGGTGCCAGGGGTGCAAATGGTGTTATACTTATTACAACCAAACGTGGTGTAGCAGGTAAAACAAGGGTTGAATACAATGGATATGTTACCAGGGGCGATATGAACAGGAAATTCTATGTTCTTGATGCCGAACAAATGATGTATGTTACCAAGCAAGCATGGATGAACGTTAATAAGTATGCAACCTCACCAAACTGGCCTGCAGCTTTTGACGCTTCCATATTACCTGCCGGATATACTGGTAACACTTACTCCGAAATGCCGTGGCTTTTCGAAAAGACATCACAAGGTGGCTATTCAATTCCATTAATGGGGAAAGATGGCAATTATTACAAACCAAGATTCAATACCAATTGGGAATCTGAAATTTTTAAACCATCAACTTCGACTAACCATCAGATTAATATTCGCGGGGGTAACGAGAATGCAAAATTCGGAGCCTTTATGAATTATGCACTTGAAGATGGATTATTGATGAACTCAAGTTTCCGTCGTTATTCAGGTAAGCTTACCGGCGATATCAAAATCAGCGACAAAGTAAGTTTTAGTGCAAACCTGGGAATCAATAAGAACAGGAACCGTACGAATGATGTCTCCTATTTTAGTGGTGGTATCGCACGTGCAGCTGTTGAAGCTTATTCCATTCTTCCTATTAAGTATCCGAATGATCCTGCAGTTTATGGATCATATGCTGGTCAATGGAGTAGCAATGCAGACTTCCCTGCAGGTGAAACTCCTCACAATCCGGTTCATATCAGTAATGATGTTGAAACATATGATGACCGTTCGCAGGTGACTGGTGATGTTACCCTTAATGTCAAAATCACACCTGAGTTATCGTTTAAATCAAACTTTGCTGTTGACTTAAACTTCTATAAACACAACAATTACGGAGGCAGGCTTATTACTACCAACGGTAATGCCGATATGAATATTTCCAATACCACTTACTGGCAGAACGAAGACTACTTCAATTATAATAAGTCTTTTGGCGACCATAATGTATCAGGTATGTTAGGATTGTCGTGGTCAAGGTATGACTATCAGAATATGAGCGCAAGTAACTCATTCTTCTTTGATGACTTTTATAAATGGCACAATCTTGGTCTTGGTACAGTAGCCAGGCCGGGTGTTGGTAGCAGTGACGGACAGAATTCGCTGAACTCTTACTTTGCAAGGGCGAACTATAACTATAAAAGCAAATACTTTGCTACCATTACAGGTCGTGAAGATGGTTCCTCAAGATTTGGTGCCAACTCCAAATATGGATTCTTCCCTTCAGGTTCATTGGCATGGAGAGTTTCTGAAGAAGAATTTTTGAAAAAGATCGACGTAATCTCCAACCTTAAAGTCCGTACAAGTATTGGACAAACAGGTAACCAGGAGATTGGTAGTTATGTGACCCAATCATTCCTGGGTTCAGGTAATGTCGTAATGGGTGGTGTTAACATGTCAGGTTTATGGCCAAACTCCGTAGGTAATGCTGACCTTAAATGGGAAAAGACAACTCAGTATGATGCAGGTATCGACCTTGGATTATTCAAGGATCGCTTAACAGTAGCTGTTGACTATTACCATAAATTGACCGAAGACATGCTTCTTGATGTACCATTGCCACAATCAACAACCACTGGTAGTGTTAAGAAAAACTACGGTACTATTGAGAATAAAGGATGGGAAGTTACACTGAATGCACATGTAATTAAGAGCAAAGATTTCAACTGGTTAGCTGATGTGACTTACAGTGCAAACCAGAACAAAATTGTTAAACTTGGTCCAACAGGAGCGGATATTTTACGCAACAGCTGGGTTGGTGGAGCAAATACTATTTTAAGAGTAGGTGAACCGGTTGCTTCATTCTTCGGATTAACTCGTCTTGGAACATACAGTACATCGGAAGCCTCTTTGGCTGCCCGTTATGGTTTTGTTCCCGGTGATGTTAAGTACTTAGATAAAAACGGCGACGGTGTGATTAGTTTTGTATCGGATGGTGGTGTTCTTGGAAGTGCATTCCCAATTTTCGATATGAACTTTAACAACAACTTTACTTATAAAAACTTCGACTTTAGTTTGGATATCAGGGTTTCTTACGGTGCTAAGAAAGAGAACAGGACCAACCACTCTTCAGAAGACCGCCAGGCAATGGCCAATGGTAAAAATTCCATCCTGAATGCATGGCGTCCCGATCACCAGAATACAATGATTGGTCAGGTTCGTCCGGGTAATGGTGGAGCTTATTACCAGACTTATCCTGATACACACTGGATCGAAGATTGTTCATTCATCAGAGGTGATGGTACTACATTGGGTTACACATTTGGACAGCCTATCCTTAATAAGCTAGGAGTTAGCAAATTAAGATTGTATGTTAACGCCAAAAACTTCTTCGTACTTACGAAATATACAGGTTATGATCCTGAAGGAAGTGACAATGATAACATGGACTCAATTACTCCAGGTATGGACTTCTTCATGTATCCTCGTCCAACGACCTATACAGTAGGTGTTAATCTTATATTCTAACTTATAAAATTCGAAAGAAATGAAATCTATATTATTAGTTTTAGGACTTGGGCTGATGCTTGTTTCGTGCGAGAAATTCCTGAAGGAAACACCAACCGGATCGCTCACTACGGATGCTACAATTACGAGTGCTCAAGGTGGTCTGGCTTTGACAGTAGGGCCATACAGATCATTGGGAAACTGGACAGACGGTGGCGACCAGTGGGGTAAAAACCTTGCAGCTTCGCTTGAATATGCAACTGGTAAAGCTTATTCTCAGTACATGGGATCTATTCTTTGGGTTTATGAAAGTAACTCAATTGCCGGTGACTACGATTATTTCATCAATGAATGGAACAACTGGTACCGTGGTGTAAGAGATTGCAACAACTCGATTAGTATGTTACCCAATGTAACAGGTTTATCAGCTGATACAAAATCAAAATACCTTGGTGAAGTACGCGCACTCCGTGCATTCTATTATTTCTGTCTTGTTCGTTATTATGGTGATGTACCTTTTGTAACAGATGTTTTGACAGATATTTCTCAGGCTTCTAAACCACGTTCTTCCTTGAAGACCATTTATGACAAGATCATTGTTCCCGACCTTGAATATGCGGTTAATCAAAGTACGCTTGTTGATGCACCATCTACTGATGGCCGTATCACAAAGCTATCTGCAAGGGCAATTCTCGCTGATGTCTATCTTACAATGGCTGGTTATCCTTACCAGGAAGTTACTGCTGGTTCCGATACAACGAAATGCTTAACAGGTAATTGGACAATGACTGCCTATCCTGTCAATTCACAAAGCGCCAAGGATTTACTTCAGAAATCAAAAACACAGCTTGATTTACTCTATGGTAAGTATACGTTGGGTACCTATGATGATTTGCACAATCCTGCAATGAATAATAAGGGAGAAGCAATCTTCCAGGCACAGTATGCTTCCGGTCTTAGAGGTAATGGAATGGTTCAGACTTGTCTGCCTTTGGCAAGCCAGATCTCGCTAAACGATGAGAATGGGACATTCGTTCCAAGTATCGCTTATCAGAGCTCCTACCTTTCAACAGACAAACGTGTTCAGGAGCGTCAGTATTTTTTCACAAGCGATACGAAGTCAACAAGATACGATGCCAACGAAGGACCAGCGGCAAAGTTCCCAATGCCATTCCTGTATAAATTCTACGATAAATCTTCCATTAAACAATCCGGATCATCGGGTTTGAACTGGAGTTTTTATCGTTATGCTGATATTCTGTTAATGCTGACTGAAGTAAACTGGACGCTTAACACCCTTGGTGTTGCAGTTCCTGCAAGTGATATCGCAAAAGGTATTAATGAAATTCGGACAAGAGCGCTGGTGCCTACCTATGGAGCTTCTGATATTACACTTAAAAGTATAATGGCAGAACGTGCTTATGAATTGTTGTTTGAAAATAAGATGCTTTGGGATATGAGACGTACCCGTATGGCCCTGAAAGATGGGAATGGTTCGTTTGCAGCGATCGAGCCGCTTGTTGGGCATCAACCTACAAATTTCAACTACCAGTTCTCTGCTAAACACCTATTGTCTCCGGTTTCAGGTACTGAAATTGACAACAATAAGTTATGTCAGCAGAATTTTGGTTGGGCTCCTGTTCAAAAGGGGAATTAATTGGATTCTATTAATCTGAAAAATATACGAAAATGAAAAAATTCATATCAATATTTTGTGTGCTGATTTCAATCCTCAGCTGCACCAAACAAGACTATTATGAGATCCCTAAAGACGCGAGCGGGAAAGTAATTCTGACTGGTATTTCAAGTACTGCGACAACCGGTATTAGTACGCTGGACGGGTCTTTTTCAGTTACTGCAACTTTGCCAAATGCAAAGGTGGGTGATGTGATGAATATCGAATTATTGCAACTCCAGATTCCTACTTCAGGTGGTACAACAAAACAATTACTTCCGATGACAGGAACCCAGAAAACCGCTACTGTTGGTGCTGATATGAAAGCGACCGTCACCTACACACGTGATTTGGCCAAGCTGACAAAAGCCACCGACTATGTTACAGTTGCGTTTAATGGTGTAACGGATTATGCAAAGCAGAGAGTCGACATGGTTCCTGCGATAACTACCACGAAACCAATTGTTTCAGGTGTTGTGGTTGATGTTGCCCGTACAGCTGAAACAGCCTACTTCAATGTTAATGTAACGCCAAAAGAGGCTGCCTATACTGGTACCCTGGTTGCTAAAAGGAAGAACGGAACAACCGGTACATGGGTAGCCATTGCTGGATCTCCATTTTCTGGTACGCAACCATTCCTGGTTCCGATATCAGGGGTTGATTTTGCTGCCGGAAAGGACACGATGTTCTATTCTTTCAGTGCTGCAAAAGGAGCGTATACCGATGAGGTATTGTCGACTGTTATTGTTCGCGATCCTTATTTCTTCCTGAAGAAATCCGCTACTTTAACACTTGGTGGTTCAGCAGCTGGCAGAAACCTTCTTATCAATGCTGCTGTTGCTGAAAATGCTGCTACTGCAAACATTGCTATATCTGGTTCACTTATTCTAAAGGGTGGTTCTGCATGGCTTGCAGCCGGGAACACAATTGAATTTGTACCTACTACGATTGCGATGTACGATGCAAACAATTTAACCAATACGATCGCTGCATTTACTGCAGGAACAAAGACGGTAACAGCTGATCCGATCTCCGGAGCTGGTGCTTTCATCTGCAAAATCGTAAATGGTCCTGCTGCGACTGATGTTTATTATTCTTTATTAAAAGTTACCAGTGTACTTCCGGGAGTCTCAATTTCGTTTGAGTACAGGATTGGTGACAAATATGCACATCTTTCCGTAGTTAAATAGTTCTTATAAAGGCACTGCTATTTCTTTAGCAGTGCCTTTATTTAATTTTTGATATCGGATTTTCAAACCAATAAAGTCCGGAAAATTTTCAATCCGTTGATAGGATGAATTACATTCATCTGTTTCACAAACGTTCCCTCCTTGTTATTCAGATTTAGCCATAGGTGACTGAGCCGATCGAAGAACCATTTTTGCAACACGCCTATTTCATGATGAGCAAATCAATTATTTGACCTGGTAATTGATTTTTGAACGCCAATTGTTTCTAAACTTTTAAATGAAAGATCATGAGTAAATTACAGTTGATATCGCTATATATCACTATGATAGTACTAATGGGTACTATTCAGTTATACGGTCAGAACGAACCATCCCCGAAAGTAGTTTTTTTAAATGCCCCTGTACTTTTTAAAGAGGGTGGTAAATCATTTCAGCAGGTGGTGGCCAGCTACCGTTCCGGTAAAATTGGCAAAATAGTTTTCTCCAGAGATGGAAAAGAACTGATGAAAGCCGATCTTGTTAAAGGTAATAACCGGATTCTGTTAACTTTTCAAGCTGTTAATAAACCTCAGAAGGTTACTATATCAGCAAAAATCGACGACAATCAGGCAGTAAAATACCCTGTAACGTTAGTCCCTCCCAAAAAATGGCAGGTTTATTTCGTTCAGCATTCCCATACTGACATCGGATATACCCGCCCGCAATCCGAAATCCTTGCCGAACACATGCGATACATTGACTATGCCCTGGATTATTGTGATCAGACAGACCAGCTGCCTGATGATGCTAAGTTCCGGTGGACTTGCGAATCGGCTTGGGTTACAAGAGAATATCTTCGGTCGCGACCGTCGTCGCAGATCGAACGGTTTAAAAAAAGGATTGCCGAAGGCCGCATTGAAGTGACCGGCATGTATGCGAACATGGCCGAAATCTCCGATGAAAATGTGATGTATGATTTCCTTCAGCCCTTGAAGGAGTTTAACAAACTCGGTATTCCTGTCAAAACTGCGATGCAGAACGATGTGAACGGGATTGCCTGGTGTATGCCCGATTATTTCAAAAATACAGGTGTTAAATACCTGGTAATGGGAATCAATAAGACAAGGTCTATTCTTCCGTTTGAAATGCCGACCTGTTTCTGGTGGGAAGCACCATCCGGCGAACGGCTGCTTGCTTTTCGTGCCGACCATTATATGACTGGCAATGATTTTAGAATTGAAAGTAAAGCGATCAAATCTGAGAATTTGTTATGGCACCTTGCTGATCTCGACGGCCGTGGTTATCAATTTGATAGGATTGGAATCCAATTTTCAGGCTATCGTACCGATAATGCACCCCCATCAACCGCTGCCTGCGAACTTGTAAAACAGTGGAATGCCAAATACGAATCTCCAAAGCTAAGACTTGCAGTTGCCAGCGAGTTTTCGGAATATGTTGAGAATAAATATGCTGATAAACTTCCGGTTTACCGCAATGCATGGCTCGACTGGTGGACAGATGGTTACGGTTCAACTTCACGCGAAACTGCCGAGGTTCGCAAGACTCAGAATATGAAGCAGGTTGATGAAGGGATGTTTGCAATGGTTTCGATGCTTGGTGGTGAGTTAAGTCCTGCATTGGAAGGGAATATCGATCATATCAGCGAGAATGCCATTTTCTTCGACGAACATACCTGCGGTGCCGACGAAAGTATCAATAATCCTTTCTCTGAGAACTCTACACGCCAGTGGTTGCAAAAGGGAGCTTATGCCTGGGAGGCATTAAAAAAGGTAACCTTACTGAATGAAGAAGCGCTGGCCCGTTTGCAGGGATTTATGAAAAAAGCCGATTTCCCAATCATTTACGCTGTCAACACTTTGGGCTGGGAGCGTTCCGGCTCGGTTGAATTGTTTATTGATTATGAAGTACTTCCGGTGGACAAGCATTACAAAATTACGGATATTTCCACAGGAAAGGAAGTTACAGCTCAGCTTTTACGTAAACGCGCCGAAGGTGCCTATTGGGTGCTGGATGTTGCAAATGTCCCTGCTTTGGGTTATAAGGCATTAAAGATTGAGGTAACAAAGGACCCTGAACCGAAAGCAAATGAAAATGCTTCTAAAGAGATTCTTGAGAACGAGTTTTATAAAATTGTCATTGATAAATCATCCGGTGCGTTAAGCAGTTTGTTCGACAAAGCGTTAAACCAGGAAATCGTTGATTCCAGGAATCCATGGAAACTTGGACAACTTATAAGGGAAACACTACCCAACAGAGATAAGATGATCCCTTCACATTCATCTGTTTCGAATATTAAAGTTGAACAAGGGACTAACGGACCGGTATGGGAAAGTATTCGCATATCATCTGATATGGAAGGTTTTGAAAAGGGTAAGGAAAATGCTCCAAAAGGTATTGAATTGGAAATCCGGTTGTTCAAAAATGTAAAAAAGATTGATTTTCAATATAAAGCGGCGAAAGAAATCGTCACCACTCCTGAGGCGCTTTACGTTTCCTTCCCGTTTTCGTTACCGAAATCACGCATCGTATTCGAAACGATTGGAGGTATTCTTACACAAGGTCAGCAATTGCCCGGCTCATCATCGGATTGGAATGCTGCCCAGAACTTTGTTTCCGTGCGGGGATCTAATGGCCAGATCATTGTGGTAAGCAACGAGATACCATTGTGGCAATTCAGTGATTTCAACATGGGTAAATTCGAGCGTTATCCTAAACCCGGTAATACCTGGCTGTATTCTTGGGTGATGAATAATTACTGGTTTACAAATTTCCGTGCATTCCAGGAAGGCGGTTTTCACTGGGGTTACCAGATTACATCAACCAGTGATACCACCAATACTTCTGCCACAAAATTTGCCTGGGGCGAGCGGAATTATTTTACAACGCGCACTTTCCCTGCCGGTAAAAATGAATTCCAATCTCCGGTTTTGGAAACTGTAAAAATTTCGGGCTCTCCAAATGCAATTCTCATCAACAGCCGACCTGCATTTAAAAATACAAATTCTATTTTGTTGCATTTCAGGGAATTGGAAGGGAAAACTGCAGAGCTTAACCTTGAATCAAAAATTGCCGGACGTTCGATAAAAAGAATGGTTGTGGTCAACGTGTCAGGGAAGGAAATTGGGAATCCGGTTCAATCTGTTAAGCTTAATCCTTTTGAAGTGAAGTTTGTGGAAGTTCAATTTTAAGATTATGAACCGACGTAACTTTATTCAGTATAGTAGTCTGGCCACAATTGGCCTGATTACTGCTCCAACAATCGCTGGATTTGCAAAAAACAGTATTCTTGTTGATCCGTCTATAAAAAAGGTTCACCTTATTTTTAAAACACACCTCGACGTTGGTTTTACAAATTTGGCAGGGAAAGTGATCAAAACTTACATGGAGGAATTTATTCCCGGCGCTTTATCCCTTTCTGAAAACCTGCGGCAAAAGAACCAAAACGATCGTTTTGTCTGGACAACAGGCTCATGGCTTATTCATGAATTTCTTGAAAAGGCCGAACCGTCTATGCGTAAACGCATGGAGAAAGCGATCGGTTATGGAGATATTGTTTGGCATGGATTGCCGTTTACGATGCATTCCGAATTGGCTGATCCGTCGTTGTATGATTTGGGAATCCAATTATCAGTCGGGTTAGATAAACGGTTTGGAAAGAAAACCATATCGGCAAAGATGACCGATGTACCAGGTCATACCAGGGGTATTGTCCCTATTCTGGCAAAAAACGGTATTGAGTTTTTGCACATCGGCGTTAATTCGGCCAGTATGCCACCCGATGTTCCTCCGCTATTTGTGTGGCGCGCGCCCGATGGTTCGGAGGTAAACGTAATGTACCAAAAGGATTATGGAAGCCTGATGATCATTCCTGGAACTCAAACTGCGGTTGCGATTAACTTTACCGGCGATAACCACGGTCCGCAAAAACCGGAACAGATTGCTAAGATATACAGCGACTTGCGCAAACAATTTCCGAATGCAGAGGTGTCGGCATCCACTTTTAACGCGGTTGCCACCGAGATTTCGACGATTCGGAAACAGTTACCAGTTGTAACACAGGAATTAGGCGATACATGGATTCATGGCGCGGGTAGTGATCCGTTAAAGATTTCAAAATTCAGGGAAATCGCCCGGTTACGAAACAAATGGTTAAAAGATAAAACGCTTCAGTTCGGTGATGCAACAGATCTGGCTTTTGGTATTCCGCTACTGATGGTCGCCGAGCATACCTGGGGACTTGATGTCAAGACCTTCCTGAAAGATTGGGATATTTACAAACCTGAGGACTTTAAAGCAGCCCGGTCGAAACCCAATTTTAAGTTAATGGAAGAGTCGTGGAATGAAAAAAGAGAGTACATCAATAATTCCATCGCGCAACTTCCGAACGAAAAAGCAACGGAAGCAAAAGAAAAATTACAAATTCTGAAACCTGTTCCGGTTAAGAAGACGGGTTTTACGAAAATAAGTAATCTTGGAAATGAAATAGATACTCGTTTTTTCGGACTGAAAATAGACAAGGTAACAGGTGGTATTATAAAATTCAAAGATAAGGAGACAGGATTTGATTGGGCGAATGAGAAAAACCCGCTGTGCCTTTTTTCGTATCAAACTTTTTCCAAAGGCGATTTCGACAGATTTCAGAATCAATACCTGACTCAAAAAATATCCTGGGCAATTGATGATTTCGGAAAAACAGGACAGGAAGTGGCCAATGCAATATCCCGCATCTGGATGCCCTCACTGAAAGAAGCGCTCATCAGGAAGGATGACAAAGGGCAATACCTGTTACTTGATTTGGTCGTTACCGACGAGAAAGGTAATGCTGTTGGCGGAAGTCCACGAAATATTACAGTTGAACTGTTTTTCCCAGATAAAAACAAAGAGTTACAGGTTACACTTCAGTGGTTTAATAAACCGGCTTACCGGCTTCCTGAGGCTTCCTGGTTTTCATTTATTCCACCCGTTCAAAATGGCGAATGGATCATCGACAAGATGGGACAACCAGTTAACTACCTGGATGTTATTAAAAATGGTAACCGGAAATTGCATGCTGTTAAGGAAGGTGTCCGGTTCGAAAGCAATACGAAAAAGTGTTCCGTCGCATCTTTGGATGCGGCATTGGTCGCACCCGGGAAACGTGATTTTCTCAATTTTGATAATCGTCTGCCCGAAGCAAATGAAGGTGCCCATTTTTGCCTTCATAACAATGTCTGGGGTACCAATTTCGTAATGTGGTTTGAAGACGATATGAAGTACCGGTTTGTTTTTAAGGTGTAACGATATTGAGATTTGAATTTTAATAACATACAACGATAAGAATATGAGACTTGTACCTGGTTTTCTCTGGCTTGCTCTTATTTTATTAAATGCCTGTAACTCGAAGGACATTTCAATGTACGTCGACCCGAATATAGGTGGAGTGGCTCCATTATTGACAACGAAAAATCCGACGGTGCATCGTCCTCACAGCATGGTCCGTGTATTTCCGGTTACCAAACCCGGACTCAACGACCGTTACCTGAGCGATAAAATTTACGGATTTGCAGTTAATATGCCTGCCTACCGCATGGGACATGTTACCGAATTGATGCCGACAAGCGGGAAGCTTATAATTGACAAGAATGAATATGCGTCGTTGTACGATCACGATCAGGAAGAGGTTCATCCGTGGTATCACAAAGTCTTACTCGAAGATTCGAATATCGAAGCCGATTGGACAACCACTGAACGTGCTGTAATATACCGTTTTAAATACACCAGTAAGGATTCAAACAACGTTATCCTCCGCTCAGGAAGGAAAGCTTCTTTTAAGATTATTGGGAATAATATTATTCAGGGCTGGGAGGAATTTGAGAAAACACGGCAATTCTTTTATGCTGAGTTCAGTGAACCATTTGGCAAATCGGGCTCATTCGATTCCGGTAAAATTAAAACGGAAACAGAGATTGCAGGCAATGGTGTTGGTGTATACGTTGGATTTGATGCACTTGAAAAACCTGTTGAAGTTCGCATTGGCATTTCGTATATTGATGAAAACCAGGCTGCCGCGAACCTTCGAAAGGAAATGAGCGACAAAGCCTTTGAATCGGTTAAGGAAGATAGCCACCAGATTTGGATGAATGAACTTGGCAAAATTCAGGTGGAAGGTGGAACAGAACGACAAAAACGAATATTTTATACCTCATTATACCGTTGCAATGAGCGGATGGTCAATATCTCGGAAGATGGCCGCTATTTCAGTGGTTACGATGGTAAGATTCACGACGACGGCGGACGACCTTTCTTTGTGGATGACTGGCTTTGGGACACCTATCGGAGTCTTCACCCGTTGATGTTGATCCTGAATCCTTTGCAACAAGCTGATATGGCCGAGTCGTATATTCGGATGTATGAGCAAAGTGGCTGGATGCCGGGTTTTCCGCAGTTTTATGGTGATTTTCCGGCCATGATCGGGTTCCATTCTGCTGCATTGGTCTGGGATACTTACCAAAAGGGGATAAAGAACTTTGATGTTGAAAAAGCCTATGAAGGTTTGAAAAAGAATGCCACCCAGGCTACGATGCTGCCATGGCGATCGGGACCCATGTGTTCGCTGGATAGTTTTTACCTGAAAAACGGATGGTATCCTGCTTTGCCTGAGGATAGCGCTGAAACCTTTTCAAAAGTAGACGGTTTCGAAAAACGTCAGGCCGTGGCGCTTACCTTGGAGCATAGTTACGACGACTGGTGCCTGGCTCAATTGGCAAAGGCTTTGGATAAAAAAGAAGATTACGAGTATTTTATGAAACGCTCGAAGAACTATCGCAATGTCTTTAATCCGGCTACCGGCTTTATGGCTCCCAAAATGGCAAATGGCAAATGGGTTACGCCCTTCGATCCGCAACTGTCCGGTGGCGTGGGTAGCCGCTCCTACTATGCCGAAAACAATGCATGGACCTGGAATTTCAGTGTGCAGCAAGACATACCTGACCTGATTGCACTTCTTGGCGGGAAAGAAGCTTTTGTAAAACGGGTGGATGCACTTTTTAACGAACCAACTCATATCTCCAAATGGCAGTTTATGGGGCAATTCCCCGATGCAACCGGTTTGAACGGCATGTTCGTAACTGGCAATGAGCCATCGTTTCACATCCCTTATCTCTATAATTACGCGGGACATCCCTGGAAAACACAACGCCGGATTCGTGAAATCATGGATATGTGGTTCGACGATCGTCCGCTGGGTATTCCGGGCGATGAAGATGGCGGCGGACTTTGTTCGTGGTATGTATTCTCTGCCATGGGATTCTACCCGGTTACTCCCGGAAGTGGCGAATATGCCATTGGCAGCCCGTTTTTCACCTCTGTAAAAATTCAGCTCCCTAACGGAGAAACTTTTTCGGTGATTGCCAAAGAGTGCTCGAAAAAGAACAAATACATACAATCAGCTACACTAAACGGTGAAGAGTTGAACCGACCTTTCATCAGTCATACCGATATTGAAAACGGAGGTGAACTACGCCTTGTAATGGGCGATCGGCCTAATAAAGAATGGGGTACAAACCCTTAAAGCGACAGGAAAAAAGTTTAAGGAAGAGACATACTCACTTCTTTCATAATTACTAACGACTACGATCATGACACCACGAGAGAGATTGCTTGCGGCCATTAATCACCGTGAACCAGACAGGGTTCCCATCGACCTTGGTGCAACGCCAAGTTCCGGCCTTTCGGTTGTTGCCTATCAAAATCTGATTAAATATTTGGGTAAGACACATCTGAAAACACATGTTTACGACGTAATTCAGGAAGTCGCTCAGCCTGAAATGGAGTTATTAGACCATTTCAACGTGAATGTGCTGGACATTGGCCGGCATTTTAATACAAACGAAGATTACTGGCATGAACTTGAAGTGATCCCGGGGCACAAAGCACTCTATCCTAAATGGTTTGATACGCAATTGCTACCCGATGGTTCACGAATTACTTACGGATCAGGTACTGAAATAATTGGAAGAATGCCTGTTGGAGCTACTTTTTTCGACCAAACGATTTTCCCCTATGTTGATGGGTATCCTAAAGATTATAAGAATCTTGCGAGTGATATGAAGCGTACCATATGGGGTGGATTTGGATTTACTCCCTGGGATTGGGCAGATGAGAAGAATTTCTGGAAACTGCTGCGCGAGAAAACCATTGACTTAAAAAAGAAGACAGACAAGGCTTTGCTGCTGGGAATCGGTTGTAACCTGTTTGAGTGGGGTGCCTTCATTCGTCGGATGGATAACTTTCTGATGGATTTGCTGGCAGACCCAGACGAAGTGCACCGGTTTCTGGATGCACTGATGGAAAGCCACATGAATACGCTTGTGAAAACCTGTGAAGCGGTAGGCGATGTGGTCGATATTATCAAATTTGGCGATGATTTGGGAACTACCAACGGACCGTTCATTTCAACCGAAATGTATCGCGAGTTCTTCAAACCAAGGCATAAAATGCTTTGCGACTATGTGAAAGCCAATTCTTCGATGCATACCATGTTGCACTGTTGCGGAGGCATTTATGAGTTGATTCCGGAATTGATCGATGCCGGCTTCGAAATTTTGAATCCTGTACAGATTAATGCGGTCAATATGGAACCGTGGCGTTTGAAAAAGGAATTCGGTCGCGATATTACTTTCTGGGGTGGCGGATGCGATACCAAAAGTATTTTGAACCTGGCGACCCCGCAACAGGTGAAAGATCACGTTAAGCATAACCTCGAAGTATTTACTGTTGGTGGTGGGTTTGTCTTTAATACGGTTCATAACATCATGCCCGATGTGCCACCCGAGAATATTGTCGCAATGTTTGAGGCAGTTGAAGAATTTAATAATTGATTATATAACTAATGAAAAACAGCTAATTATGAAGAAGATTATTATCAGCACACTAGCAATTATTTTTGTGTGTGCAATTTGTTTGCCTTTATGGGCTTTAGCAGTTGAAAAGGGTGTAAAAACCGAACGCAATGCGAAGGTTGCACCACCTCCGAAAGATACCATTCATGTTATTGGGCATGCTCACATGGATATGAACTGGCTATGGACCTATTCGGAAACGATGAAAATGTGCAATGATAACCTTCGGCAAACAGTTGCTTTTATGGATGAATTCCCTGATTTTACAATGCTGCAAAGTCAGGCCGCCGTTTACAACTTTGTCGAAAAAGTTGATCCTCCGTTACTTGAAATGGTGAAGAAATATGTAAAAGCCGGTCGGCTCGAACTGGCGGGTGGAATGTGGACTGAAGGTGATGTGAACCTTTCATCGGGAGAAGCGATCAGCCGGTCTTTTCTTCTGGGCCAACGCTACTTTCAACGTAATTTCGGGAAAATGGCGAATATTGGTTGGTTGCCCGATAATTTTGGGCATATCTCACAGATGCCACAGATTCTGAAACAGGCAGATTGCGATTACTTCTATTTTCACCGGACCAAACCTTTTAAGGGTACATTTTGGTGGGTAGGAAGTGACTCTTCAAAGGTATTGTGTTATGCAAATGACGGTTACAACGGTGATATCACGCTGAAATTGAAAGATGAATTAAAACTGATTACACCCGATAAACATCGCTTACTGCAAATCACGGGTGTAGGCGATCATGGTGGCGGTCCAACACGTGCAAACATCGACATGGTGCATCAATTGGATAAAACTCCTGGATATCCCGCTGTAAAGTTTACGACAGCCGGCGATTTTTTCAGCAAGGTTTCCAAAGAGATGGACGGCCGTCCAACCCATTTTGGTGAAATGCAATTCATTTTCGAAGGTTGTTATTCGAATGTGTCTGATATTAAAGAAGGTAACCGGAATAGTGAAAATTCTTTGTACAGCAGCGAATTCTTCAATACGCTTCGCTGGCTGAATGGCGATAAATACCCGGCTGATGAATTACGCGATCTTTGGAGAACGGTAACTTTCAATCAATTTCACGACATTCTTCCCGGATCGGCAATTAACGAAGCCAATAAGGAGGCTGTTGCCCGTTATTCTGAAGTCCTTCGCAAGTCAAAAGAATTGCGCGACAATGCTTTCCGTAAAATGGCCGATGAGGTTGAATTTAAAACAAATATGGGACAACCCGTTGTGGCGTATAATCTTCAGCCAAACTCACGAAAAGTAATCGTTGAGGCAAACGTTTATTCGCACCAGGAACCATTTACAGTAAAAGTAGCAACCTGGGGAGCAAATTATTATGGACAAAACTTTACCCCTGTTGATAAAACACTTGTTCCTTCGGCACAGGCAAAAAATCAGAATGAGAACTTTTTGGCAGCCGATTATGCAACCAAACAGACTAAATCTGCCGGGAAATTAGCCTCGGTATTGGTTCGTGATGGTTCAGGGAAAACGTATCCGGCGCAAATTGTATTTTCAAAACCGACGCCTCCGGGTTATACCTCTAAAGTCCAGTTTATTGTTGATCAATTTCCTGCAGGAGGTTACAAAACTTTTTATGTTGACATGACCAAACCGGGAGAATACATCGAGCCGATCCCATTTGCTGACAATACCTTTGATACCGATTTTTTCAAGGTCAAGGTTGACTTGAAAACCGGCGGAATTGTAAGCCTTTTCGACAAACGTACCAATACCGAGATTGTTAAAAGCGGTGGACAGCTCAATACCTTAAGGATGTTCATGGAAGATAAAAAAGGGGGGATGAAATCGTGGGTACTCAATAAAAATGTTAAAATTGAGGATGTTACGGATGTAAAGAGCGTGAAGGTTATTGAAAACGGCCCCGTCAGAGCCTGCATCGAAACCGTTAAAATATGGGGAAAATCACGGTTTATTGAGCGCATGTATCTTTATCGTTCGTATCCACGAATTGCCTACGATATGGAAGTACATTGGCTGGAGACTGGAAGTGACACAACCGATTCACCAATGTTACGAGCCGTTTTTCCACTTGCAATGCAGAATTCAAGGTATTACAACCAGGTTCCTTTCGATGTTGTTGAAAGACCCGCCAACGGGAAAATAGGTGGCAAAGAAATTCCTGAATCCATCAAACATCGGAATGATTATGGAATATCTGCAGAAGCCAATGACGGACAGGAAGTTCCTGCACAAAAGTGGGTAGATGTAACTGACGGGAAAACAGGTATCGCGCTGTTGAATAAAACAAAATACGGCAATTCTTACCACAATGGCGAATTGAGGCTCACACTGATGCGGGCGGCAGGAAACCCCGATATCTATCCGAATCTTGGCAAATTTATCGTTAGTTATGCACTTTATCCTCACGCCGGAGATTGGAAGAATCAGGTTTGGGCTGAAGGTGAAGACTTTAATGTACCTGTTTACGCGGCTGAACCACCTTCACTGGCACTTGCGAAGAACCATGCAACCCGTCCGGAAGAAGAATCGTTTTTCTCTGTTTTTCCAACTAATGTTGCAATGACAGGTGTGAAACAATCGGAAGAAGGGGAGGAGCTCGTTATTCGATTGGTTGAGGTGGAAGGAAAGGCAACAAATGCAACGATCAATTTACCCGTCACAGTTAAATCGGCACGCAGACTTAATCTGATTGAGTTTCCACTTAATAATGCGGAAGCGCCTGAAATTAAAGGTAAATCAATCAATGTAAAATTGAAACCTCATGAAATAGTAACGCTTGGAATTAAGCAGTAAATGGAAACAAAAAAGCTTACCAAAAGAGAAATGCTCAAATATGCTGGCGATTTTAGCCAGCTATTTGGGATTAAAGAATATACGCTTGCAGGAGGAAAAGCCAAAGGTGTAAAAGCCTTCGATGTCAAGACAGGTTCAGGACTGGAGTTTACAGTTCTTGCTGACAGATGTCTCGATATTGCCGGATTGTCATTCAACGGCATTAATTGCAGCTATATTGCGAAAGCCGGAATTGTGGCTCCTGAATATTACAATGAAAATGGAGCTGGTTTTTTACGCAGTTTTCATGCCGGTTTTCTGACCACCTGCGGGTTACGAAATGCAGGGATTCCTTGTGACGAAAATGGGGAGTCTTTCCCGCTGCATGGCCGGATTGCAAATACTCCCGGCGAGGAGGTATGCGCAAAAACCGAATGGACCGACGATGTTCCGGTGCTGACCATCAGTGGTAAAATGAGGGAAGCCAGGCTTTTCGGTGAAAATTTAATACTTGGCCGGAAAATCACCTGTAAATATGGAGAGAACAAAATCTATATTAAAAACACAGTTGAGAATCTTGGTTTCAAACGGGAAACATTGATGTTGCTGTTCCACTTTAACATGGGGTATCCTTTGCTTGACGAGGACGCGATGTTAGTGACACCTACACAGCGGTTAACACCCAGGGATCAGGATGCCATCAAGGGTGAAGCGGAATATCATCAGTGCCAACCGCCTACACCAGATTATTCGGAACAGGTATTCTATCACAACCTGAAATCAGATCCCAATGGCGATACCTCGGTGGCTTTGATCAATGAAAAGCTAAAAATTGGCGCTGCTATTCACTTCAATAAAAAACAGCTTTTCAATTTCACTCAGTGGAAACAAATGGGTGAAGGAGATTATGTGATGGGAATGGAACCATGCAATTGCTATGTTGGTGGGCGTATTGATCCCCGGAACAGTGGAATTCTTGATTCCCTTGAACCCGGTGAAATCAAAAATTTCGATCTGACCATTGAGCTGCTTAATGGGATGGACGAGATTAGTTCTGCTATAGCCAATATAAATGGCTATATGGTAAGAGATTAATCACAGTCAATCGAATCAGTTTAAAGTGTCACTTAGTGATAAAGTCAACGAAAATTGGCCTGGAATAAAACATAGAAAACAAATTTAGTATGACGATACAATGTATTTCTTCATTATTTAAAAGGAAATTATTTTTCTTGTTGCTGTTTTTCTTATGCCACGGTGTGATTGCATTCTCAAAGGAAAAAAAAGATCCTGTTGGTTTGCATACGGCTAGTTATCAGTCGAATATTCAGGACAAAAAAGCATCAATACCGGCTAAAAGCGGTTACGAGATACGGGATCTTGTTCAATATGTCGATCAGAACATCGGGATTGATATTGGTAAATGCTCCTTTGGGGTATCTATGCCTTTTGGATCTGTTCGTCCCTGTCCGCATACTCCAAACTCAAGAAACGGTTATGGCTCAAAAGAGAAGATCTCCGGTTTCACCAATGTAAATACCGGGAGTGCTTATAAATACGTGAATCTTCTTGTATCACCGCAAACAGGCCTTTCTTGCTGGGATAATGGAGGTAATAAGGAAACGGAGTACGATTCCGACAAGGCAAATGAAGTATCCCGACCCGATTATTATTCGGTAGATCTTACACGCTATGGAATTAAGACAGAGGTTACTTCGGATCAGAATACCGCTATTTACCGATTCACCTATCCTGAAACCAGCAATGGAGAAGCGAGCATAATGATTTATCCTTCTCACTCGTTTACAAGCAAGTATACCTATTCTGTTGTTTCTTATGACGCAAAGAATAATCTAATATCAGGTTCTTTGACACTGAATGACGGATGGTATTTTGCCCGGGGAACCATTTATTATGCAATTAAGTTCAGTAAACCTGTCCTGAGTCATGGAATGTTCGATAATGCTCAACGAAAAATGCACAACAATTCGGATACGATATCTGGTGATGGAGTTGGATGTTTTCTTAAATTCAACTCCACGGCCAATGAAAAGGTGTACATGAAAGTTTCTGTTTCAACAAAGAGTATAGCGAATGCAATGAGCTTTGTAAACAATGAAATTTCAGGCTTTGATTTTGACAAAACCAAAGCAAATGCCACAGAAAAATGGAACAGGGCTTTAAGCGCGGTTTTAATTGACGACAAGAATATTTCAGAAGATGAAAAGACAATTTTTTATACCGCTTTGTATTACACCCAGATATCACCTAAAGACAGGACAGGTGACTGTCCATGGGATTATTCAGGGCCATACTATGATGATCAGCTATGTATCTGGGACACATTCAGAAGCGAATTCCCTTTTCTTACATTAATCAGGGAAAGTGTTGTAAGGGATAACATTCAATCGTTTATTGAAATATTCAAGCACTATGGTTATGCTTCGGACGCGTTTTTATGTGGACTTGGTGACATGGTGCAGGGAGGGGATGATGTGGATAACGTTATAGCTGATGCCTATGCAAAAGGAGTAAAAGGTATTAACTGGCCTGATGCATATAAACTTCTAAAAGGACATGCAACAATTTCAGGCAGAACGCCGCACTACAGAAATAATGATCAGGGCTGGGTACCTTTTAACACTATTCCTAAAATGTCCTATGGCTCTGCATCCAAAACGATGGAATTTGCATACAATGATTTCTGTTTGTCAAGAGTTGCTGAAGGACTTGGTTTCAAGGAAGATAAAGATCGCTTTTACAACAGGAGTACCAAATGGACAAATCTATGGAACCAGGATATTAAAAATGAAGGTTTCAGCGGTTTTATAACAGCCAAGGATTCAACTGGTAAATGGGAAGTCCTTAATCCGAATGAAAATCCTGGAGGTTCTTTTAGCAAGCATTTTTACGAAGGGAACAGCTGGACCTATTCTTTTTTTGTTCCCCATCAAATGGACAAACTCATCAACATGATAGGAGGTAAAACGATTTTTACAAACCGGTTGGAAAGTTATGTCGACAAGAAGATTGAAATCACAAATGAGCCCTGTTTTTTAGCTCCTTATCTTTTTACCTATGTGGCGCGTCCTGACCTTACATCCAAATATGTAAGACAAATATCGACAGCAAATTTTACACGGAAGGCTGGTCCCGGTGACGATGATTCAGGCGCCATGAGTTCCTGGCTAATCTTTTCAAAGCTTGGCTTTTTCCCGGTAGCAGGACAGGATTTATACCTGGTAAATGGGCCAAGATATGAGAAAGTAACTATACAGATGGAAAACGGGAAAAAAATTGTCATTTACGGGAAAAATGCTTCATTTGAAAACAAGTATGTGAAATCGGTAAACCTTAACGGGAAAAGCTTAAATCAAGCCTGGTTCAGACACAGTCAAATAAAAGATGGAGCAGTAATTGATTTCCAGATGGATTCAAAGATTTCAACCTGGGGTTTGAAAAGTAATCTGCCACCATCCTATTAACCCTATTCTTGGCTGATATAAAAAAACTTTCAGCGAGGTGATAGGAATATAAAGTTAACTATTTAATATATAATGTTATAAAATTGATTTTAAATTTTTAAAACACAAAATGAATAAAGAATCCTCAGTTACTAAATTATTGCCGGTCTTGTTAGGATTTTTCGTAATGGGCTTTGTCGATTTGGTGGGCATTGCAACCAACTATGTGAAGCAGGACTTCATGTTAAGCGATACGCTCGCCAACCTTTTACCGATGACCTTATTTCTATGGTTTGCAGTTCTTTCTGTTCCGACCGGACTCATGATGAACAAGCTGGGTCGCAAAAATACGGTGATTCTTAGCATGGTCATTACCTTTCTTGCCATGCTGATACCGCTGATCAGCTATAGTTTTCCGATGATGCTGGTTGCTTTTGGTTTGCTGGGAATTGGAAATACAATTATTCAGGTTTCATTAAATCCGCTGCTGACCAATGTTGTAAGAGGCGACAGGCTGACAAGCAGCTTAACACTCGGCCAGTTTATCAAGGCAATTGCATCCTTCCTGGGTCCGATCTTAGCCGGAGTTGCCGCAGTAAGTTTTGGAAGCTGGAAATTCATTTTTGTGATTTTTGCAGTTGTGACTGTACTTTCCGCCATTTTCTTATTGGTTACACCAATTCACGAAGAACCTGTCAATCAATCCGGTTCTTCTTTCGCATCCTCTTTCCGGCTTTTGAAAGACAAGGTTATATTGATGCTGTTTCTCGCGATTGTCTTTGTAGTTGGGGTTGATGTGGGTTTAAATACAACGATTCCCAAATTTTTGATGGAACGTTGCGATATACTTCTTGAAAAAGCAGGACTGGGAACCAGTCTCTATTTTATTGCAAGAACGGTTGGTTCCTTTGCAGGTGCCATTCTTCTTGTAAAATTGTCTGGCCGTAAATTTTTCATTGTAAGTATGTTCATTGCCATTCCGGCTTTGCTTATAATGCTTTTTATCGGAAACCTTTGGGGAATTTTGTCGATGGTATTTATTCTCGGACTGGCTGTTGCCAATGTGTTTTCGATTATCTTCGCTGCTGCATTAAGACGTAAACCTGAACGCGCCAACGAGATATCCGGTCTTTTAATCATGGGAGTTGCCGGCGGAGCTGTTATTCCGCTGATCATGGGAATTGCCTCCAATTCGCTTGGACAAACGGGTGGCATGGCCGTATTATTAGTAGCTTTGGGATATTTGTTATTCAGCGCTTTTAAACTAAAAGAGGGTTGATCGCAGTCTTATTTTTTTCAAACAATAAATCGAAATTTTAAAAATTAAAACCTTAAAATATGAAACGAAGTGAAATTAACCAGTACATTGTCAATTCAATAGCATTTTTAGATCAAATGAATTTCAAACTTCCGCCCTGGGCATTCTGGAGTCCGGAGGAGTGGAAAGGTAAATATGAGATCTGTGGTGAAATAGTCGACAACATGCTGGGCTGGGATTTAACCGACTTTGGAAGTGGTGATTTTCATAAACAAGGCCTCATGCTCTTTACCATACGAAATGGCAATTTTAAGAAGGACAAAAAACCATATGCTGAAAAAGCGATGATCGTGGAGGAAATGCAGGAAACACCTATGCATTTTC
>JANXZJ010000046.1 GCA_025355585.1 Mariniphaga sp. | reverse complement strand
TGGACGGAATCTTCAATTTGTGTCCTCTGAATTAGTGCTCCAATGTAAAGACAAATACTTACATAGGAAGTCTTTTACGAAGATTTAACACAAGATATTTTGGAAGGGATTGGCTATGAAATAAATGAAAAGCCCAACTGGTGAGTGCCAATTTTGGTCAGAAGCATCGAAAGATTTTCATTGTGTTTCCAATTTGACACAAAAAAACCTGCAAGAAATTATCTTACAGGTCTTTAGTTCTACTAAAAGTAGCGGGGACAGGACTCGAACCTGTGACCTCCGGGTTATGAGCCCGACGAGCTACCAACTGCTCTACCCCACAGTATATTGTTGTTTTATAGGAACGTCTTATTCTTTAAGAGGGTGCAAATGTAGTTACAATAACCGAGAAATCAAATAAAAAATTCCAAAAAAATTGACATCTGAAATCAAGGGAAGTTTAACATTTGCCAAACCATTAATAATCAATATCTTTAAACTGGACGTGAGATTGAAACTACTTAGATTCCACCTAAAATTTTGTGTATCGTGTAATTTTCATGTAAGTTTGAACACTATTGATACAAAAAAGGAATGCCGAAAGAAAGGAAGCGGGATAAGATTAAGAAGTTATTTCAGAATCCATATAGGATAGTAATATTTAACGATCTTAATCTACACATTATAAAACAAATACGATTTAATGCAAGAACGTTGGTGATGGCATTGGTTCTTGCTGTCGTATCTATCATCATCGGAGTTACCGTTTTAATTGCGTTTACACCATTGCGGGAGTACATTCCGGGATATCCTACCGGAAAAATGAGGCAGATGCTAATTCGTAATGTCCTCATAGTCGATTCGCTTGATCTCGAAATTCAGAGGCGTGACAAATATTTCAACGATTTTAGGGCCATGTTGGCTGGGGAAACTCCATCGGACACCGCAGTCAAACGCGGAGCAATACCAAGACCCGATCAGGTTCAGTTCAAAAAATACGATCACGACAGTCTTTTCAAAGACGAAATTGCACGGGAGCAGACCAATCTCGGGATAAATTCGGGTTCAGTTACACGAGGTGGCGTAGCCGGATTGCTTTTCTTTCCACCGATAAATGGCATGATTACAGGAAAGTACGATTTGAGCAATGGTCATTTAGGGGTTGATATTGTTGGGAAATTGAATGCCCGTATATCCGCAGCACTCGACGGAACTGTAATATTTGCTGGCTGGACAATCGATACAGGTTATGTTATTTATCTCCAGCACGATCAAAATCTGGTCACAGTTTACCGTCATAATGCGGAGCTTCTTAAGATTCAGGGAGATAAAGTTCGTGCAGGCGAAGCGATCGCGATTATGGGTAACACGGGAAAAGAGACGACCGGACCGCATTTGCATTTCGAGATGTGGCTCAATGGAATATCTATCAATCCAGAGGATTACGTCAAATTTTAAACTATTTGTATGAAAAATATTGCGATACTCGGTTCGACCGGTTCAATCGGACAGCAAGCACTCGAGGTAATTGATAATAATCCTGAAAGATTTACCGTTGAGGTTTTGACGGCCAACAATAATGTAAGTTTATTGATAGAGCAGGCTAAAAAATTTCGTCCCAACGTAGTAGTAATTGCCAATGAAGAAAAATATGAATTTGTAAGTAACGCTCTTGCAGGAGAAGACATCAAAGTCTACGCGGGGTCAGCAGCTTTGGCACAGGTGGTTGAGATGGGTAGCGTTGACCTTGTGCTGACCGCTATGGTAGGTTATTCGGGCCTGATTCCAACTATTAATGCAGTAAAAGCAAAAAAACAAATTGCGCTCGCAAATAAGGAGACACTGGTTGTAGCCGGCGATCTGATCAACAGACTGGCGATTGAAAATAAAGTGGATATACTGCCGGTTGATTCAGAGCATTCTGCGATATTTCAGTGTCTTGCAGGTGAATATATGAATCCCGTTGAAAAAGTGATACTCACTTGTTCCGGGGGACCATTTCACGGAATGGACAAAAAAACGATTGCCAGTGTTACCCCCAAAAATGCGTTAAAGCATCCAAGCTGGGATATGGGAGCTAAAATTACCATCGATTCGGCATCGCTGATGAATAAAGGATTTGAGGTAATTGAAGCAAAATGGCTTTTCGGATTAAAACCAACGCAAATTGAAGTTGTTGTACACCCGCAAAGTATCGTCCATTCAATGGTCCAGTTTTGCGACGGGTCAATCAAGGCACAACTTGGCTTACCCGATATGCGATTACCTATCCAGTATGCATTTAGCTTCCCCGAAAGGATATGCAATACATTTCCAAGGTTGAATTTTGCCGATTTCCCAACGTTAACATTTTCAGCCCCCGATACGAAAAATTTTCGTAATCTTGCACTTGCTTACGAAGCTTTGCAAAAAGGGGGAAATCTGGCTTGTATTTTAAATGCTGCCAATGAAATTGTGGTGGAGGCATTTCTTAAAGGGAAAATCAATTTCCCAGATATATGGAACGTTAATGAACTGGTTATGCAAAAATCGACCTTCATTGCACAGCCAACCCTCGGCGATTATATTGCAACTGATTCTGAAGCACGCGCATATGCCTCTGAGATAGTGAGCAAACTGCAACTTAAAAATTGATATTTTATACATATGATTATTCTTATAAAGGCTGCCCAATTACTTCTTAGTCTCTCAATTCTGGTTATTATTCACGAATTTGGCCATTTCATATTTTCAAAAGCTTTTAAATGCAGGGTTGAGAAGTTTTATCTCTTTTTTGATCCCTGGTTCTCACTTTTCAAGTTTCAAAAAGGAGAAACCGAATATGGTGTTGGATGGCTGCCATTAGGTGGATACGTAAAAATATCCGGAATGATTGACGAGTCAATGGACAAAGAGCAAATGAAACTGCCTCCCGAACCCTGGGAGTTTCGCTCGAAACCTTCATGGCAGCGTTTGATCATTATGATCGGAGGTGTTTTGTTTAATCTTATTCTTGCCATCCTGCTTTATTCAATGATCCTCTTTGTATGGGGAGAACAATACCTGCCAACAAAAAATGTAAAATACGGGATAGCCGTAAGTGAAACAGGAAGAGAGATGGGTCTTCTCAGTGGAGACAAAATAATATCGGTTGACGGTAAGGAAGTTGAAGATTTCAGCAAAATTATCCCAGTAATAGTACTTAACGGTGCCAAAACAATTGAAGTACTACGTAACTCAGAAACAATTATTGTCCCGGTTAAAAACGAAATAATACCAAAACTATTAACTGACAGATATTTTATCGATTATAGAATTCCTTATTCTTGTAAAGTTGTCGGATTTGGCAAAATTTCACCTGCCCGCGATGCTGGTTTTGAGATAGGAGACTCAATCCTTGCAATTAATGGATCTGGTTTTCAGTTCTACGATCAGTTTACAGACACTGTTGCCATTTCAAAAGGCAAGACAATCAGCCTTTTAATAAAACGAAATGGAACAGAAAAAACGATTCCGGTAAAGATAGGACTTGCTGGGCAGCTTGGTATTCAACATACAAGGAAAATTGAAGGAGTTTTCGAATTTAAGACAATTACGTACGGTTTCGTTGAATCAATTCCTGCCGGTATTTCAAAAGGGTATCATGCAGTAGGCAATTATCTGAAACAGTTCAAATTGCTTTTTGCTCCCGAAACAAAAGCCTACGAATCGCTGGGCGGATTTATCGCCATCGGGAATATTTTTCCCGGCGTATGGGACTGGGAGTCATTCTGGAGCCTTACTGCTTTCCTTTCTATTATTCTGGCTGTTATGAATATTCTTCCTATACCGGCACTTGATGGCGGACACGTTTTATTTCTACTTTTCGAGATAATAACGGGCAGAAAACCAAGTGATAAATTCCTTGAGTATGCCCAGATAGTCGGAATGGTTATTCTTTTCTCATTGCTTATTTATGCCAATGGAAACGATATCTGGAAATTATTTAAATGAAAAATTTCTTGATGTTTTTTAAGGAAAGAAATTATTTAGGCTTGTATGGAATAAGCTATCAGCCGGAATACTATTTTTACACAGAAACAAATTAAACTTGATATTATGAACTTGTTAATAATTGCAGGAGTAGTTGGACCATGGCAAATCGTTTTAATCGTTGCTGTTGCTTTACTTATGTTTGGAGGTAAAAAGATTCCGGAACTGATGGGCGGAATTGGCAAAGGAATGAAAGAGTTTAAAAAAGCCATAAAGGAGGAAGATGGTACCTCTGCAGATGCTCCAAAAGAGACACCTACTGTAGACAATAATAAAAAGGAACCACTTAAGGAATAAGTACTATTTGTACCTTTCTCATAAGCTCCGGGCATAATAATGTTCGGAGCTTTGTGTTATTACCGTTATCCGGCTCTGTTGTTTTCCACAGATTAATATTATATGGACTCAACTTTTACTATATTTGTAACAAACGAATTAATAAATATACTATGGGTTTAATACTTATTTTAGGCGTTATTGGGGTGTGGCAAATTGTCCTCATCATTGCCGTGGTTTTACTTATGTTTGGAGGGAGAAAGATTCCAGAACTTATGAGTGGAATTGGGAAAGGAATGAAAGACTTTAAAAAATCAATTAAAGATGATGATGAGACTCCCGGTGATCGCCCTAAAGACGATAACAAGAAAGAACCACTTAAGTAATAATCAGGTTAAAATGATATTGGTACCCTGATTCGTTCATCCGAATCGGGGTTTCTGTTATATCTTAGGTGTATTTAGATCGCTCGGTTTAAATGCCTTTAATATTGAACTTTGAATTCAAAAATTACGCCATATTTCTTTGTCTTTTCTTTGATTTGGTTCTTTTCGGCTTGTGGAGGTGATGGGACAATACTCATGAAAAGTGTTACAGGCAGACCGGGTGAAACAATCGTAATGATCGCCAAAGGGGTTTGGGTGGGAAATGTCGGTGATACCATTAAGCGCTACCTCGCGCAACCACAACTTTGCCTGCCTCAGGAGGAGCCCATACTAAATGTCGTAAATGTACCCACAACGCCTTTAAAATATTTGAAACCACCCGAAATATTCTTCTGACACGAATTCTTCCTTCATTAACAGAACCTTCAGTCACTGTTCAGTACAACGTTTGAGCCAGAACACAAGTTGTTGTAACTGTACAGGCATCTGATGAGGCTGGTTTTATCAGGATTTTTGCAAAGAAATCGGATATGATCATTGCGGCAATCCTGAAAGCCGAAAAAATGAAGCTTATGGAATTATATGCCCAAAATAAATATAAAGAACAGACAATTTCCGACGCTTTGATTAAGGAGCACAAGTTTAATCTTAATATCCCTAAAGGATATAATATGGTAAAAGATACCTCCGATTTTGTCTGGATACGATATGAGTCTCCGCTTACAAGTCAGGGAATATTGGCTTACTGATATCCTTATGTTTCCGACAGCACTTTTGTTACAAAAAATCTTTTACAAAAACGCAATTCAGTATTGAGTCACATGTACCGGTCTCACTTCCTGGATCTTATATGTCAACCGACAAGAGATTCATTGTTTCACAAGCTTTTAAACTCAGCGGAAATTACTCAGTAGAGATTAGAGGATTATGGAAGGTAAGTGGCGACTTCTTGCTGATACACTTTCCAAAAAGTTAATTGCTGAATAAACGATACACCGCTTAACCTCCAGTAGAAAGAGTTTTTAGAATTTTTTGTAACCGGAAAGAAGGGAATAGCGTCAAATGATAAAAGGTATTTTACCTTTTATTAATCACTTAATTATCAATTATTATGAAGAAAAAACGAAACCTCAATTTAGTTGCCTGGTTATTGATTTCACTGCTCTTTAGTTCTTGTTTTTATGGAATAAAGGGTAACGGAAAAGTCCTCAAAACCGAACGCCAGGTAGGAATATTTGAGTCAATAGCAGCTAGTGCAGGCATAGAAGTAATCTTACTTCAGGATTCTGTTATAAAAGTGGTGGTGGAGGCAGATGAAAACCTTCAGGATAATATTAAAACGGAAGTTTCAAACGGAGAACTAAAGATTTATCCTGAAAAACAGATACGTTCAAGTAAAGCAAAGAAAGTATTTGTCACTTTTAAAACAATTCATTCGCTTGAAGCGAGTTCTGGTTCAGATATAAAATCAAAGTCAGAGTTGAAATTGTCTTCTCTTGATCTTTCTGCATCAAGCGGAGCCAATATCGATTTGTCCCTGGTTGTAAATAACCTTAATGTTGAAGGTAACAGTGGAGGAGACATCGATCTCTCTGGTCTGGCCGACAATCTGTCTGTCGATGGATCGAGTGGCGTAAACATTAAAGCATCTGATTTACAAAGCAAAATTTGCAATGCAGGTGCTTCCAGCGGCGCAACCTTAAAAATATATGTGTCCGAAAAAATTATTGCCAAGGCAAGCAGCGGGGGAAATATCAGAGTGGCTGGAAACCCCAAAGATCGGAATATCGAGAAATCGAGTGGTGGTGATGTTTCATTCAAATAAAAAAGCAGGTCTAAATTGCCTGCTTTTTTATTACTAATCAAATATTTAATCTCTTTTCATGATACCATAGCAAATTATTTTCACGATAGAATCGACACTTTTGCCAAGGTCAGTCGAGCGATAGGGACCGGCAGAGAGTGGCATTTCGAGTCCCCTGATTGCAGTAGTAATTCCAATCGCAACAAGTGCAAAATCTTTTACAATAAATTTCCGCTGCCGGGCGCCTTCCAGCAAAATCCGCTTCATCATACGGATCTCTTCCTGATAGTATTGTGATTTTATCTTATCTATAAACTCCACTGCGGCGGTGTCGTTTTCAATTGCATTGTAAAAATTGGCTAATTGCCTGTATGTCGTGATTTTGGTCATCACATAATCTCTCAATTTTTCAGCAGGATCAATGTCTTTTTGAAGCACCTTTGATAATTCTTCACGAAGAATATCTGCCTCTTTTTGAATTACTTCCTGGAAAAGATCTTCTTTACTACTAAAATAGTAGTAAAGCGAACTTTTACCTTTTCGGACTGCATTGGCAATATCGTCGAGGGTCGTCTTCTTATACCCATATTTGCTGAAGATCTCCTGTGCTATTTTAAGAATATTCTCTCTTACAGCATCCCTTTTAATGCTACTATTTTCGACACTCATATTTTTATGTTGATAAACTGTGGTGGCAAATATAAACCATTTTAATGAAGTGCCAAATATTTAGCTTACTCCGTCACGTAAAGGTATATAATCTACTTGATTAATTGAAAACAAATTTTGTCTAAAAAAACCGTTTAATGTCGTCAATTCAGGTCCGGATTGAATACAAGCGAGGTTTAAACAAAAATGAATTTCTATTCGAGGAATCTATCAGAATTTTCCGGAGCCGGAACAATACAACTTTCCAGATGTCCAAACCATTTATATCTCCATTTTGCAATGAAATCGTAAACCTTATCGCGTAAAAACAGTGGAAATATCATAAGAAAAGACAACAACTGCCAACCGCTTCCTAATTTACTCAAAATCGTCAAAACGGCCGTCGATTTTAAATAAAACTTGTCATCGCTGATGTAGACAATGGAATCGAAACGATCAATCGGAAGACCTAGCTGCCTAAGGAGCAATTGTCCACTTTCACTTTGGACCGATGCAAATCTGAATTTTGCTTTTGGATCGCGCCGAATAATAAACCGTACAGTTTTATTGCAGAGGTTACATACCCCATCAAATAATACAATATTTATTTCACTGTTGTTCATAGACAAAGGTCAGAATTAAATGGCAAATTTTCAACTATTTTTATCTGACTGATTGTTAGACATATGAAATAATAAGAAGTACTTAGGAATGATATTCAGAAAAGAATTAATAACTCTGACAGGATCTTATGTCCTGTCAGAGGGAATTGATTATATATGAACGATTAGGGTCTGTATAAAAACTAATGATGCAAATTTGAACAAAAAAATAAGCATAATACGATACTTTGTCATTATTCGCAAACGACTTGGCAACCGTCATTCGAATTCCAACAGGCGTAGTGTTTTTTCCAATAGGCGTAAACCAGAAACAAAATCAGTTGTTTTTTAGAAAATCAATGAAACTCGGATATTTCCGCTCTGAGATTTTGAGCTGCGTTTTTTCTGTGCCTGTGATATGATTCAAAACACAAACTCTTTTTTGGTATTTAATGTGGTCGATAAAGTTACAGTTTACGATATTGGCATCGTGAATTCTAAAAAAAACATTTTTGGGAAGCGCCTCTTCAATTTTTTTTAAATGTGTGGTAACTAGTTTATATTCACCATTATTATCGTCAAGATAAACTTTTGTATAAGCACCATCAGCTTCACAATAGATGATTTTTTCAGGTGAAAGAAAGTGAATTTCATCATTGCTTTTAATCAATATTTTACCGCTTTTTTGCGCCGTAAAAGTTCCGTACAATGGATTTGATTGATCTTTACTTTCAATACGTTCAATCGCTCTGTTTACAGAACGGATTAAATCTTCAGGTAGTATTGGTTTTAAAAGGTAATCGATAGCATCTAATTTGAAGGCATTTAACGCAAATTCGTCATGTGCTGTGATAAAAATAATACGCTGATTTGTATTTTCCAGGCGTTCGAAGAGGGAAAATGCATCCATATCACCGAGTTGAATATCCGAAAATATCAGATCGTATTGTATGACAGGCAAGATATCGAGAGCCATTTTTCCTGAATCAAGGAGTGCAACAACTTTTATATCAGGACAATATTCCCGAATCATCATCGCCATATTTTTTCCCAGTAAAGGTTCATCTTCGATGATTACAGCATTAATCATTTTCAATCATTTTTAATTTTTAAGGGATCTCCACGGTAATGGTTATTCCTTGGTCATCTTTGATCCGGTTGCAGACTGGTTATCAATGGTTATATCGAACTAACGGCTTTTAGTCACAACCGTTATTCTGCCCTTGGATATCACTGCTAAGGTATTAATTCTTTTGTCACAATAAGAGCGTTTGGTAAAACCACATGTAAAATAGAATTCTCAACAAAACGTCGGACACTCAATGTCATCAATCGTTTGTGAATTTCTTATTATCATGAATGATTGTCGACGGTTGTAATCCAACAAATCTCCATTTTCATCATTAGTTTATTTCAATTTCTCTTTAAGATTAGCGTATCCAGCTTTGCTCACTTTTAGTTTTGCACCCTGCCTGGTCAGAACAATCCAGGATTCCTTTTCATACTGCTGAATTTCAGAAATATGAAATAAGTTTAACAAGTAGGAACGATGTATACGCACAAATTGTTTCTCGTCGAGGTGCTGTTCGAAAAATTTCATCGTTTTTTGTTTCATAAAATGACCTTCGCTACAATAAATCATCACAAAATCATCCTGTGATTCAATATAATAGATCGATTCAACCGGGATTACCTGAATTTTCCGACCAGACTTAACAACAACACGGTTCAACATTCCCGATTCTTGGTCGCTGGATTGAATCAAATTATTGATTTCTGGAGATGTAGTTTTACTTTTCAGTTTTTCGATAGCCTTATTCAAAGCAACAACCACTCTTTCAAAAGGATAAGGTTTGAGCAGGTAGTCGATTGCATTTGCTTCGAAAGCACGGATGGCAAACTGATCGTATGCCGTAGAAAATATGATGACCGGGGGGTTGGAAATCAATTCCAACATTTCGAATCCGGTAATTTTTGGCATCTGAATATCGAGAAAAACCAGGTCCGGATTCAATTCCTGAATTGCCAAAACCCCTTCAAATCCATTCGAGCATTCACCAATCAACTCAATACGCTCATCTTTAGACAGATAATGACGGAGTAAATCTCTTGCAAGAGACTCATCATCAATAATTAATGTTCTGATTTTATTCATTGTCATTTTTCAGCTATACATTTTCTTAAAAAACCCCAATTCCTAACGAATACTTTCTACGATATCCGGAATAACAATCGTTACTGAAAATCGCTTTTCGCCCCGCTCAATCGAGAGAAGTCTGGAACTTCCGTATAACAGCCGAAGCCGGTCATTAATATTAGCCAATCCGACACCCTCTCCTTTCAGTGGAACGGATTCAGGATCAAAATCATTGATTATTTTTATTTCCATCACACCTTGTAATTTTCTTGCCTCCAGAATTACTTCTACTGGTTTTGATGCTTCATAAACTCCGTACTTTATCGCATTTTCGAACAATGGCTGAAGGATCAAATTGGGAATCAAATGATGATTGCACAATTCTTCTACGTCGAACCGATATATCAGGTTATTTCCAAACCTGATTTTTTCGATTTGCAGATACAATCCGATATTTCTTAATTCAACTTCAAGCGTCACCATATCATCCTGTTGCTTACGAAGCGAATAACGCATGAAATCAGATAGAGCTATGACCATTCCGTGAGCCTTTTCGGGATTGATTAGCGTCAGTGATGCGATGGAATTAAGGGTATTAAAAAGAAAATGAGGATTAATCTGCGATTTCAAGGCGTTCAGCTGTGTTTTTCGAATCTGATTCTGCCACTCTGATTCCCTTAATTGTTTTTCCCGGTTGTGCTGACTGTAAACGTAAGTATAATAAATACTTGCAACTAAAGCATAAAACAAAAATCCTCCAATAATCCGGACAGTAATCAGATCGTTTAAATATCGATCATACAAAGTGTTGTTGATCAAAATCTTTGCAATGATTCCAGAGGATAACATCCACAAGGATGTAAAAACAAAAGCCGCGGCAACATGACTGGCAAGAATCTGTATAACAGCACTTTTTTCGGGATCGTTGTATCTAACAACGTACCAGGTAGCAATTCCTAAAAGTCCAAGAATCAAACTAAAAGTCAAACCATCGATAAATGCAATAGTAAAAGGCAGTATTTGATAATAACTATTAAATACTGCCTGAATAATTCCTATTGCTACAGGGAAAAACCAGTAAATCAGACTTGAAATTCTGTTCGCTGTTATGGGATGTTCCATATTGAATAGCTATGGCATCGAATTTACCTCGCCACCACCAAAAATGCAGGTTCCTTTAATTACCACAATTTTTCCAGAACCTGTTCTCGAAATGACCGAAGAACCCCGTTTGTCATCGAATCCACCAAAAATCGATACAACCTCAATTTTGACATTCCAATCCTCGGGGACAAAGATTTTAGTTCCACCAAAAATATTTGCTATGTCAATAGTACATCCTGGCACTGGTTTAGCATAGCGCAAATTGATATTCGATCCGCCAAATATTGCAGTGACTTTTCCTCCCTGGAAGTTTTCGCTAACTACTGATACGGTTCTACCACCAAAGATTGCGGTTTCATCAATGTAATCTATTGAATTACTGTAATCTTCTCCAAGATTATGAAATTTCTCGTAATCATGATGGTTTTTATGATTCGGAGAACGTCGCCATTGAAGAATAAATGATACACCAACCAGTATAATTAAGACAGGCCAGAAATTTTCCCTAAAATTGTCGGGGAAATCAACCAAGAAAAAAAGACCAACACCAATAAGAACAACGGCTGGAGTATAAGCTCTTCGTGCCAACTGGAATAGTCCGATTACAATAAGTAACATCTGCCAACTAATCAGATACCTGGAAAAATCATAATCAAGCCACCCATAATTTCGGGCAATCAGGACAGAGCCTACTAATATAAATATAATACCCACAAATGTTCGGGAATCGTAATTCTTGCTTTTTTGCCGGACTGAAGATGAATCGTTCGGCTCCGGAGATTCGTCGTACTTAATCATTGCGTTTGTTTTTAAATTGTTGACTAAAAAAGTATTTTAAACTCGCACAAATCTAATACG
This sequence comes from Mariniphaga sp., assembly GCA_025355585.1. Taxonomy (GTDB): domain Bacteria; phylum Bacteroidota; class Bacteroidia; order Bacteroidales; family Prolixibacteraceae; genus JAAFHB01. Next base: position 7,745 of record JANXZJ010000046.1, on the reverse strand, counting down.
GCAAGTGACTGAAAGAATAGTGGAATCGGCAAGTGTCGGTAAAATGTCGGCAAACAGCAGAAATCAGCTTTCGGAACCTCTTCCGGAAGCGTTGATCATTGAACGTAATTCATTAATAAGCTTCTTCTCATTGATCAAGTCTTCCAATTTAAGGTGCATTCTGTAACGCCAATAGTGTTGGGCAATTGCAGGAACGTTAATTCTTTCGCCTTCCGTATTGTCCCATCGAAGTTTACCATCCATCGCTAAAAGGTCCTGTATCGGGAATATGGCCCACATTGAGGGAGAATAAAAGTGCATATTTAAAATGTCACGCGCAACCCATGGTTCCATATAGAATGGAAATTCCCCTTTTTGACCCATTACAAGCCGGAAAAATCTTTCACTATGCACACGATCCTCTTCCCACCAACCTCTAAGTGTAGACATGTCATGTGTTGATGTCGAGCAAACAGATAAATAAGGTGCATCAGCAGGGTGTGCAAACTCAATCCTTGGATCCTTAGGCATTCGTTGTATTTCGAGACTAAGAATCCCCAGATCACGCATTACACTTGGCACGCAATCGGGCACCATCCCAAGATCCTCGCCGCATATGAGCATATCTGTGGCATTCATAATTGCCGGTAACAGCTTCAATGCATGATTTTTCCAAAATTCTTCATGCCTGTGATAAAAAAAGTCGATATATAGTTCATCGAGTGCATACCGTACATCTGCTTTCAGATTCAGGTACGAATTGGTATCATGGAACGCCACCCGTGGATGGAATAAAGTTGGATGGTAGGGATCACGAATAAAAAGTACCTCGGCAATTAACGAACAAAGACCATCACGGATACGCGTCCCTTTACCCGTCAGTTCAGTGCCTTTCTTTGCAGACTCGAAGTAATCCCAAACCTTACGCTGAGTTGTAAATGCTGGTTTTAAATCGTATTTACCTGGCTCATATTCTGTCAGATAGTTTAATTTAGCCTCTTCGGTTTCCTCTCCAAATAACTCCCGAAGAAAATAGTCGCGTATATAGGGTTTGGTAAAACGCTCTTCGTTGAAAATAATTCCACTATCGATAATTTCATCCCGGCTCAATGGCAAAGCAGGTCTGAAATGACCCAAAATTCCCTGAACCTGATTTACAGGAATTTCCCAGATCCGGAAAAACCCGAGGATATGGTCGATGCGTGTTGCATCGAAGTAAAGCGACATTTGCTGCATGCGTTTATGCCACCAGGAGAAATTGTCCACCACCATTTTTTCCCAATTGTAGGTCGGGAATCCCCAGTTTTGACCCAGGTCTGCAAACTCATCAGGAGGAGCTCCTGCCTGTTGATCGAGATTAAATAATTCGGGATGCGTCCAGGCTTCAACACTATCGGGACTTATCCCAATAGGAATATCACCCTTCAATACAACACCATTCAACCTGGCATATTCCGCTGCATCAAACAATTGTTTATATGCATGATATTGAATAAAATAATGAACTGCAATATCTGGATAGGATGCTTTATTGGCTGCGCATAACTGATTAATCTCTTCCGCGTTGTAAATCTGAAATTCTGACCATTTCCTGAAATTGGCTGTTTTGTTTTTATCGCGCAGGTAGCAATAGGCGGCATATGGAACAAGCCACTCCTTGTTCTCGTCAAAGAATTTTAAAAAAGGCGGATCAATCAGAAATAGTTCCTGCTGCTGATCGAAGATTAGCTTGAAAAATTTCGACTTTATTTTATGTACATCATCGTAATGAACGGTCTCAAGCGCATTGAAACCTGCAAGTGCCTGGACAAATCCGATCATCAGATTTTCATCTTCCAGAACTCCTATTTTATTAATATTCAAATAAACAGGATGAAGCGCCATCGTTGAAATCGATTTGTAGGGATAAGTATCAATCCAGGTATGCGTAGCCACCGTTTCGTTCAACGGAAGTAACTGAACCAACTTTAAACCCGTCAGTCTGGCCCAGTCTACTAATTTTTTAATATCCGGGAATTCGCCTATTCCACCACTTTTATCGGTTCGCAATGAAAATACGGGAACGGCAACGCCGGCACCTTTCCAATGTTTAACCGGGAAGCGGAAACTCTCATCAGTATGAATTTTTATACTTTGGGGATCTTTGCAGACATAATCTCTTATCATGCGGTTACTTCCCTGTTCCCAAATATGCACCTGTTTTTTTTCCGTATCATAAACGACGTATTTGAACTGAAGAGGAAACTTTAATTTATCAGCATCAATATCAATGCTCCACAATGGGAATTGAGTATCATCCATCAGAAGCGCGTACTCATCCATCCAATTTCCAAGTGCAGGCTGGTCTCCAAGAATTCCAATCTTGCAGTTCGGACTTACCTTGGGAACATTTATTTGAATCCGCAACGTTTTTTTAAAATGAAGTTTGTCCTTGACCACCACATTTCCGGTTCTGCGCCAAAGAACTTTGGTGAATGCAGAAGAAAATAACGCAATATCCGATTCTCGCCGAATTCGCCAGAAATCGCGACATCTTATTTCTTCAAAATCCAGTTTGTCGGTTTCGAGCAAACGATTTTTGCCCCCTTCCCAAATGAAATTGCCATCTTCATCTTTTATCAAATATTTATATTCCAATACTTTCCCCGATGGAAATTTGCAATCTACTTCCCATTCACCCGGAACAAAATTTTTCATTGGTAAGGCATTGTAAGGATCCCATTTGCCAAAATCAGTGGTTGAGCCAGATACATAAAGAACCTGACCCCATGCTGTCTGATAATCCATTTTAAATGATACTTTCATTTTTTCTCCTTTCTGAAGTCGTTAATGACTTCATTTTCATGATGGGTAAAAACAGTGGCTTTTGATCACTTAAACGAAATTTCTTCTTAAAAGTTATTCCCTGAATGGTAAACCTTCGGGAAGGATTGCACGTTGTAATATTATCGAATTTATTCTTTATAAAAAATGCTTAAATCACTTGATTTTACGTCATCTCATATTCCTTCCCTCATTCGCAAATTAGCAGTTCCCGCCAGTGTTGGTTTTATCTTCAATACACTCTTTAATGTTGTTGACACTTACTGGGGCGGTAAAATTTCGACCTCGGCACTTGCCGCAATGGGGCTGACTTTTCCAGTATTTTTCATTATTTTATCAATGGGAATAGGTATGGGAACCGGGACAACAGCACTCATTTCTCAATCATTGGGTGCCGGTCGGAAAGAAGAGGCCGAAAAATATGGCTTTCAGGCCGTTTCTTTTTCAATTATCAATTCGGTATTTCTTACAATGATCGGTTTGGCAATTGCCCCTTCCCTCTTCCTGATTTTGGGGGCGACCAACGAATACCTTGACATCGCCATTCAATACATGAATATTATCCTCTATGGCACTGTCTTTTTTCTGATCGACAGCATCCTTAACTCGTTGCTAACCTCGCGTGGTGATACGAGGACCTATCGTAATTATTTGATAATCGGATTTTTTCTAAATGTCATTCTGGACCCCTGGTTTATGTATGGCGGATTTGGATTCCCGGCATTAGGTATCCGTGGAATTGCGTTATCGACGGTTATGATTCAGGTTTTCGGAACGATTTACCTGATTATTATTACCCGGAAACGAAAAATATTTCAACACGCCCGATTCAAAGATTTTATTCCGAACCGAAAATATTTTGCCGATTTATTCGGTCAGGGATTTCCGGCAAGTCTGAACATGCTTACTGTTGCAATCGGAATTTTTGTTATCACTTACTTTGCCAGCCAGTTCGGAAAGGAAGCTGTTGCTGCGTATGGAATTGCAACCCGGATCGAACAAATCGCACTACTACCAACGATTGGGCTCAATATTGCAGCGCTCACCCTGGCCGGACAAAACATGGGAGCCGGACTCCCTGAGCGTGTATTTATCTCATGGAAACTAAATATCAGGTATGGATTAATGATTATTTCAATTGGCGTTGTTGGCGTTGCGGTGTTTGCACGTGAGCTCATCCATGCATTTACAGCTGATATAAAGGTAATTGAAATCGGGGCTGAATATTTGCACATTGCAGTTCTCTTTTTCTTTGCGTATGTCTTCCTTAATATTTCAGTATCAACTTTACAGGGGATGAAAAAACCGTTGTATGCTATCTTTGTGGGTGCTTATCGCCAGTTTCTGGTACCACTTCCCCTGTTTTTATTTCTTGCGATATACCTCCAGTGGGGAACGAAAGGAATCTGGTGGGGTATCTTTATCGCCAACTGGAGTGCAGCCATCTTCACATTTTTCTATACGCGACGCCAAATAATGAAGCTTTTGCATCCTTCGGCCGTAACCAGGGATTAACAACTAAAAAAATCAATTGAGATTAAACAGGTGTTGTATCCAATGAAATGATCTGAAAAAATCGTTCGGTTCACAATATTTCGCCTGTTCATCATCTGAACACTCCCCCGTTTACTTTAAATTCATTCCGGAAAAGCCTCAACGGCACCAATCCCTGCCAATTCATCATTCAGACAACACTTTCATCCATTACGAAGAAGTCTTCCGGGGTCTGAAAACTACTTCGTAATGGATGAAAAGATCTTCGTAACGCCTGAAAAGATCTTAGTAATAGATTAACCTATCATCGTAGTGGATGCAAGATTCTTCGTAATGAAGGAAAAGTCCTTTGTAACGCCGGTATGAATCTTTGTAATAGATTAACGTGTCATCTTAGCGGATGAAAGAATCTTCGTAAAGAATGAGGAATGCTTCGGAAGCGCGAACCTGTTGCTCAGTGATGTCAACAATTCAAACGAAAAACCGGACGAAACGGCAACATAACCTTGGAATACCAACGAACGAAATTGCATAAAAACCCCGACATACCATTGAAGCCAGGTGCGTCGGGGTTTTTATAAAACAGCCTTGTTCCGATAATTATCGGATGAATCCATTATTTCTTATAACCGTCTTTCAATGAAACGGTGCGGTTAAACACCATTTGATCGGGTGTTGAATCGGGATCAATATTAAAATAGCCCAACCGTTCGAACTGAAAATTGGACAATGGTTTAGCACTTTTGACAAATGGCTCGACATAACACTCGGTTAATACTTTCAACGAATCGGGATTCAGAAATTCAAGAAGATCTTTATCCTTATGACCGGCAGGATCCGGATCGGTAAATAACCGGTCGTACAATCGCACTTCGGCTTTAACTGCCTGCGCGACAGCCACCCAATGAAGCGTCGCTTTTACCTTTCGTCCGTCGGGCGAATTGCCCCCTTTTGTTTCAGGGTCATACGTACAATGAAGTTCTACAATTTTACCTTGTTCGTTTTTAACGACATCGGTGCATTTGATAAAATACGAATAACGTAATCGTACTTCACGACCGGGTGACAGCCTGTAGAATTTATTGGTTGGATTTTCCATAAAATCCTCCTGCTCAATATATAATTCGCGCGAAAACGGCACTTTTCGTTTCCCCATGCTTTCGTCTTCGGGATTATTGACCGCGTCGATCTCCTCGACCTGTCCTTCGGGATAGTTGGTAACTATAACTTTAATCGGATCGAGAACACCCATCACGCGTTGCGCTCTTTTATTCAGATCCTCACGGATGCAGTACTCAAGCACTGCCACATCAGTGACACCATCAACCTTTGTAATCCCTACCATATCTGAAAACGCGCGCATTGATTCAGGCGTGTAACCACGCCGACGCAAGCCACAGATTGTTGGCATCCGGGGATCATCCCAACCTTTGACGTAGTTCTCCTTTACAAGCTGTAAAAGACGGCGTTTGGACATGACGGTATAACTGATATTCAAACGCGAAAATTCAATCTGCCTTGGTCTGTAATCGCTGTCTCTCAACTGATCGACAAACCAGTCGTACAACGGACGATGAACTTCGAACTCAAGTGTACAGATCGAATGGGTGATTCCTTCCCAGTAATCGCATTGACCGTGGGCATAATCATACATCGGATAGATGCACCATTTGTCATCGGTACGATGATGCGGTTGCTTTAATATGCGGTACATCAACGGATCACGCATATGCATATTTGGTGACGACATATCAATCTTTGCACGTAATACGCAATCACCTTCATTGAAGAATCCCGATTTCATCTTTGCAAAAAGCTCCAGATTTTCCTCCGGTGAAGTAGTACGGTATGGACTATCGGTTCCTGGTCGTGTTGGAACCCCTTTTTGCTCGCTGATGGTCTCCTGCGGCTGAAAATCGACATAAGCCTTTCCCTCTTTTATTAAGGTGACCGCAAATTCGTAAAGCTTATCGAAATAATCGGAGGCATAAAAGAGCCGGTCATCCCAGTCGAACCCAAGCCAGCGAACATCCTCCATAATAGAATCAACATATTCTGTATCCTCCTTCGTTGGATTCGTATCATCAAACCGGAGATTGGTTAAACCCCCGAATTTTTTAGCGGTTCCAAAATTCAGACAGATCGATTTTGCATGTCCTATATGCAGATAACCATTAGGTTCAGGGGGAAAACGTGTATGAACCCTTCCTCCGTTTTTCCCTTCGGCGAGGTCGTCTACAATCTGTTGCTGAATAAAATTCCTGGGAAGTTTTTCGTCCTGATCAATGCTAATGTTGTCTATTTCTGCCATATCAATATAATTTTCTGATTCTCTGAAATCTGTTTGTAAAAGTAATAAGAGTTAAACAAAATGAGATATAATTCCAAACGTTAAATCTAAGATTTAAAAATAGATTAATTTTGAAGTCTATAAATCATTTTAAGAATGGGAGTTATTGAAATTGAAGGGATGGAGTTTTATGCCTATCATGGCCATTTTGCAGAAGAACAAATAGTAGGTAATCGCTTTATCGTTGATCTTACGTTAATAACCGACTGCTCGAAAGCAGCAAAAAGTGACAACCTGGAAGATGCGTTAAATTATCAGGCTGTATATTTGATTGTAAATGAAGAGATGCAAATCAAATCACATTTACTTGAGCATGTTGCAGGCAGGATAATCAACCGGCTTTATGATGGATACGATACAATTGAAAAAGCGAAAGTGAAGATTTCGAAGTTGAATCCTCCGATGGGTGGGCAGATCGAGAAGGTAAGTGTAACACTTGAAAGGTGATCCCGATCAAATTTTGAAAACGTTTGCAGGTAAATCAGATTTTTAGTTATCTTCGCACCCACATTTCAGGTCGGTTGGCCGAGTGGCTAGGCAGCGGTCTGCAAAACCGCGTACGGCGGTTCGAATCCGCCATCGACCTCATTAAAAAAACCTTTCTGAATCAGAAAGGTTTTTTACAAAAAAGGGGCTGGTGTCTCCACACCAGCCCCAAAACTCATCAAAAAACTAAAACTTAAAATCAAAACAAACAACACTCCTGTTGTTTTTTCATCTTCCCTTTTTAACGGTAGTTATTTTCATTTGTTACAAAAAAATCAAATATTTTCCATTTTTTTTATTGTTTCAACACAATAAGTTAATATGTAGCTACTTAATCAATAGGACTAATTTCAACTGTCAATCAAATTGAGAGATGAATATTAAAACACGTCCTGCATTTGAACACACATTTGTTGCGTCAATATACTCTTATATGCCATTACGGAAAACTCTAAAAATCACTTTTTATTTCCCTTGCTGAAACACTATCTGAAATTTTAGGGATTTACATTATAAACTATCTGATGTACAACTATTGGCTCAGCCATGCATTCTTAATTATTCTCGTTTTCTTTGGCAATGAAATTTTAAGATTCAGATAATAAGTTGAGAA
>JANXZJ010000040.1 GCA_025355585.1 Mariniphaga sp. | reverse complement strand
TGTTTCATCAACCCAGACGTGTATTGGAATTTGTTTTTGAAAGGCTTTGTAAATTGGTGCAGTTGCAGTTCCCCAGTCTATGCAGGCCAGCCAGCCGGCATTGCAATGTGTCAGGATATTGACCGGCTGCCCGTTTTTATCTCTGCTGATGGCTTCAATCAATTCGCTGCCGAAATTGCCGATCGCTTCCGACCATGCGATCTCCCTTGATTTCATTTTGTTAGCTTCAGTAAGCGCTACAATGCAAGCCATCTTTTTTGTTGGGCAACCAATAAGTTTTTCCAGTATCTCATCGATTAGAATCGCCAGGTTTACTGCTGTGGGTCTTGCTGATTTCAAATAATCAGAAGACTTTATCAAACCGGATTTCCAATCTTTATCTTTTTCGTTAATCAAACTAAGATAGATTCCATAGGCACCAGTTACGCCAATCAATGGAGCTCCCCGGACTGTCATGTTTTTGATCGCTTCGAAAGCATCCTCCGATGACTTAAGATCGATGATCTCAAATTCGAAAGGCAATTTGCGCTGATCAATTACCCGAACAACATGCTCATTGTTAGGATGAACCCATATTGTGTGATAGTTTTTACCGTTTACCTGCATTGTTAAAAAGTAGTCTTAAATTTTCTCCTAAGATAATAGGCTTTAAAATTAAATCAGTCATTTAATTTATTAATCTGTAGCGTTTAAATTACTGTATTGTGAAATTCGACTTAATTTATCATCCTTTAAATTTTTTGTAAATACACAAAAGCATTAAAGAATGGTATTTCACGAAACATGTAAAATAATTTATCTTGTTGGAGTCTACAATTTGTTTATACTATTTGTAATGAATACATATTATTTAGGTTTGAACGCACAAAACGGACGTATTTTGGAATTTTATAGCTTTCCCGCAAATCTCAATATTTAATAGTAATATAAGTTATATGTTTATACATCAATACTATACGATAAATGCGTTAAATATTATAAGACAAAGAAAATCAATGCTATAATGTTTTGTAGTTTGATTTGCCCACTTTAGATTTGTGGAGTTGATAAAAATTGTTAATTAATTTATATAATTTGCAATTATTGTAAAAATAGTTTTTTTAGAAAACTAATATAATACATTTGCCACAGTAAATTTTTAATGTGCCGGTATAAAAAATTTACGAAGACATACATTTTAGTATTCTAAACAGTAAAAAAACAATCATGAAAAACGAAATTATTTTAGAAACAGACAGTCCCAAAATGCGAACAATCGTTGGCCATTTAGGGAAATTTGGTACAGCTTTGTATATAACTTTATTGGCTGTTTTTATAGCCGGTTGTACAAAGGATGTACCGAATGATCTAACAGCGGGTGATCCGCTGTCATCTGCTACCATAGCTGCAACAATCCCAGCTGATCTTGCAGATACTGTAGTTATTAATCCCGTAGTCGCTGTAACTTTTAAAAGTGCGGTTACCCCATCAGAAGTATCAGCATCTACAATTACTTTGATGGACGGAACAACTCCAGTGCAGGGTAAAATTTCAGTCTCTGGCAATATGGCAACTTTTACGCCGATTGCTGATCTGAAACCTGACACCAAGTATATTGCGACGGTTAAATCTTCGCTTAAGAGTGGTTCAGTTGATGGTAAAAGTGATCACAATGAACATTCATGGTCATTCAGGACAGGAAAACACCGTCGTGCAAATGCACCTACCGTTGTTTCAGTTCTTCCATTGAATAGTGCCATATCTGTTGCAATTGCTGTACAGCCTACTGTTACATTCAGTGAGGAAATGACGGAGTCAACGATCAAAACTACGATAATTACCTTGAAACAAGGAACAACAACAATTGAAGGAACAGTGACCTATTCGGGTAAGATTGCCACTTTCAAACCGGCAAGTAGTTTAGCCGCTGATAAGGTTTATACCGGAACTGTTACATTCGGAGCCAAAAGCAATGATGAAGGTGATGATCACGAAAGTGAAAATAAATTGTCGGGCAACTTTACCTGGAGTTTTACCACAGGAGTTGGTGTTGCTGATGTTTTGGCACCTACTGTTACTACAGTAGTACCAGCCAATAATGCAACCGCTATTGCGATCACCAGCAAACCCGTTGTAACGTTTAGCGAAGCAATGAATGCCACAACAATTACCTCCACAACATTCACCCTGAAACAGGGAACAACCGTTGTTGCCGGTACTGTCGCTTATGCAGGTACTACCGCAACATTCACACCAACAAGTAGCCTTGTTGCAGGTTTGGTTTACACCGGAACGATCACTACAGGAGCTAAAGATGTTGCTGGCAATGCGATTGCAGCCAACTATACCTGGAGTTTTACTACCGGGGCTGCAACAACAACTGATGTTATTGCACCTACCGTTACTACAGTAGTTCCAGCCAATAATGCAACTGCCATTGCGATCACCAGCAAACCCGTTGTAACGTTTAGCGAAGCCATGAATGCCGCTACGATTACCGCTACAACATTCACCCTGAAACAGGGAACAACTGTTGTTGCAGGTACTGTTGCTTATGCAGGTACTACCGCAACATTCACACCAACCAGCAGCCTTGTTGCAGGTTTGGTTTACACCGGAACCATCACAACAGGAGCTAAAGACGTTGCTGGTAATGCAATTGCTGCCAACTATACCTGGAGTTTTACTACCGGAGCTGCAACAACAACAGATGTTATTGCGCCTACAGTATCTTCAGTAGTACCAGCCAATAGTGCAACTGCTATTGCGATCACTAGCAAACCCACTGTAACGTTTAGCGAAGCAATGAGTGCAGCAACGATTACCTCAACAACATTCACCCTGAAACAGGGAACAACTGTTGTAGCCGGTACCGTAGTTTATTCAGGTACTACCGCAACATTCACACCAACCAGTAGTCTTGTAGCCGGTGCAGTTTATACCGGAACTATCACTACAGGCGCAAAAGATGTCGCTGGTAATGCAATTGCGGCCAACTATACATGGAGTTTTACCACTGCAACTGCGGTTGTAGTTGACACAACCCCTCCAACGGTTCTTACAATCGTTCCTGCAAGTGGCGCATCATCAATTGCGCTTAGCAGCAAGGTTACTGCCGCATTCAGCGAAGCGATGACTGCAACAACGATCAGTTCATCTACATTTACTGTGAGCGAAGGAACAACTGCTGTTGCCGGTACTGTAGCTTATTCAGGCACTACCGCAACCTTTTCTCCAACAAGTGCACTTGTTGCTGGTAAAGTTTATACTGCTACAATTACAACCGGAGCTAAAGACGCAGCAGGAAATGCACTTGCTGCATCCAAAGTATGGAGTTTCACAACTATTGCCGCAGTATCGGTTACTTCCTGGTCAACACAGGTTTGGCCGATAATCCAAAGTAAATGTACTGTTTGTCATGGTGCATCTGGTGGTTCAGCCGGAATAAACATGGGAAGTTATGCACAGGTTTCTGCTTTGAGTAACACTCAAATTGATAATGCAGGCATGTACACAAAAATGGGTGTAACAGCTACTGAAAAAGCAATTATTCAGGCATGGATTGCACAGGGAAAACTTAACAATTAAGTTTTAAGCGCAATTTAAATTATAGATTTGAAGGGGCTGTCTGAAAAGGCAGCCCCTTTTTTGTGCGCCGTGCATCGCGAATAACTTTTGACGGTGCAAGTCTGTTATGTGGGTGTGAATGTCGCTGCCAAAGTTCGAAATGAGCATTAAAACTGTTTCACTTATCCAATTCATTTGACTTTGGTTTTTTTGCAAAACCATAAAAATTCTGAATCAAAGAAAGAGGCTGTTGCAAAAGTCTTTTTTTCCTCTGGAGAATTGAATATTTGAGATCATTCCCGAATAGGTGTACAAATAAAAAGAGGCTGTCTCGACCTTTTGAGACAACCTCTTCAACATTTATTTATTCAGCGATCTGTTATTCTTTACTGAATGCGGCATCGAAAGCCAATGTGCTTGGAGAGAAATCCTTCTTCTTCACATATTCACACGATTCAGCTGCGCCCATTTCACGGTCCATGCCACTGTCTTCCCATTCAACGGAAAGCGGTCCCATGTACTGAATATCGTTCAGAGCGCGGATGATCTTTTCAAAATCGATCTTTCCGCGGCCAACGCTTCTGAAATTCCAGAAACGGCGGTTATCGCCAAAATCGGTATGACCCCCGAATACGCCGATGGTTCCGGGCTGGTCGTTCCAGGTAACATCTTTCATGTGAACATGGAAAATCCGGTCGCTGAATTCGTAAATAAACCGGACGTAATCAACTCCCTGATAACCAAGGTGGCTTGGGTCGTAGTTGAAACCGAATGCAGGGTGATTATTCACCGCCTTTAGTGCCCTTTTGGCCGTTTCGATATCAAAAGCGATCTCTGTTGGATGTACTTCAAGTGCATATTTGATCCCCATTTCCTGGTAGGCATCCAGAATAGGGATCCAACGTTTGGCGAAATCCTTGTAACCCTCTTCAATGGTTTCCTGCGATACGGAAGGGAAGGAATAGAGATAAGGCCATATTGAACTGCCGGTAAAGCCATTGACGACTTTCAATCCAAGCCGTTTCGCAACCCTGCCTGTTTCGATGACTTCGGCTGCTGCCCTTTGACGGATTCCTTCTGCATCACCATCGCCCCAGATAGATGCCGGGAGCATTCCTTTGTGGCGGAAATCGGAATTGTCGCAAACGGCCTGTCCTACAAGATGGGTGGAAATGGAAAACAGCTGAAGATCGTATTTCTTCAGCAATGCCAATTTTGCATCGCAATAGGCCTGATCGGCTTTATCGACTTCGATATGGTCGCCCCAGCAAGCCAATTCCAAACCATCGTATCCGAATGATTTGGCTTTTTGTGCCACTGTTTCAAGTGTCAGATCGGCCCATTGACCGGTAAAAAGTGTTACTGCTCTTTTCATTCTGATATTTTTGTGTTTATTCTGCAAATTTTACCCATTTCTGCTGATCGTTGTACCCTGATTCCACGACGGTATCAATAAATTGCATTCCGCGGATCCCATCTTCAACAGTTGGGAAATCAAGCCATTCGGTCTTTGGAATTTCACCATTCATTTTGGCCCTTACCGTTAATGAGAAATTACGGTAAATATTGGCAAAGGCTTCGAGGTAACCTTCGGGATGACCACCTGGTGTGCGTGTGTTGTGTTTGGCGATATCGCTCATATAACCCGAGCCTACACGGATTACTTCAGTTGGCCTGTCACTCCATTTGACCAATAAAGTATTAGGTTCGTGTTGGTTCCATTCAAGACCGCCTTTATCACCATACATCCTTAATTTCAACGAGTTTTCTTCACCGGCTGCAATTTGTGTTGCAACCAATACCCCTTTTGCACCATTGTCGAACCGGAGAAAAGCAGCTCCGTCATCGTCGAGCAAACGTCCTGGAACAAATATATTGAGTTCCGCACAAAGTTCGACTGTTTTAAGTCCGCTGACATATTCAACCAGGTGGTGGGCGTGGGTTCCGATGTCTCCCATACAGCCGGCTTTCCCCGAACGTTTGGGATCTGTACGCCAGGAGGCCTGGGCATTTCCAGCATCTTCCAGTTTAGAAGAGAGCCATCCTTGAGGATATTCTACGAAAACCTTTCTTATTTTGCCAAAATCGCCGCGACGTACACGTTCGCGCGCTTCCTTAACCGCAGGATAGCCGGAATAGGTATGTGTAAGCGCCAATATCAATCCGGTTTCCTTAATCTTTGCTTTTAACAGTTTGGCTTCGTTAAGCGTGAAGGTGATGGGTTTATCGATCACGACGTTGAAACCGTTTTCGAGGGCCATCATGGCAGGTTCGAAATGGGCAAAATTGGGTGTCACGATGGTCACAAAATCCATTCTTTCACCTTCAGGTAGTTTTACCTCGTTTTCAAACATTTCCTTATATGATTTATATACACGGTTGTCTGGCAGGAAATATGATTTACCTGATGAGACCGAGATCTCGGGATTAACACTAAAACAACCGCAAACCAGTTCTATCTGGTTGTCCATAAAAGCTGCAAGACGGTGGATCGCACCAATGAAGGCGTCGCTTCCGCCGCCAACCATTCCCATACGTAATTTTCTATTCATCCGAAAATAAATTAGTTAATAAATTATTTGTTTGATTTTTGGTATGGAACTCACCTAATTCATCAAGGTTCGTTTCGTAATCTTTATATTGGCAATAAAGTTACAAACAAAACTTTAACGAACCCGTTTCGTAGCGATTATTTTAACAATGAAAAAACACATTATTTATTACTAATATTCTGTAAAGTTGGTTGAATGGTATTATTTTCGCAGTTTTAATCGTTTCATCAAAAAATACAGGCAGCTATAATGGCCTCGAAAAAGCGGAAACCTCTGATACGACATTTGATCAATACCCTTATTGTCCTCATTATTATAACAGTCGGCTATGTTTGCTATACGATTGTTTATGACCTACGCGTGCGTATTATTAACCGTTCCGAACTAAATGACCTTGCCGGAATGAATCCCGATTATGCTGCGCGATTTGAACACTTTGTAAATGACGTTGAAAACGAATCCGGCTGGAAGGTGAAGATAATTAGTGGATTGCGTTCAAGGAACGAACAAATTCAACTGAAGCGCGACAATCCGCGGAATGCGCCTGTCAATAAAAGTCGCCATGTTATGGGACGTGCGGTTGACATTAATCTTTATAAGCGGGTTGGACTTACAACCTTATTGTTAAAAAAAAGCAGTTCGAAAGCTTCATGGCGAAGGACGGGAGTACCGGGAATTGCTTTACGATATAAACTGCTATGGGGCGGAACCTACCGGAATTACCACGATCCGGTACATTTTGAGATTAATTAGATCATAAACAGTCGCGAGCAAAAGAAACCCCGCCACTTTTCAGCAACGGGTTTTGATTTTAGGATAAGCTATTCTGATTAAGTTTTTTTCTCTTCTTTCGCTTTTCCAGGAATTATAATCACCTAACTACTCATATCAACCTGACCGAGCTCCAGCTTTTCAGGAAGGTAAGTCATTGTCGAGTTACTGATTTCATCCCATGTTACTTCAGCGCCTGTGTAAGCCGATTGACGACTCATTACTGCAGTGAGGCATGAGATTGCAGTTTCCGCTGCCGGGTTAATTTTTGTATTCGCCCTTAAGAGGTTTGCAAAATCAACATGTTCAAGTACAGATGGATTTGCCTTTACAAAGCCGGGCTCCTGTGTTTAACTATGAGCAAAGTCTCTCCAATAACCTCAAAATCTATGATGATGCTCTTGTATGGCCCTCATCAATTTAAATGCAGATTTTTTCCTTGGAAAACTGGAGGAATGCTACCTTTGACAAAAGTCTGCCTGTGAAATCGGAGATAATTATCTTGAAACCAATGAGGGAACTTTCTTATTTACTGCCTGGGAGCTTTCGGTTTGCAGGGTTTATATTTACCTGTGTCGGCACAATTTTAGGAATCATGCGGTTTTACTTTGATTTTAAACCGGATATGCTTGACCAGAAGGTTTTTGCGCTTTATTCAGTATATCTTAAAACTAAAACATTGAAAATCGAAAGTAATCAACTGATCGAGGAAATTGTTGGTTTATTGGTTATTCTTGGTCTTTTTATGATTGCTTTTGCACGCGAGAAGAATGAAACTCCGCAAATAAGCTCAATCAGACTAAAGGCATTTTTTATTTCATTTTACATAAATACAGTTTTCCTGATTGCTTCCATCTTATTCACCTTTGGACTTGCCTTTATTTATATGACAATTCTTTACCTGGTTTTACCATTATCGCTATACGTTATCTCTTTCCGAATATTGGTAGGCATCGGGAGTAATAAAATCGATGTATGACTTACCGGCACCTGGTAATGCTTCGTTTTCTGAGTTTTCAACAAAAAGTACCAGGTCAGATCTTCAAAAACCTAATTTTGCCTTATTCAATTTATTGACTCTATGTAATTTTGAATAAATTTTGCCGGACACATTAATTTTATAGTTTTTACTTAACGGAATCAATATATTTGTGTTGTTTGTGACACTTAAAGGTTGATAACGGAGTTTATAAAATCCCTAATATTTTTTGATATGAAGCTGACAATCACATTACTGATTCTTACAATCTTTTTGACGGGCGCTTGTTATGGACAATCAGATAACCTGTACAAAAATAACCCGGATGGAAATTGGAAGAAACAACTGAATGAACAACTCCCGTTGCTGGGACATCGAAACTGGATTTTGGTAGTTGATAAGGCTTTTCCTGCTCAAAATGCTCCAGGCATTGTAACAATCAACACGGGCGAAGCATTGTTGCCGGTTTTGCAATATACGTTGGATCAGATTAATTCTTCAACACACGTTAAGCCGCTGATATTTACAGATAAGGAGCTGAATTATATTACAGTGGCGCAGGTACCGGAAATTGTAAAATTCAAAAGCAAATTGTTTAAAATCATACCGGAAGAGCAGGCACAAACATTGCTACATGATTCTGTCTTTGTGAAGATTGCGAAAGCTTCGGAGTTATTCCGGATCGTTGTATTAAAAACTGAGCAGGTAATCCCTTATTCTTCAGTATTTCTGCAACTCGACTGCAAATACTGGCCAGCTGAAAATGAAAAGCTGCTTAGAGAATCAATGCGCAACAATTCAAGCGTCAAATAACCAGGGCTATGAAAACAACCTTAATCATCATTGTATTCAATTTATTTTCAGCTGCATCATTTGCTCAATAGGCAAAAGAATGCCTTTGCCGCAACTTTTCAATTGTACAAATAGAGATTACATCAAAATATCAAAATATTCAATTTATGAAAAGAAAATCGATTTTCACATTCAAAGGCAATGTTATTGCTTTTACGCTTATTTGCTTCTTTTTCGTTCAGGTGGCTTTTGCACAAAAGTTTACCATTCCTATACTTCCTGATACGCAGTGCGAAATCAATTATATTCCGGCGATGTTTACAAGCCAGATGAAATGGATTGCTGACAAAAAAGATTCACTAAATATTCCGATCGTATTGCATGTTGGTGATTTGGTAGATTTTAACAGCATCGATCAGTACACCCGTGCCAGTGAAGGATTCAAAATCCTCGATAATGCCCGTATTCCTTATACAATTACACTGGGGAACCATGATACAAATGCTGTTGGTGAAAAAGGCGGCAGTGCTGCTTCCGGGAATGTAAATGCAAATTTAAGAACTACCGATCGGTTCAACTCCTATTTCCCGGTTAAAAGATTTACGGCGCAACAAGGGAGGTTTGAGAAAAATAAAAGCGACAATGCTTTTTATACTTTTAATGCCGGTGGGCTGAACTGGCTTGTGTTGACGCTTGAATTTTGTTCCCGTTAAGAACCTGTTGACTGGGCGGCTAAAGTCATTTCAAAACATCCAAAGCACAATGTGATTATTCTGACCCATTATCATCTGAACGCCAAAGGAATGATTGGTCAGGACAATTCCGGATATGGTAACTTAAGCCCTCAAAAGGTCTACGATCAATTGATAAAGCAATATTCAAACATTCGTTTAGTGATAAGCGGTCATACCGGATCATCCGTATATCGTGATGATATCGGGTTGAAAAACAATCATATCTATCAGCTATTACAGGATTACCAAGGTGAAGAAAACGGTGGCGGATTTATCAGGTTACTCGAAATCGATCCGGAATTGAAAACGATGTCTGCAAAAATGTATTCCCCGTTTTTTAACCGGACAAAAACCGATGCTTCCCGATTCTCTTTTTCAGGAGTAAATTTTGTTGGTAATAAATGAAAGAATAGAAAACATCAACAATAATGGTGCTTTCAAAATGACGTAGCACTTCTTGTCGAATTTGAGATAAAATTTTTCATCTGTTGAATCAATTCCTGATAGGATAGGTTATTAGTGATGCTTACCTATGTTTTGTATGTTTCCAATAACCAGTAAACTTAAACAATAGTCTCCAATGCGATACTTCGGTTTGCGGTATCTTTGTATAGAAACGCACCTGAAGGAGCCTGGAGACTATTGTTTGCAGACATGGTTTAATGGGGAATGAACGCCTTTTACCTAATCCTGATTTCTTTTGTTTTATTACCTATTGTAAGCGTTGCGATATTATCGCAAGCACCTGTTCCAAAGTCTATTGTCCAACTAAAGTTGTTGCTGGTTGTTATTGCGACAACTCCGCTGACGATATGATGACAAGTTACGCTAAAAACCAGCGGTTTTTCCGCCGTTACCGTTTTATTTACTTTTACGCCTGAAACGCGGGTAAAATCAACGGTTCCCCAGCTTACAATTTTGTTATCGGTTGAATTAGCCAGCACACCTCGCTGATATTGACGTGTGAGGTTGGCAACACGGGTTGCGGTCCCTTCGCTACCAGGAAAGTTAATTGTGATGTTTTCCGAGATTACAGCAGTGCGGATGTTATTCTCCTGGTCCTTTGTAATCGTTTTTACAACACTTCCCTGGATTTTCTTGCCATCAACATAGTAATTATCAAATGCTTTATTCCTGACTGATGGAAATGTGGTAAAAGAGTCGGAAGTAACAATGATTTTCCCTGAACGGATTTTTCCATCTTTTCCGGTACAGGAAGTTCCAAAATCGATTGTAATTACTTTGGGGGTAACGGTGTTATTTATTGTAATTAAAGCACAATCCGACAGATACGACCTATCTCCGATAATTGCGGCTTTAAGTTGTCCCGAATTAGAATCCACTGCCTCGTCAACTAACAGATCAATATCGGACAAGGCTTCTTCGCCCTGGGTTTCCTGCTGGCTTAAAGTAATCTCATCAAAAGCAGTGGTAACATCCTTTTTTTGACATGAAGTAAAGGCTATAAACATCAGACTTACCGCTAAAATTTTTCTAAATCGTTTCATAACGTAATTTTTTTAAGAATTAAAAACATATACCCTTAAGAAGCAGTTAAGACTTAAAAGTTAAATTCAAAAAGAATTTTTTTTTAATTGATGTATGGATGCACTATTTTCTGATATTGAATTTAACTTTTAGTAGTTTCATGCATCCAAAATGCACATTAAACATTCTGAATAGCGTTGATGAACGAAACGGACGAAGCACATATTTTTTCGATGATGAAGGACCCAAGGTTGAGAGACAAAGGGTTTCTTCAATTGATGGATGCGTATAAAGAGCCTATCTATTCGCATATCAGGCGTATGGTCGTATCTCATGAGGATGCTGAAGATATTTTGCAGGAAACATTTATCAATGTATACCGGTTTGCTGATACTTTTAAAGGCGAAAGCCGGGTTTTTACCTGGCTATATCGCATCGCAACAAATGAATGCACAAAACATTTCAGAAGAAATAAAAAATGGATAAAAAATGCCGTAAAAATTACGCAAGAGATGGCCGGAGAGGTCTCCGGGAACGATGCTGATAATAGCGATGTGATTCTATTTAAATTTCAGCAGGCCATTCTGCAACTTCCCGAGAAACAAAGGATCGTTTTCAATCTGCGCTATTATGATGAACTAAGTTACGAAGATATTGGGCAAATCCTTAATTCTTCAGTGAATACATTGAAAACCAACTATCATTATGCAAGCGAAAAGATAAAACAGTATCTGATCGAACACGCATAAAACGGATGATTTTAAATTGAGTAAAATAAAAAGAGATATGAAAGAGGATACGGAATTTCAGGGGATAGGAAAAAAAACACCATATAAAGTACCTGATGGTTTTTTTGAAAGAATATCTGAAAAAACGCTTCGGAAGGCGAAACAAAGAGAACAGAACAGCAGAAAAATCCTGATTGCACTCCGAACATTTGCTGTGGCTGCATCGCTGTCGGCAATCGCTTTGCTCGCTTATTTTATGACA
The DNA here is from genome assembly GCA_025355585.1 of Mariniphaga sp. Taxonomy (GTDB): domain Bacteria; phylum Bacteroidota; class Bacteroidia; order Bacteroidales; family Prolixibacteraceae; genus JAAFHB01. The sequence continues at coordinate 33,198 of JANXZJ010000040.1, read as the reverse complement.
GGGACGGAAAAAATTGAAATAAAACAGTTAGTGCAGAACAAACAAACGGAGGTAAAAGATACAATCCGCCAGACAGAAGCAATTGCCCAAAAAATAACTATTGCAGAAATAAAGAAAGAGGCGCCTGTGAAAACGACGATAAAAGAAACCAAACCTGAAGAAATAACGGATGTTTTATCCGAATTGTCTGATGATGAATTGCTGCAATTGGCGGCAATGTATAAATCCGATCTGTTAATCGATGAAGCACCACAATAACACGATAAGAAATTTAGAAATGAAGAAGATATATTTAATTCTGTTTTTTGTTTCAGCTTTGCTGAGTAGTTTTAATGCAAAATCGCAAAATCAAAATCGTTTCCCGGTGATGCGTGAACGAATCATCCAGGTAAAATTGCGTGAACTAAAAGTTAACCTGAAACTTGATCAGGTTGCCTTTGATCAATTCCGACCTGTTTACCTGAGATATGAGCGAGAAGTTTCGGGTATTGACTTTCGAAAAATGGCCAGACTTTTAAGAGTTGAGGCGGACAGTCTATCTGCAGAAGAAGCCGATCAAATAATTGTAAATCAAATCGAAAGTGCTAAAAGTTTAATTGCTTTGCGAGAAAAGTATTACAAAGAATTCAGAAAAGTAATTTCACCTCAGCAAATCATCAAACTTTATCAAACCGAGGCTGAGTTACGTAAAAAGGTTATGCAGGAATTGAAGAACAGAAGATGGAACCGATAATATAAAGAGGGTGTCCCGAAAATCGGAACACCCTCTTGGTATTGCATCAAATTATTTTTGAAACTTTTTTATTTAACAGCCGGAACCTCCTTTTTATCAGGATATAGAACCAGGCGAACAAAATTGTCACCGCTCAGATATTTATTGGCAGCGACTTTTAATGCTTCCGGTGTAATTTTCTTTAAAGCTTCCTGGTACGAAAGTATTTGCTCAGGATTTTCGTCGTTCTGAAACTGGCCTGCCAAATAACCCAGCCAGAAACCGTTTTCTTTCAGTTGAACTTCGGTAACGCGGCGTTCTTCCGCTTGTATCTTCTCTACATCAACCTGCAGTGGTCCGTTATCGCGAATTTTTTTGATTTCGTCAAGCGCCGAGTTGATAAGCTTTTCAACATTGTCGGGTGAACATCCGAACGATATGAAGAAGGTGTACCTGTTCTCCGGATATTTGCTGTACGAAGCTCTTGACCCTACTCCGTAAACTCCGCTCTCGTCTTCACGAAGGCGCTCGATCAGCTTGATATTTAATATGGACGATAAAGCGTCCAAAAGATTGTTTTCAGTTTCATTGTATTGATAAACACCACTGAACGTTAGGCGGACAGTTGATTTTTGTTCCTGGCCTTTATATACCTGCTTTTGTATTTTACCTGAAGGGACATGTATTCCAAGGTCACGTGCACTCTCAACACGTTTTGTAGATGGTAATGCACCCAAATATTGTTCGAGCATCGGCTTCAGTTTTTCAACATCAAAACTACCTACGAATGTGAAGGTAAAATCACTGGCATCGGCAAAACGATCCTTGTAGATTTCGAAAGCACGATCGAGGTTGATTTTGTCATATTTTTCGATACTTGGTCCCGTGCGGCGAATACTATAATTACCGAGGACAGCCGAAATGGTGTCTGAAAAGACAGAAGGCGGATCGTTACTCCGGTTGGCAAGCGATGCTTTTTCCTGCGACAGCAAACCTTTGTAAACTTCCACATCCTTACGGGGTTGTGTAAAATACAAGTAGACCAATTGTAATGCTGTTTCAAGATCTTTTGGAGTGGCACTACCTGAAATACCTTCGGAACGTTCACTGATATACGGAGAAACGCGAACTTTCTTTCCTGTGAGGTATTTGGTAAGCTGAACTGAATTGTAATCAGCAACACCACTATTGTTAATCAATGATGAAGCGCGGTTTGCCGATTCGTATTCGGCATCGCTGTAAAGCGAGGTTCCTCCGGGACTGAACGCTAAGAAATTCACCTCGTCGTTTTTGAAATCGGTTGGTTTGAGTTCCACTTTAACACCATTACTAAGTGTCAATTCAACAACTCCGATGCCGGCAAGTTTCTTTTCACCTACCACTTTACCTGCAAGAGGTTTTACAGCAAGCAGCGGCTTAGCAGAGACGTTATCGACATATGCTGTAATTTCACTTTTTTGAACATCAGTAACCCATCCATTTACAGTCGTTTCGGTTGGCAGTGATGCGGCATCCTTATCTGGTCCTAAAATAATAATATCGCGGTTTACATCGACCAGATATTTCTTAACCACACCGTTAACTTCATCAAGTGATATACCGCCAAGGTTGTCTTTATAAAATTGATATTCATAGGCAATTCCAGGTGAAGCTTCTTTTTTTAGAAAAAGATTCAGGTATTCACGTACGTAGTTTTCTGAATTGGTTTTATCTCTTTCTTTATAAGCCGACTCCATGTTTTGTAGAAGAGATTCTTTTGCACGGTCCAGTTCAGTTTGGGTAAAACCGAACCTTTTGGCTCGTTCCACTTCCGTCCAAACAGCCTTAAAACCTTTTTCGAGTTCACCTGGTTTTCCAACCGCAACTGCCATAGCGACATCCAGGTTTGCCAGAAAACCACTAATTGAACTGCCACCCTGGATGAAGGGAGGGTTTGCCTGTTTGCTGAGTTCGCCGATACGTGCACCAATAATGCGGTTATACAACGACCTTAGAATACTCTGGCGATAATCAGATGCCGTTATTAGTTTACTTTCAGGATGTTTGATGAGAACCTGGACGACCATAACCGGAAACTCTTTGTCGGTTGCTGCGAAAAACTGGTTTTTCTGTGTCAAGGGAATCGTATAATCGATTCTGGCTCTTGGTTTGGCAGGTGATTTTAGGCTCGAGAACAAATCTTTGATTGTTTTCTCAGTAGCAATTACATCGATGTCGCCAACTACAATCAATGCCTGAAGGTCGGGACGATACCAGTCGGTATGGAAATGGCGAATTGTTGCAGCTGTAAAAGTCTTCAAAACAGCTTCCGTACCAATTGGCAGACGATTACTGTATCGGGACTGATTGAAAATAACAGGTAAATACTTGTCCTGCAACCGTTGTTGTGCGCTTTTTCCCAATCGTTTTTCTTCGAGGATCACGCCGCGTTCTTTTTCAATTTCCAACGAATCGAGCGTTGCATCCTGTGCCCAGTCGCGCATAATCTGAAAGCCGTTTTTCAGAATTACAGGATCGTCGGTTGGAATCGGTAACTGATAAACCGTTTCGTCGAAACTGGTAAAGGCATTTAAATCACTTCCAAAACGAACCCCAGCCTTTTGAAGGTAGCTAACAAGTTCATTCTTTGGGAAATGCTTGGTTCCATTAAAACTCATGTGTTCCATAAAGTGAGCCAGCCCCTGCTGATCATCGTTTTCGAGAATAGAACCAACCTTATTGGCAAGATACATTGTTACCCGATTTTTGGGTTCAACATTTTTACGGATGTAATAGGTAAAACCGTTTGCCAGTTTCCCTACTTTGACGGCAGTGTCGAGCGGCAATGCGTCAGTTTTTGCTGTTGACGTTTTTGCTGCACTCTTTGGAAGTTTTGCCTGCGAAAACGAACTTGCCGGCAGGAGGGCAAGAATTGCAATTGCAAGAGACAGTAATTGCAACCTGATTTTTTGCTTCATGGGATTTATTTAAATATGGGTTTATCCAACAAAAATAGAAATTATAACTCACAATTTAATACGTTCTAAATCAATAAGAAAATTTTAATGTTCGATGGGTATTTTACATACCTATTTTGTAGTATATTTGCCATAACCGGCGTATGAAATTGGGTTTTTATGATTCAATCTATTAGTATTTCTTGTCCGACTTATTCATCTTAAAGCGATTAAAATATGCAAATCCGATCCATAAAGCAATCGGACAATCCTGAGTTGGCAAAAATTATCCGTGCAACACTTACCGAATTTGGGGCCGATCATCCTGGTACTGTTTTTTACGATGCCTCGACTGATGCGTTATTTGAGTTGTTCAAAAAGCCCCGATCAGTTTATTATGTAGCCGAAACCGAGGAAAGGAAAATTGTGGGTGGTGGCGGAATCTTTCCAACAGAAGGATTGCCTGAAGATACCTGTGAATTGGTGAAAATGTACTTACTGCCAGAAGAAAGAGGGAAAGGACTCGGTGGAATGATCATTGAAAAATGCCTGGAGACTGCCAAAGAATATGGTTTTGCGCAAATATATATTGAATCGATGCCCGAACTTGAGCAAGCGTTGAAGGTCTATGAAAGGTTTGGATTCAATTATTTAGGAGCTCCATTGGGAAATAGTGGCCATTTTGGTTGCGAATTGTGGATGATTAAGGAGCTTTAAGAAATCAAACTGCTGGTGATTGGTAGGCTTTGGCAATAATGAAGATTGCAGTATAGTGTAAGTGAGATGCTTTATCGGGTTACCATCTTCCGACTTCGAATAAAGTCTTTCAGCAAGTAGCCATTTGCAGGTTGCCAGAGGCTTAATAGTTCATCTCAAATGGAATATTCTTAGATATAATACTCAATATTGTTGATCCATCCGGATTTAATGGCATGCATTGTCAATTCAGAAGCATTCGAAACCTCCACCTTTCTGAAGATATTTTTCCGGTGTGTATTCACTGTGTGATAACTGATATTTCTTCTGGCCGCAATCTCTTTAGTTGTCAGTCCATCCGCAATTAATTTTACAATCTCGATCTCTGAAGCAGTGAGGTGCTTTGGATCCTCTACCGTGTATTTATTCTCACTAATATCGAGGAACAGATCAAGAATTTCGTCGGAATAAAACTTTTTGCCTCTCAATGTCGATTCAATGGCATTAAAAATTTCCTCTTTATCCGCCGTTTTATAAATTATATTTTTGATTCCCACTTTCGTTAGTCCGGCAAACTCCGCTTTACTGATTACATTAGTGAGTATTAGTATCGGAATTAACGGAAACTTTTCCCTGATATTTTTCAAATCGTCAAGACCGTCATAATCAATGGTCGAGAAATCTGTTATTAACAATCCACTTTTAGTGTTTTCAAGCAACAAATAGAGATCGTTTTGGATATCAGCAACTCCGGCAAGAATAAATCTCTCATCGGTGCCGATGAGAGATTTTAGCGCTTCCACAACCAGGTATTGGGAATCAGCAATGATAATACTATCAATTTTATTTGCACTCATAGTGATTTTCGTATTGTTTGCGTGTAAGACCTGGTTTTTAATTCAGATTAATTTCAGGAAACAAAGATGGGCTAAATTTGATTAAAAGCCTGTTTCAGATCGTTTATAAGGTCTGTTTTATCTTCGACCCCAATGGATACCCTTATCAATGAGTCCTTAATGCCAGCTTGTTCCCGTTCTTTTTTGGTAATTGAGGCATGAGTCATAAGAGCAGGATGTTCAATCAACGATTCAACTCCGCCAAGACTTTCGGCCAGCGTAAATAACTCAAGACTTTCGAGAAACTGTACGGCTTCCTTTTCTCCTCCTTTAATTTCGAAGGAGATCATTCCTCCAAAACCTTTTGTTTGCTTCAGATTCAGTGCATATTGTGGATGACTTGGCAGACCGGGATAATAAACGCGCGCAACTTTCGGGTGATTTTCGAGGTAGCCTGCAATCGCGATAGCGTTTGATTCATGTTTGTCCATTCTGAGCGATAGGGTTTTCAATCCACGCAATACAAGATAACAATCAAACGGCGAAGGAACCACACCAAGCGAATTTTGAGCGAACTTGAGTTGTTCGTAAAGATCCTTATCGTTGAGCATGATAGCCCCACCAATTACATCGCTATGACCTGCAATATATTTCGTAATGCTATGAACAACAATATCAGCGCCCAGAACGGTTGGATTCTGAAAATAGGGAGACAGAAAAGTGTTGTCAACGATTACGAGGAGATTGTGACGGTGGGCGATTTCGGAAATAGCTGCAATGTCGCATACTTTGAGCAACGGATTTGTAGGCGTTTCGAGCCATACCAATTTGGTTTCGGGTAGGATGGCCTCTTCAACAAGATCTGGCCGGGTTGCATCTACAAGACTAACCGTAATATTGTATTTCTCCTTCCATATATTAAATAACCTTTTTGTTCCACCATATAGATCATCGAAACCTACGATGTGATCGCCGGGTTTAATCAAGGTGAAAAGCAGCGCGGCTTCGGCTGCCAGTCCTGAGGCGTACCCTAAGGCATACTTTGTTTGTTCGAGCGAAGCATAACGCTTTTCGAGCGCAAACCTTGTGGGATTGCTGCTGCGCGAATACTGAAACTGTCCAGGGTTTTTAACTTCTTTACGTGCATAAGTTGAAGAAAGATAGATGGGTGCAACAACTTCGTTTTTACTGCCCTCCGAGAAGTCGGGTTTTTCGCCAACATGAATTGAACGTGTGTCGAATGAATGATTTTGTTCTGACATTGGATTGAGAATATTGATAAATAATTTGAATTTCGAATAGATAACCATACATCAGTCACCAGAGACCAGCGACAGACTTTTGATAATTAACAAAAAAAGAATGATGTGGTTTAAAAACTTTATAAGCACATTCGAATGCACATTCGCATTCGGAAGGATAAAGTGTTGAAATGGCAGCAATCCGAAACCACAATTGGGGTTCCGAAAATTCGGGGCGAATTATTTGCTGTAGCTGTTTTCATTAAAACTTGTTTTACGCTGCAAATATCTGAAACTAATTTGACCTAAAATATACCTTATTACAGGTATATTTTAGGTCATTTATTCATGGGGAAGCCAAAAACAATAATTACAACCCCTCCGTCATTATTGGAAATGGCGAATCCAATGCTTACAACCCCTCAGTCAATAATGGAAACAGCAAATCCAATAATTAAAACACCTCTGCTATTAATGGAAACTGCAGATCCAGAGTTTATACCCCTCCTTCATTTATGAAAAATGGCAAATCCGGTTTTGGAAATGCCATTTTCAATCTTTGAAATGAGTATGTTTATTCTGCGAGCAGCTGGTTGATCAATCCGTTGAATTCAGTTTTAAACTCCTCGTAGAATTTACCTGTTGCAGGTCCGTTGAAGCCTGTATGTACCTTTCTCACATTTCCTTTCTTGTCGATGAAGATAGTTGTGGGGAAGGCTGAAATACCATTTAACGATGGAAGTGCTTTCGAAGCTTCCGCAGTGCTCGATTTTCCCGCAAAAAGGATTTCGTAAGGAATGCCAAGTCGGGTTTTCAGGTTTGATAACGATTTTTTAGCCGATTCGAAATCGTCCTTCCTTTCAAAGCCAAGTCCGATGATTTCTACGCCACGTTCATGGTTTTCTTTATACCATCCTGATAAAAACGCGTTCTCGTCTAGACAGTTAGGGCACCAGCTTCCAAGAATCGTAACAATTACAACTTTGCCTTTGTAGATTGGATCAGACAATGATATTTGTTTTCCTTCGAGGTTTGGGAACGAAAATTCAATGGATGAGAATCCTTCTTTCAGATGCGAAGCAGTGTAAGGATCGGGCAATGCTGCTTTTGCATTACGTGTACCTTCGACTTTAGATGTACTGCGTGGTGTTATAAATTCACCGGTGAAAGTACTGTCATTCGTAAATTCACCTTTCAGCAGGTAGGGTGATGAACCCCCAAATGCTGACAACGCAAACTTCTTTCCATCCACAACCCCTTCAAGAAAGCGATAATCGCCTGTTGTTGTGAGAATTGATCCGGTGAGTAAAACCTCTTTCTGATCAAAGTTACCTACGGTCCGATCGGTATCACCTTTGGCGATAATGTTTATATCCCATGTGCCTGCCAACGAAACTGATGGAGCCTCGCTGCTTTTGGGGAATCGTGGAAGATCACCAAATACTGCTTTGAATAGAACTCCGGCAACCGGTTTATCGGTGTTAACTTTTACCAACTCACCTTCGAAAGTGTTTTCTGTGATTTTACCTTTTAAAACAGATGCGTAAAGATCAATCGGAATCGAAACCGAATCGTTGCTGTAGGTGATATTCTTTAGCTCAAAACGATCTGTTCCGTTGATCAGAAATACGGAAGATCTATCGGCGCTTTTCCCTTTTACTTCAAAAACAAAAGGGATTTCATTTCCAGGAAGCGTAAAAGCGCCCCTCCACAATCCCTCTTTCAGGGTTTTGCCTCCCGGCTGACATGAGGTTAGTATTCCAAAAACGGAGAGAACGAGTATTGAATTTATCCATTTAATATTTTTCATAACGACTTATTATTCTTGTTGATATAGTTGAATTATTTGAATGTTTTTTCTGAAAATAGCCTGGGGAGGTGTTTCCACGGGTATACTCAAATCGTACTAATTATGAGATCAGAAAAATACACTTTTTTAGTTTAAGTCAAACCAAAGGTTTGTGGTTAGTGTTTCAGTTCCCTTGCACCTATTAACCTCTTGTAATTTGGGGAATTAATTGGTTGATCAATTTAATTATCTTTGATTTGAACAGAGAGTCGATTCAATCAGTAATCATGCGTATAATTTAATTCCAAATTTGGTTATGTCACAAGAATTGGAGAACTATTATTTGAGACAACCTGAACCCATTCAAGGATGTCTGTTGGCATTAAGAAATGTAATCCTAGGCGTTAACAGCCAGATTACCCATGAGCGTAAATACCAGATTCCGTTTTTTTACTATAAAGGTAAGAAGCTGTGTTTTTTATGGGTGAATAGGAAAAAACTGTTGATTGGATTCATCGTTGATAAAAACATTTATCCTGTTGTAGCCGGAATAAAAAGGAAAGACGATTTTGAAACAATGCAGATCGATCCTAATGCAGACTTGCCAGTTAAAATCATATCGGAGAAACTTCTTCAACGGATGAAGTTGTACGAATCACGCTAAATGACAATATTCTGTTTTCTTCTCACTTCTGAACTTTGTTATTCTTTGGTTTATTTCAGATTATTACTCATAATCAGCTTTATGCAACTCTGTTTTTTAATTTTCAATTATTTTGCAGGTTTCCTGTTTTAAATTCAACGGTTTGATTAATTTTATCGTTCATCTGCCGAACGTGTGTTTTATTTTGTTCCGATTCTTTGGAAATAAGCATTTTATCAGGCAGCACGATTTTGATTTAGAGATTTAGAAACATTCCAATTTTATATCCTAATTATATGGCAAAAATCGTTGTTTTGGGCGCAGGTATCTCAGGGCACACTGCAGCTGCATTTCTAAAGAAAAAACTGGGTCGGGCACACGAGGTTGTTGTAGTCAGTCCGGGTGCCTATTACCAGTGGATCCCTTCAAATATCTGGGTAGGGGTTGGGAAAATGACCATCGATCAGGTACGATTTAAACTTCAGCCGGTTTACGACCGATGGAAAATTGACTTCCGGCAAGCGAAGGCCACTGCAGTTTTTCCCGAAGGTGATCTAACGATGGACCGGCCTTACATCGCAATCGAGTACACGGGTGAAGCCAGGCGTGGCGAAACGGATAAAGTCGATTACGATTACCTCGTAAATGCCACTGGACCAAAACTAAACTTTGAAGCAACGGAGGGGTTGGGTCCGAACAAATTCACCCATTCTGTATGCTCCTGCGATCATGCAGTGGCTACTTGGGGCGCTCTTCAGACTTGCCTGTTAAAAATGGAAAAAGGGGAGAAGCTTCGTTTCCTGATTGGTACAGGACATCCTACTGCTACCTGCCAGGGTGCAGCTTTTGAATATGCACTCAATGTTGCTTACGAGATCAAATCACGCGGATTGTTACACATGGCCGAGATCATCTGGATTTCGAATGAATATGAGTTAGGTGATTTTGGAATGGGTGGAGCGTTCATCAAAAGGGGCGGATATGTCACCCCAACCAAAGTCTTCAGCGAATCGATTTTTGCTGAATATGGCATCCGGTGGATAAAACGTGCAGGTGTATCAAAAATAGAGGAAGGGCTTGCTCATTACGAAACCCTCGACGGACAGATGCATACGCAGCCATTCGATTTTGCAATGCTCATTCCGGCTTTTGCTGGTGTCGGATTGAAGGCCTTCGATAAATTGGGTGAAGATATTACTGCAAAGCTCTTTGCTCCCAGCGGCTTTATGAAAGTGGATGCCGATTATTCGGGGAAAGCGTTCGAAGATTGGTCGGTTGATGATTGGCCATCGGTTTACCAGAATCCCGCATTCGCGAATATTTTTGCTACGGGCATTGCTTTTGCTCCGCCTCACCAGATATCAAAACCCATTAAAAGCCCTCACGGAACACTTATTACACCTGCTCCGCCGCGAACAGGTATGCCTTCGGGTGTTATTGGTAAAATTGTGGCGCTGAATATTGTAGATCAGATCCTCACAGGTCGTACCATTTTTAAACACAAAGCTTCGATGGGAAAAATGGGTGCGGCGTGTGTCGTTTCAGCTGGCTTTAGCTTGCTGAAGGGGAATGCAGCTACAATGACTGTCTTTCCAATCGTGCCCGACTGGCAGAAATTTCCCGAATGGGGGCGTGATCTTAACTACACAATGGGCGAAGCTGGTCTGGCCGGTCATTGGATCAAACTGTTCCTGCACTATATGTTTATTCATAAGGCAAAAGGGTACCCGTTCTGGTGGCTTTTACCCGAATAGATCATTGATTTTCAATAATAAATTAAATCTACTGTGATGGCAAAAAATATAGTTCGCGGATATTACGATGAATCCTATCCTCCAATTCCTACAGGAGTAACACGCTTCTGGCGTCGTAACCTGCTTTGGCAAGCCTGGCGGTTTATTGTTCTCAACCTTAAGATTATGCGCATAATTGTGGGTGGGCATTCCTGAGATGAATGGTGAACGGCTAATTATATCTGGCTACAGATGAAATTTATTCATACTTATAGCCAGATATAAATTATTTGCGTTAAGGATGCCTTATTTTGAATTGAATACGATTTCTTGACTGTATTTGGCTTTAACTCGTTTTTATTTATATTTGAAGCCAATTATAATTAAAGCATGAGAGCAATAGTTGGCAGAGAAACTGATCTTGCAACATTCCAGGAACTTTATAAATCAGATAAGTCTGATTTTGTAGCTGTGTATGGACGCCGCAGAGTGGGTAAAACCTTTCTGATTCGGTCAGCTTTCGAAGGGAAGATTACCTTTCAGGTCACCGGATTAAGCAATGCCACCATGATGCAGCAGCTGACCAATTTCAACCTGGCACTTCGAAAAGCAGCTCCGGAACAGGTTACTGCTCCAGCTAATGACTGGATTTCAGTATTTCAACAATTGATTTTATTCCTTGAGTCGAGTAAGGATTCGAAGAAAGTTGTATTTATCGATGAATTACCCTGGTTTGATACGCCAAAGTCTGGGTTTATATCCGCGTTAGAACATTTTTGGAACAGCTGGGCATCAGGGCGTGATGATATTTTATTGATTGTATGCGGTTCAGCTGCGTCGTGGATGATTAATAAGTTGATAAACAACAAAGGCGGACTCCACAACCGGGTTACAAAACGGATGAGAATAGTTCCGTTTACATTGCACGAATGCGAGCAATATCTGCAAACGAAAAATGCGCTCCTTGACAGATACCAGATTATACAGTTGTACATGGCTTTTGGAGGTATCCCTTTTTACTGGGATGAAGTTAAACCGGGTTTGAGTTCTGTGCAAAATATTGAGAACATATGCTTTAGCGAAAATGGTTTGCTGCGTACGGAATTCAATAACCTGTTCAAGTCGTTGTTTAACAAGCATGAGAAACATTCATCGATTGTTAATGCGTTGGCGCAAAAAGGTATGGGATTGACCCGTGACGAGATTATTGACGAAACAGGACTCCCCAATGCCGGAAGCACAACACGTTTGCTCAACGAGTTGGAGGAGAGCGGATTTATACTAAAATACAATCCTTTGGGGAAGAAGTCGAGAAACAGTATCTATCAACTGGTTGATTTTTATTCATTGTTTTATCTTAAATTCCTGAAAGATAGCCAACCAAAGGATGATAATCAATGGATCAATACAATCGACAATCCAAAACACAGGGCATGGAGCGGATATGCATTCGAACAGGTATGTCTTTGTCATTTGCCGCAAATCAAAAATGCCCTTGGTATCAGTGGTGTTTACAGCACAACCTCATCATGGCGAAGTGCAACGGTTAAAAATGGGGCGCAAATTGATTTGGTGATCGACAGACGCGATCATGTGATTAATCTGTGCGAGATGAAATTTTCAATCATTCCGTATCAGATTGATTCTAAATACGCCGATGAATTGCGGAACAAGATTGGTATATTCAAAACGGAGACCAAAACACGAAAATCGGTGTTTCTAACCTTGATCACAACCTATGGACTTCAGTCCAACATCCATTCCGTAGGCCTGGTTCAGAATGATATTTCAATGGACGCGCTTTTTGAGGCGTAGTCCTAAGTCTTTCAATAAAGAGTAAAATGCGGACTAAATATGACGAACATATGACAAGCATGAAAGATATGCGAAGGAAATAAACATATTATTTTAAATTCAGGGCAGCAATTCAAAATCGGAAATTGTCAATATAATCGTTTTACCAAAATTCTTTAGTTCTAATAAATCGTTATCACCTGTAATTAGATAATTGGCTTGGCTATCAATAGATAATGACAGAAGAAAATTGTCTTTTAAGTCTCTGCATACGTTTACATTGCTTTTAACTTTAACAAATTTTCCATATGTGTTAAATAACATGAGAAGGCTCGAAACATCATCAGAACTGAAATGTTTTCTGAACTTGGGACGTTATGAAACATCAATAAACTCATCTATCAGTTCCTGACTAAAAACCAACCGCGCCTCATCGTTAAATATTAGTTTATCAAGACGCTTAAATCCTTTGGTAATCAAATAACTAATCCAAAGATTTGTATCAATGATAATCCTATTTTTTTTTATTTGCGTAGCGTGAAGCCCTTACCTCTTCAACTTCTCTTGTTAATTCATCTAAACAAGGCGCTGAATCAGAATTTGAACGAAGTTTTGATAACACCTCTTTAAACTCGACTTTTGAGTCAAATGATTTACTAATCGTTATTAAATTTAAATCGGCCAAATCTTTTAAAAGCTTTTTAGCTTTTGGATTTAGTATTTCAATGCGTAAAGTTTCCATCGTAAACAATTTATATCCAAAGATAATGTATTCAATATGAAAAACCCACCAAGTAAAACCAAAATTTGAGAAGTATTACCCGATCAATGCGATGATGATATCCATCACATTGGTTTGCGTAGGACCGGTCGTTACCAGTCCACCTTCCTGCCGGAAAAAATGGTAGGAATCACAATTCTGAAGATAGTGGTCAATATCCAGCTTGAGTATATTTCCATTGCTGAATGTTTGATTATCAACGACTGCTCCGGCAGCATCTGTCGGTCCGTCGGTACCGTCAGTACCACCAGATAAAATGGTAATACCTGCCTGGTTGTGAAGGAGCTTTGCGCAAAGGAGTGCCAGGTGCTGGTTTCGCCCGCCCAGTCCATTGCCTGAAATCTTCACCGTTGGTTCTCCTCCAAACAGCAAACAGGTCTTCCTCCCTTTATGCCCGTTTCTACAATTTATGGCAGCTTCAACGATGAGTGGTGCGATTTCCTCAACATTCCCGGAGAGGGTACTTGTTTCAATCTGCGTATAAAATTCCAGCTTTTCGGCCTTTGATTTTGCTGCCTGGAGCGCCAGTTTATTATTCCCTATTAGGAAATTATTGATCTGATTAACAACCGGATCATCCTTTTTTAAGGTTTCGGGACGTTTCCCTTGAACCCCTGCATTTATAATCTTCAGAATAGCCGGTGCAACTTCTGATTTTAACCTGTAACGGCTTAGTACAGCCGCCGCATCGGCAAAAGTAGATTCATCTGGTGCTGTCGGGCCGGAAGCAATCACATCAAGCGGATCACCGATCACGTCAGACAAGATCAAACTGATAACAATTGCGGGTGAGGCTATTTTTGCTAATTGGCCCCCTTTTATGGCTGAGAGATGTTTCCGGACGCAATTAATCTCCCTAATGTCTGCACCACTTTTCAACAGCAAATCGTTCAAAGAAGCAAGATCAGCCAATGTACAATTTTCAGGAACATCTGTTAGTAATGCAGATCCGCCTCCTGATATCAAACAGATTACAAGGCCATTTTTATCCGCTTTTTGTACGAATTCAATCATTTGTTCTGTTCCCTTTAGCCCGTTCTCGTCGGGTACCGGATGACCGGCTTCACTCACGCCGATGTATTGAAGAGGAACCGAATGACCATACTTGGTTACAATATGCCCGCCTGTTATCGCAGAACCAAGAACCGACTCCAGCGATTGCGCCATCAGTGCGCTTGCTTTTCCGGCACCGATCACATAAATATTTTGAATCGCCGAAAGATCGAATGCCTGATTACTAATCACTAACTCTTTCCCCGAATAAGCGATTGATTTACTGATCAGCTTATCGGGCTTCACACTTTCAATCCCAGCTAAAAATATTTCAAATGCAATTTGCCGGTTATTCATTTTAAAGACTTTAGTGAAGTTTTTATACCGGTGAGTTATCTTAAAAACAGCGAAAGTACCCAAACAGCCGCAAATGCAAATATTCCCATCACGGCAGTTGTCGTTGTCCAGACTCGAAGCGTCGATTTTACTTCCAGATCCGAAAATTTGGTGATCACCCAAAAATAGGAATCATTTGTATGGGAAATGAACATGGACCCGGCACCCATCGCCAATGTAGCGAGCACAATGCCGTAGCTGCCATTCAGGTTCAGTGATGCCAGCATGGGTGAAATAATGGAGGCGGTTGTCATGATGGCGACGGTGGAAGAACCCTGCGCGGTCTTCAAAAAAGAGGCGATCAGAAACGGAACAAATAATCCAAGTCCGGTCGCGGCCAGGTAAACTCCGGCGACCTCACCGATACCGGTTGCCTTTATCACAGTGCCAAAAATACCACCGGCAGCGGTAATCGCAAGAATGGCTCCAGCTTTTTCGATGGAGAGATCGAATAACTCATTTAATTCTTTTGAATTCACCTTTTTATACAGCGAAACTGCAAGCAGAATTCCTATCATCAAGGCGATAACAGGTTCTCCTAAAAAGGAAATTATTTTGGTTAAAGCCCCTTGATCTCCAGGTGCGAGAAGTAAAAATGCCGACCGTCCACTTAGTAAAAGGACAGGTACAACAATTGGCAACAACGACCGGAAAGCAGAAGGCAATTCAATTGTTTCGTTCTGATTTTTTTTGTCTGAGTTGTCAATTGGCTGGGTATTAAGATCATTTCTCGTGATGAATTTAACCCAAAGAAATCCTGACAATGCAGCTACTGCGGCAACCGGAAGTCCAATCATAATAAGCTGTCCGATATTGGCCGACATAATACCGGCAGCAGCAGTGGCACCGGGGTGAGGTGGAATTAAGCAATGGACTGAATACAAGCCTGCCGCGAGAACCGAAGCCATAAAGACCATCGGTTTACCTGTACTCTCAACCAATGATTTATTAATTCCTTGGAGCACAATAAATCCCGAATCGCAGAAAATTGGAATGCCGGTAATAAAACCTGTAGAATGAACAGCAAGGCCAGCGTTTTTCTTCCCGGTCAGCTTTAAAATAGCATGAGCAATGCTCTTTGTTGCCTGCGTTTTATCGAGGATGAGTCCAAGGATGATTCCGAAAATAATGATTAATCCTATGGATTTCATTGTATTACCGAATCCCGTTAAAATGGTGGGAACTACATCCTGAAGTGGTAATGTTCCCATAGCGATTAATAATGAGACAACAAAGATCGAAAGAAATGTGTTGTATTTTAAGACGGAGGTAAATACAACGATCAACACAAGACCGATCAGTATGGCTGTGATAATTAGCATAAATGATGTTTTTTTATCCGAAAACTAAGTGGTATTTAAATTTTGTATGCGAAATAAATTGCTTTAGAAGAAAGAATTAATTTAAAGGTTCAAAATCCTTTTAAGTAAGGCAAAGCTATTTAAGCCTTACTAAACTACCGGCTTTATTCAATAACAAAACTATCCTAAAATGTATCTAAATATTAGATAATTATAGTGATAATAGAATGTGCAAAGCTGGTCAAAGGAGCAGCTTTGCCCGAAATTGATAAATGGAATGGCAGTTTTTCATCCGATAGATTCAGAACAACAACAACAATTTTTCCATCAGGATTCAGAAAAGCCGTTGATTGAAGTTTGTCTCGATTGGTAGAGCAGCTGATACGTTTGGCTCCAGGCTGAATAAATTTAGAAAAGTGTCCGATGTAATAGTAACTGTTGGTATACATCAGTTTACCAGTTCTGGTATCGGCATGGACAGGTGCAAAACAGAAATTACCTACATGATTTGGCCCTCCGTTTTCATCTAAAAGAATATTCCAATCGGTCCAGGCTACAGTACCACAATTAAAGTCGTTGAC
Source organism: Mariniphaga sp. (assembly GCA_025355585.1). Classification (GTDB taxonomy): domain Bacteria; phylum Bacteroidota; class Bacteroidia; order Bacteroidales; family Prolixibacteraceae; genus JAAFHB01. The sequence continues at coordinate 16,766 of JANXZJ010000040.1, read as the reverse complement.
CATCGAGTAACCATATTTTTCACCAAGTGACCAGTCACTAATTCTGTCAAGGTTAAACTTCTCAACGCACCCTTCGGTGAAAATGAGGCTTTTGTCCGGGAAAGCTTCGTTGACGCGCTTCAGGTTTTCAAATTGCATTCCGCTGCCGGTCCATGTTTCGTACCAGTGAAAACCGATTCCCCAAATATATTTTGCAGCAACTGAATCACTTAGTAATGTGCTGGCTCTTTGGTAGATTAAATCCCGGTTATGATCCCAGGCGATAAGTTTCTTCTCCCCAAATCCATTTTTGTGCAAAGTGGGTCCAAGGTAGTTTTTAATGAAATCCCGTTCTTCCTCTGCCGTGAAGTTACATGATTCCCACTTTTGTTTTGCCATCGGTTCATTCTGGACCGAAAGTCCCCAGACAGGAATGCCCAGTGCCTCGTATGTTTTGATGAATTTCACATAGTGGTTCGCCCATGCCTGACTGAATTGTGGCAGAAGTTTTCCACCATGCAATACATCTTTATTGTCTTTCATCCAGGCCGGTGGACTCCAGGGACTTACAAAAAGTGGTAATGTGCCACCTGCTGCAGCGATTGCCTGCTTGAGAAATGGAATACGGAATTTCTCATCGTGGGCAACACTAAATGAATTGAGAAGTGAATCGTTATCTGCAATATATCCGTAGGTATCACTTGAGAAATCACAGCTGGCAATGTTTGTTCTGGCAAAGTTATAACCAATCCCTTTTTTAGCATCGTAATAGGCGGTAAGAAATTCTTTTTGAGTCTCTTTGGATAATTTAGCAAAAACTTCGGCTGAAGCATCGGTTAAAGCGCCTCCAATACCTACCATTGTCTGGAATGTTTTGGTTGGGTCTACGAATACACAAACTTGTGTTTCTACGGGTTGTCCAAAGTCTGCAAAAGAGGCATCTGAAGTTTGAGTTAATCGCAGGGTTGTATCTTTGGCTGTTATAAATACCTGTGCATTAACTGGTATTGTGGGTTTAGCCGAATGTTCAACTATTTTATTAACTGGTGGGGTACTGCAACCACAAATAGTTAAAAGTGAGAATGTTGCTGCAATTTTAAAACTATTCATAATGTGTTCATTTTATTACCAGATGTATGTTCCGACGGCACCCGGATTAATCCGCAAGGTAGCAAATTGCTTAAGATTCTTAATGCTTTCATTTGCGTTTTATTGGCATTTCATGGCCTCAATCCCAAGGCCTTAATGTAGTTGTCGTTTTTGGTGCAATTGGAGAATTTGCAACTTTCGATGTAATCAAGCAGTGCTTTGCGCGCCAGCGCCTGGTCGGGACGAGCTTCACGAACGTCTTTGTAATTGCTCCGTGGTTTCTCAGTAAATTCCATGATCTTATCCCAGTTTTCAGGTGTATTTACATGAACGAATGAAGTGGAATCACCCATTTTTTTGTATGGCCAGAAGGTATAGCCAATGTTATTGTCTTCCATTGTTTTGCAAAAAGAAGCGATCCATTCGTCTTTGTTATGCCCAATCTCACCCATGTACATTGGGAGGTTCGTTTTATTTCTGAAGTCAATAATTTTTCGGATAGCGTCGGCCGTTGGCTCACCACCATAACGATGGCAGGTGTACATGATCTTGCCATCAAATTTCCAATCGCTAAACACGGCAAAATTCCCATCCCACTGAGCCCCTCCGAGAAGAATGACATGGTTTTTGTCTGCTTGCCGTATGGCTGCAATTGCCTTTTTATAAAGCGGTTCAAGGGCAGCATTCAGTCTTGCCATATCATCACCGAAATAAGGTGCAATCGGCTCATTCAGTAAGTCATAGCCTAAAATTACAGGTTCGTTTTTGTAACGGCCAGCTATTTTGGCCCAAATGTCAAGGAATAACTTCTGGCTCCCGGCGCTTTCAAAAAGCCAGGGGTAACCATAACTGTCATCGATATTATCCCCTGTCTGACCACCTGGTGCATCGTGCATATCGAGGATGATATAAATTCCGGCATCCTTGCACCAGCTTATCAGGCTGTCAGTACGCTGAAAACCGTCCTGTTCAGAATGCAGTCCCATGTAATCCTCGTCTGTAAAGAGTTTATAATGGAAAGGCAATCGAATCGTATTCGTTCCGGTTTTTTTGAGATAATTGATATCGGCCCTGGTTACATAATTGTCTTTGAACAGCTTCCAGAATTCATTGGTGAAATCGGGGCCAACCATTTCCTTAAAAGCATGGTCGATCAACCGTGGCGCACTTGTCTTCTTAAAAAGGAACATGTAACCTTCAGGATTGAGCCAGTTGCCAAGATTTGTCCCTTTGATAAAAAACTTTTCGCCGCCTGGAGCGATCAGATTCTGACTGTCAATGCGGATAAAACTTGCGGGTGAAACTTTCTTTGATTTTTTTGCATTAGCCGTTCCGGCATTTACAAGGCAGATGATAACGATAAGTGAATAAGCTAAATACTTCATATTTTTAATCGATTATTTATTCCATAAATCGGGGATTGTACCATGTCCGCGGGCTTTAAAAGGCGCCTGATCAATCGGTTTTGTCTTTCCCATATGAATATCATTTAAACGCTTTGCCGTTTCCATCATGGCCTCCACCTGATACTTATATGGCCGATCCGTGACGTCAACCAATCCGCAGTTGTAGTTTTCCCCATCACGCCGTCCGGTTAAATCCTGGTCGGACCATTGGAAATACGCGGTTCCGATCAATCCGGGATGCGAATAAGCCCGCTCGGTATAATACCTGTAGGCGACACCCCGTTCTTTCTGCGAATTTACCTGCCATAACGACTGTGCCATTCCGCGATCAACAGTTCCAAAATGATATTCCCCGATGATCATTGGCAATCCGGTTCCGGCAAGTATCTGATCCATAAATTCTTTTTTAGGATACAAATCATAACAATTAAAGCTGAATACATCAAAAACATCCTTGCAAATATCCAGTATTTCCTTACCTGGAACATGACCGAAACGCATTCCAAGATTCAGGTGATTAGGGTCAACTCGTTTTACCGCGGCATCCACCGTTTTGAGAAAGATTCGGAAAGTATTGTAAATAAATTGCTTTCTTCGTTCGGGAGTGTCCCCTGCAGCCAGGTATTTTTTTAATTCGCTTTTGATGGGTTTGTCGGTACCGTCGAGGATCAGTCCGCAAAGCCGTTCTTCCTGCTCCAGCCACGATGGTTCGTTGCCCGTAAAATAACCAATTACCCAGGGATTTTCCTTGTAAGGTTCGACAAAAGCTTTGCAGGCGGCATCAATTTTGGATGCAAATTCAGGCGCATAAACATCGGGCAAACCCATCACACCATTTTCAATGCCAACTCCATGTAGCTGCATCATAAATGCTTTCTGGTTCAGTTTGGTCACTTCAGGACTCGACCAGTTGGCAATTGTATTTAGTCCCCACTTATCCATGCGTTTAATAATCATTGATTTGGATTTGGCGGGATATTCATTGCCATACCTGCGGAAAAGATTCCAGGTACCGAATGATGCAGAATTAGGCCTTTCAGGATTTGATCCTATTCCTGCGGGAGGTAATTCCTTGTATAAGTTTCTCCGTTTGTCAATATTGATGGCATTACCACCACCTCCGGGATTCACACAATCAACACCAACTGATAGAAAAAGGTAACCTTCAGGATCCACAAACCACCAACGGTCATCAATTTTTTCAGTCCGAAAGAACCCGGTTGCTTTGACTTTTGAACTGAGGTAACCACCAAACTTCGAGTAGTTATAGGGTTTTGTCGTAACTTCTTCATTCTCTTCAGCAGCCCACTCTTTTTTAAGTTGGGTTTCTGATTTGATTTTTCCTTCAAAATCGCCCAGGTTCCATTGCCCAAATTCATCGACAACCTGAATTTCCCCAATGTATTGGTCACCAGGATCTTCGACGGAAAGTGCGATTGAACGCAATTCTATAACCGGGTTGTTTATTGGCGCATTCATTCGGATGCCGATTGTATCCACGCCTCTAAGTGGACCACGCTTCCCTCCAAGATTGATCCATCCGGTGTATCGGGCCTGATTGTAAGTCGCTGCGAGATCGAGCGCTGCACCTGGCAATTCCCTGAAAAACTTTAAAGGTATTGCAAGTTTGTTCCAGCCATTTGCGGTGTAGCTCATCACCCTTAGTTCGTTGTAGCCGGTTTCAGTTGTAAAACCAACCTGGAAACGCTGCGGAGTTGTCGATTTAAATTCCAGAACTACAAAGTTATACTTATCCCAGTTAGAGGGAAGTCCTGGCGAAATATCTTTGATTGCAAATTTTTGACCCGAAACCTCTTTATTGCTGTCAAACTGTATCTTGACAGGTTTTTGAGCATTGCATTGTGCAACAGACAATACAATTAATACAGCAATTGTCCATAAACCGAAGAAGCATATTTTTTTCTTCATAGCATATTCAATTAAATCATTGTTTTATCATTGTAATTTTGTGTATTTCAGAAGAATGGATTAGTATTTAAGTATCGTAAATCTGGTCATTCGTCTGATTTTTTAGTTTATTTGGGTAGGTAAATATAACCTTTATTATCAAATGTAAAGTCTGAAAGCTTGCCGTGTATGTAAAATTACTCAATATTATAACCAGGAAGAGTATGTCAATTCAATAAAAATGCCCAAAACCCTGAAAGTAAAAGTCTTCAAAGCTTTGGGCAAATTTAAGTGATCCGGATGATTTATTTGACCCAGCTACATTTTGCTTGTTTTAAGTCCTGGGAATTTGTGCCAACCTGAATAACAAATTCTCCCGGCTCCCAATCGTATTTTAGTTCACTGTTGAAAAATTTCAGTGCTTCGGGAGTAATTGCAAATTTCACTTCTTTTGATTCTCCCGGATTTAAACGAATTTTCTCAAAGCCTTTTAATTCTTTAACTGCCCTTGCGACACTCGCAACGGGATCCGAAATATATAATTGTACCACTTCTTCGCCCGCAAATTTGCCAGTATTTGTAACGGTGACTTTAGCAGTAAGCGTTTCGTTTCCTTTTAAAGTGTTCTTGCTTAAGCTGATATCGCTATACCCAAAAGTTGTGAAACTCAGTCCGTAACCGAACGGGAAAAGCGGTTCGTTTGGAATATCAAGGTATTTCGAAGTGAACTTGTTTTTTTGATCCATTGGACGTCCGGTATTCCTGTGATTGTAGTAAATCGGAATCTGGCCCACACTTCGTGGAAATGTCATGGTTATTTTTCCCGAGGGATTATAATCACCAAACAATACGTCTGCGATCGCGTTTCCTCCTTCTATCCCGGGAGCCCATGCCTCTAATAGTGCGTTCACATGTTCGTTTTCCCAGTTAAGGGTTAACGGACGACCATTAACAAGCACAAGCACAACAGGTTTTCCTGTTGCAACCAAAGCTTTTAACAGGTTTTCCTGACTTTCCGGAATTCCAATTTCCGAACGGCTTGCAGCTTCGCCTGACATGCTGGATGATTCGCCTAAAACAACCACAACGACATCAGCCGTTTTGGCAACTTCAATTGCCTCAGTCAATAATTCAGCCGATGTCCGGGGTTCAACCTCTTCTTTAATACCCATATAAGCAGCAAAAGGGTTTTTTATCCGTTCTTTCAGATACGGATCGTCGGTGATATTGGCTCCTTTGGCATAAACAACCTCGGTTCCTGATGCCACTGCATTGCGTATTCCTTGTACAACAGAAACTACTTTATTCTGATCACCTGTTGACCAACATCCTAACAGATCGGCTTTGTTATCGGCCAGAGGACCAACAACTGCAATTTTCCCTGATTTTTTAAGAGGGAGTATTTGATTGCTGTTTTTCAGCAGAACAAATGATCGTGCCGCAATTTCGCGTGCGAACTGAATATTCTCCTTTGTTAGTATCTCATTTTTAAACCGATCCTCCTTCAGGTACCTGAAAGCATCGTCAAATAATCCCAGTTTATATTTCGCTTCAAGAATCCTGCGACACGAAGTGTTTATATCGGCAATTGTAACTTTACCTTCTGCAAGCGATTTTTTCAGTGTTGTGATATAACCAAGACCTTGCATATCCATATCTGTCCCAGCCTTAAGAGCAAGGGCAGAAACAGCTTGCAGATCACCAATTCCGTGTGCTGACATTTCGTTGATGGCCGTATAATCGGTCACTACAAATCCCTTGAAGCCCCATTGTTTCCGAAGCAAATCGGTCAATAACCATTTGTTGCCAGTGGCCGGAACACCGTCAATAACATTGAATGAAGACATTGCGCTGCCAGCACCGGCATCAAATGCGGCTTTGTACGGTGGTAAATAGTCCTGATACATGGCCAAACGGCTCATATCAACAGTATTGTAATCACGACCAGCCTCGGCAGCACCATAAAGTGCGAAATGTTTGACACATGCCATGATCGTATTGTCTTTCGAAAGGTCGTCGCCTTGATAGCCATGCACCATTGCTTTTGCAACCTGTGCTCCCCACCATGGATCTTCTCCTGCACCTTCGGCAACTCGTCCCCAGCGAGGATCGCGGGCAATATCAACCATGGGTGAGTAAGTCCAGCAGATACCGCTGGCACTTGCCTCAATTGCAGCGATACGGGCGCTTTTTTCGATCATTCCTAAATCCCAGGTACATGCGAGTCCCAATGGTATCGGAAAAGCAGTTTTGTAACCATGGATTACATCAACTCCGATAAGGACAGGGATTTTCAGTCGCGATTGCTGAGCCGCAATTTGAACCTTTCTGACCGCTTCCGGAGTATATCCACCTGTTGCACCGATTTGTCCTTTGCGGATCAAATCCTCCATCCCTTCGCTACCTCCAAGTACGGCGCCTATATTGCCGGAGGAAAGGTTAAGTTGACCCAGTTTTTCTTCGAGGGTCATCTTTCCCATCAGATTGTTAACAAACGCATCCATTTTGGCATTTTGTCCGTAGATCGAACAAACGGCTAATAATGAGATGAATAATAGTTGTAATTTTCTCATCTTTTCAGGTTTTATTACTTTTTGTATTTAGCAACTCTTACATCTTTAATCACTCCCTGCCAGTTTAACCCAAAGGCAAAATCGTAGGTGTTTCCTTCAACATCAAAATAGCATTTCATATCGTGAGGAACATCTTCAAATTGTTCCTCAACGGTTTTCATATCAGCGGGCATCTGGAATGGTAACAAACCTGAAGGTTCAGATGCTCCTGTCAGGATATCCATGATGGCCTGGTCCTGAACACCCATGTGGACCAGTATCGCACTGGCACTTTTTTCAATTTCTGTAAAGATCATTGGATTCGAAACTTTAAGGACCACAATTACTGGCTTTGCACCCATTTTGGCTTTGGTTTCGACAACTGCTTTCATGTCCTGAATATTCGAAGCTACGATGGATTTCCCTTTGTAGGAACGGTTAGTAAAACTTTCGAACGGACTTCCGCCTGCAATGCTTGTTTCGCGGGCAAAGTCAGCTTTATAAGAGCCGTATTGTAAACTGATTGGCACATAGCCATTTCCTTTTATTTTTACATCTTCCTGTGAATAGCCAACCCCACTTTTCGGACTATCGATGCAAACCAATGCAAAATCGGCTTCCTCCGGTTTTTCTACAACCTGAAAATACTTCATTGCAACTTCCGGATTTACAGCATCTTTCCAGCTCTCGGGTGTTTCCACCCCAAACCAGTTTCGTCCGCCAGGAACAAATTTTTTCGGTATATAAACTTTCAACTGTTTTTTCAACGGCAAGGTTTTTTGCTGATTTTTCAACATCACCACCGAACGCAATTGGGCATCGTATCCGGCTTTCATAAATTCAGGATTTCCCACTGTTTTAGCTGTCTCTGCTATATCAAGATAGGGGTTCTCAAACAGCCCGACTCTGAAGACGTTACGGAGCAAGCGGACAGCCGACTGCTCAAAACGCTTACGCATAAAGGCAGAGTCGTGTTTTGCTACACCCATCTTATATGCTTCAATCACCGGACCCATTTCGTTGTTTCCGCCAAACTGGTCGACGCCTGCCTCAATGGCTTTGAAGTGACGTTCGGCTTCGGTCATTTTTTCAACGCCCCAGCATTTTCCCTGGAACTGGTCAATGGCCATCACGTTTTTGGTGATCATCCAGTCGGTGCAAACAACACCGTCGTAACCGTATTTGCCACGTAGCAAGTCTGTAATCAGGTATTTGTTGTAGCTGTTACCAACGTTTTCCTTGTTCACAGTATCCTGATTAAACGAAATTGTATAATAAGGCATTACGGCAGCGGCCATTTTGGTGGCACCTTCGAGTTTGAATGCCCCTTCGGTAAATGGTTTCAAGTGATCTTTTAAATTATGGCCCGGATAAACAGCATATTCACCATAACCGAAATGTCCGTCGCGGCCACCTTCTTCAGGTCCGCCACCCGGCCAGTGTTTTACCATCGCATTCACACTTTTATAACCCCAGCCACCAGATATTTCCTCGTTTCCTTTCGATGTCTGAAAACCATCAACATAGGCCCTTGCCATATCTGTGGTTAGGTTTGGATCCTCACCCATCGTTCCGTCGAAGCGGCTCCAACGAGGTTCGGTGCCCAAATCAATCTGAGGCGAAAGTGCAGTTGCAATTCCCAAAGCGCGGTATTCAGTAGCGGCTATCTCTCCGAACTGTTTCATTACTAATGGATCAAAAGTAGCTGCAATACCCAAAGTTCCGGGCCACATGGAGATTTTACCACCGGCCCCGGCATTGAACTCGGCATACGAGTCGCTGCCATGGCGCGGGTCGGAACTGTTATTGGCTGGAATTCCAAAGCCAATTCCTTCGACCAGTGCCTGCGCATTGTTGTTCCACTGAGCGGATACCGCAGGGCTTTCAACCGATGTAATCAGCACATGACGAAGGTTGTCTTCGGTTAAAAATTTCTTTTGCTGATCGGTAAGGTCACTTGAATGGGCTCCGCTTTCCTTAAACGGTTTTGAGTTGTAAGTTCCTCCAAAAGGACCACCCGAGACTGCAGGAATTGCCTGATGACCACTGTATAACATCAACCCGGCCATTTGTTCAACGGATAATTTGGCGGCGAGATCTTTGGCCCGTTCATCAACCGGCAAACGCCAGTCTTCGTAAACATCAAGTTTTCCGTTTTTATTCAGGTCTTTAAATGCCAGGCGGTCCACTGTAAGTATCTTAACTCCTGAAGTTGAAGAATATCCCAATATTTGCCCACCTTCATTGCTGACCAGTTTGAATGTTCCGTTGTCTTTTTCTGTCCATTTCGGACTGCACCCATAGCCCAAAAGAAGAGTTGCACAAAGTGCCACCATACCAATTTTCGTTTTTCTTCTCATTGTTTTGTTAGTTGTTGATTAATCTTTTTTCAATTTTGAAATATAAAACTGCTCTAAAAAACTGAGTCCTTCTCGTTGCGGAAGATCCTTTATTTCAATTTTTTCAGCTAAAATCATTGCTTTCGGATTTTTAGGAGAGCAGGGAGTCCATTGGGGCAGATTGGATCCGTTTGGATTACCATTAGCCGCGAAATTTGCCCAGTAGGACGACATGGTTTCAGCCAGCTGAATATCGGTTTTCTCCCAGGGACGATTGCTCATATGCAGGTTATTGTAGGCATATGGAACCTCGCCTGTGTGAAATGCTCCAAAGGGTTTTTGATCTTCGCGATACGGAACAGCGCGTTCGAAATGATATATGAATACGGAAGATTTTCCAGTTTTGGTTTGAAGGTTCATCCATGCGTAGGCCTGAACGCCAAATGTTTGAAGTCCGCTAAGCGCAAGTTGTGATTGTTCGGCTTCTGCGTCAGTTCCTGAAGGAAACAGTTTCAGAAACTCATCGGCTTTTTCGCCATATTTTTCTTTGGCTTGCTGTCTGAATTTTTCAGCATTCTGCGGTTGACCGCCAAAATTTTCTTCGTTCGCATTCCATCCCATCAAAGCCGGAACATCGTTCTGTTTTCCTTCTGAGAAAATCTGGTACAAAGGTTTCGGAATCACATATCCATCAACAATAGGTGAAGTCATTGTTCTGACTGCCATCAATTCCTGAGCTGGTTTTGCCCGTAGTTCAGCTAAGGAATTGACTTTCATGGAGCGAACAAATTCTAAACCCCTCTGCTCTGCGTCTTTAAGATCTTGCATTCCTGCAAAGGGATTTGTTGGCAATACCGCTCCACCGCTTTCGGCAATTGCCCTTTGAAACAAACCTTTTGCCAATGGTGAAGCCACTAAATAGTTTACGCTAAAAGCGCCGGCTGATTGTCCGGCAATGGCGACCCGATTGGGATCACCGCCAAAAGCAGCAATATTTTTTTGCACCCACTTTAGTGCTTCAATCTGGTCAAGTAACCCGTAGTTTCCGGAGGTTTTACTGACCGATTCTTTCGATAATTCCGGATGCGAAAAGAATCCGAAGATGCCTACACGGTAGTTGATTGTGACAAAAACAACCCCTTTCTGCGCCATCGCAGTTCCGTCGTAAACCGGAACCGAACCAGAGCCGCTTGTAAATGCGCCGCCATGAATAAAAACAATTACCGGACGTTTTTCGGATGAAGATTTAGCCGCCGTCCAAACATTCAAATACAGGCAATCTTCGCTCAAAGGTTCGACGGGTGCAATAAATTCAGCGGTCCACATCGAAAAAGGTGTTGGGGTGGACTGCATGGCACTGGCTGAAAATGTTTTGCATTCCTTTACTCCGTTCCAGCTTTTCGCAGATTGCGGTGCTTTCCAGCGTAAGTCACCAACAGGGGAGGCAGCAAAGGGAATTCCTTTAAATGAAACTACATCCGACTTTGAGTCCTTTGTGCCGGAAATTAATCCGCTTTCAATGCGGCATGTGTCGGCCAAATTTTTTGCACTTATCCGGGTATTAATGCCAAGGCTTAAAAAACAGCTCAACAAAGTAAAAACCGGGATGTAAATGTTTCTGTTCTTCATGATATACTGTGATTTAAATTTCTGAAAAAATCCCCGCAATTAAATCGTGAAAGTTAAAAGCGGGGATTCGTATTTTGTCAATCAAATATAGAAAGCAATCTGTAATCTTATTTCGAAACCAGCTTATTGATTTCGCGTGTTGGGGACAATGCCTTGGTTACCTTGCCCGCTTCGAGTTCTTTGGCAATTTTGAAGGTTGCAGTTTGTTTGATGGCCAGTGAAGAGGCTCCGATTTTCAAATTATAAGTTCCGGCTTCGGCAATCCAGGTGGATGTAGCCTCGTTGAATGAAGCGAAATCCCTGGTTTCGATTTTGAAACTTACAGTTTGTGATTCACCCGGTTTCAGCAGTTTGGTTTTACCGAAAGCAGCCAAAGTTTCCGCTGGTTTATTCAGTTTTCCTGAAGGAGAACTGATATAAAGCTGAACGACTTCGCGACCTGCAACTTTACCCGAATTCTTCACGTCAACAGAAGCGGTAAGCTGGCCCTTGAAATCCGGCGTGCTTAATTTAAGATTGGAATAGGTGAAACCGGTGTAGGATAATCCATAACCAAATTCGTAAGCAACAGCAATTTTGAAGGTGTTGTAATAGCGATATCCAACGTAGATATCATCTTCGTAAATCACTTCCCATGGTGTACGGCGCATAAAAGAGAAGCCTGAAAGATCAGCCGCCTTGTCAACTTTATCTGATTTTTCGGCAACACCCGGGAAATTCTTTGCACTTGGAGCATCGGAATAAGACATTGGGAAAGTTACAGCCAGCTTTCCTGAAGGATTTACTTTTCCACTCAGTACATCTACAACAGAGTTTCCGCCTTCCTGTCCGGGCTGCCATGCAACGAGGATCGCATCCGGCATATTGCGCCAGCTGGCAACTTCAACAACACCAGCCACATTCATTACCACAATGGCTTTTTTACCTTTTGCGTGGAAAGCTTCTGTCACATTCTTCATCATTTCCTTTTCGGTTGTTGTCAGCCTGAAATCACCTTCGGTATCTGTCCGGTCCTGACCCTCTCCGGCATTGCGACCAATTGTAATTAATGCCATATCCGATTTTTCAGCCATTGCTTTGGCCAGTTCAGGTGTAACAGTCATTTCAGAAACAGGTTCCTTTGCTCCCATCATTGCAGCGATAGGGTTCTTTGGTTTACCTTGCTTTGCTTTCGCATTTTTTACGTAGGAATTATAGGTATTAGTCAGTTCTGCATCCGGAGTGTATCCACCGTTGGTCAAGCCTTCGAACAATGAAATAGTATAAGCTTCATTCACGTCGCCACTACCGGTTCCACCTGCAATAAAGTCGTAGGAAGTATTCCCAAAAGCTGCAATATTTTTTACTCCAGCCTTAATTGGCAATGTATTCCCTTTATTCTCAAGCAAAACCATTCCATCTGTCGCTGCCTGACGGGTAACCGCTGCATGAGCGGTTAAATCAGGAGTACTTGAATATTTGTAATTGTTGTAGCGTGGTGCTTTCAACATGATTTTCAGTATCCTGCTGACGTTACGGTCCAGTATTTTTTCGTCGAGTTTGCCGCCTTTTACTGCTGAAATTATTTCTTCAATCTGTTTTGGCTGACCTGGCTGAATCATATCGTTTCCGGCATTCATTTGGGCAACTACATCGCTGCCACCGCCCCAGTCGGTCATCACATAACCTTCGAAACCCCAGTCGTTGCGCAGGATTTTCGTCAGCAAATCATTGCTTTCGGATGTGTATGTGCCATTGATCTTATTGTAGGAGGACATTACGGTCCAGGGTTGTGCCTCTTTAACTGCAATTTCGAAACCTTTCAGGTATATTTCACGCAGCGCACGTTCGCTCACAATTGTATTTACAGTCATCCGGTTGGTTTCCGAATTGTTCGCAGCAAAGTGTTTGATGGAAGTTCCAACGCCGTTTGACTGGATTCCTTTTACCATTGAAGCAGCAGTCTTGCCTGCAACCAACGGATCTTCAGAATAATACTCGAAGTTACGGCCGCAAAGCGGATCGCGCTGAATATTAAGTGCCGGCCCAAGTATAATGTCCGAACCGTATTCTTTCACTTCATTTCCCATGGCCTTCCCCACATTGTAAACCAGTTCGGTATCCCAGGTTGAAGCCAATACGGTTGCAATCGGGAAAGCGGTGCAATAATAGGTTTTCGTTTCACCTTTGTGCATTGGTTGAATGCGCAATCCGGCAGGACCATCGGTTAATACCTGCGATGCAATCCCAAGTTTGGGAAATTCAGAAGAAACACCGGCAGCTCCGGGCAAATACTTCCGGATCCGTTTAACCATCTCATTATATACAGGATCTTTAGTATTGACATCACCGCCAAAACCCGGAGGCATTTTTGCCCGTATCGAATCGGGCATTTCAAAAAACATGCCCGTACCAATCACAAGCTGAGCTTTCTGTTCAAGCGTCATCTTTGAAATGATGCCTGCAATCTTTGAATTGTCAGCAGTGAGGTCTTTTCCTGCTGCACTTTGAGCTTTCGCTCCAACGACTATCATCAGTAGGATGATAAGTACACTTCCCAATTTGTTATTAATTCTCATTTTCAATAATTGATTTATTTTGACTATTCATTTTGATTCAATTGAGTTGAAACATGCCACTTAGATCAACTTCCTGGCTTCCCGGTCCGGATCGTCTTTCAACATTGATTGGTCGTTCAGAACCATCGTTTCACCTTTTGCCGGGGTATATGCTTTCCATTCAGGAAGTCCGCCTTTGTTTGGGCTTCCGGTTTTCATAAATTGAAGCAATGTCCCCGACATTTTATCGGACAAAGTACGCGGACGTTTGCCTCCACCGGTATGGGTGAGCATCAGATCGGTATTTGCAAACCAGAAACAGATGTCGAGACAATGGAAGGCGCGCATGCGGTTATCGAACAAAGGCGGTTGCCAGCCAAACCAGGCCAGGTAAACCGGCGCTTTCTGATTTGCTTTGGCATCGGCGGTTGCTATTACATTTTTGCGGTTACTGTTCACCAAAGCCATAATTTCTGCAGGTTTGGCAGTTGGGAAAGCTTTTACATATGCATCAACCACTTCACCAATCTTGTCTCCGATGCCGGTACCTAATCTTGCACTTGTTTTTAAGGCATCTTTAACCTTATCCAACGTAATATTTTCGAGTTCCTGGCTAAGCCGGGTTGTATTCCATTCGTGGAAGGTTGAACACAGCAGCATAGGCACATCCGAGGAAAGACCGTTCGGGTCAGTGTAGAATTTTCCTTTCGGTATTGAAATCCCGTTGGCAACTGGGGCAAAACCACCACGCATTCCGGGGGCACCAATCTCTGCAGTTGCTTTCTGAGCTGCTTTATTAGCCAGCAGGATGTAATCCTTCCATGGCATTTCCTGCAACTTGTCAACTTCTGCCACGGATAATCCCGCTTCTTTCAAAATATATTCACCCACTTTTCGTGAATATTCCTGGCTCATTGCTTCTGTAGTATTTCCACTCAACGGAACGGCCTTGTGAATTAATCCTTTCGCCTTTGGCATAGCAGCCAGAACACAAACTTTAGCGCCGCCGCCCGATTGCCCTATGATGGTTACATTGCCGGGATCGCCACCAAAATTGGCAATATTGTCACGCACCCATTCGAGTGAAGCAACCATATCCAAGGCGCCCACGTTGCCGGAATCGGCATATTTAGAACCGCCTGCAATTGACAAATCGCTGAAACCGATCGGTCCCAGGCGATGATTGATTGAAACGAATACGATATTGCCTTTACGGCTAAGGTTTTCACCGTCGTAACCATCCTGTTCAATTCCGTTTCCGTTTGTATAACCACCGCCATGCAGCCAAACCAATACCGGACGTTTTTTCGTGTCGATTAAAGGTGTCCAGACGTTTAGTTTCAGGCAATCCTCGCTTACATCGTCGTAGTTCCAGTGATCGGCAAACGAGGAATAAGCGTTGGCATAACGGTTGTCCATGATTTGAGGAGCGGTATTTCCCCACCAAACAGCGGGCAGTGTTTCGGTCCAGGGTTTGGGTGGCACAGGTGGCATAAACCGGTTTTTACCAGAAGTGTCTGCACCATAGGGAATTCCCCGATAGCAGGTAATACCTCTCAGTATAAAACCTTTCACCTTCCCGTATTTGGTTTCGGCAATGGCAATTGAATCGCCAATCTGTAATAACTGATCGTCATTGTCTTGCTTTGGAGCATTGGAGGCCCTGGAAATAAACGGTAGCGATGTTAATCCCAATCCGGCTGCTCCGGCTCCAAGTGTCTGGAAAAAGTTACGTCTGTTGGTTTTCATCTTCTTGTGGTGTTTGTCAGCAACGTTATTTATACAACTGTGGTGCAAGTTCCGAAAGATAAATCCTCCAGTTGGTCCAGGTATGTCCGCCTGTACTTTCGCGGTAAGTGTATTTAAGACCTTGCTCATCGTAAAACTTACGCAGGTTGGTGACAGATTCATAAAGAAAATCGTCTTTCCCGCAACCAATCCAGTAGAGCTTGATGCCACTACCTTTCAGTGCTTTTATCTGTTTGACATGGTTGTCTTTATCGTAACTGCCAAATCGCGGGTCGTTCATCAGGCCCATGCTCATTACACCGATATAGGCGAATTTACCGGGATTGGCATTGCTGATGTTCTGTGTATGGAATCCGCCCATCGAGAGTCCGGCTATAGCGCGATGATCCTTATCTTTTGTAACACGGTAGTTTTTTTCGATAAAAGGGATAATATCCTTGACCAAACTCTCTTCGAATTTCCCGGAGGCCATTCCGCCGGGACCCGAAGCCTGAACCTTCTGTTCCTTTTTTGCAACTGGCTGATCGCCGGGAGCAGCAGCCATCGACGGTACTCCGTTAGTCATCACCACAATCATGGGTTCTGCTTTACCATTGGCAATCAGGTTGTCCAGAATATACGGCGTGCGACCCAGTGTCGTCCAGGCATCTTCGTCGCCGCCTGCACCATGCAACAGGTAAAGTACAGGGTAAGATTTTTTGCTTTCGGCATATCCGGCAGGGGTGTATATGTACATCCGGCGGTCATTCCCGATAGTAGGCGAGGGGTACCACACTTTTTCGAGCTTTCCGTGGGGGACATTCTGAACTGCGTAAAGATCTGTTTTTTCACCGGGGATCATAAACATGCTTTCGATGCGGGTTCCGTCCCTGACAACAAGGGCATTGCCCGGGTCGATGGTTTTGACACCATCAACAATAAAAGTATAGGTATACATCTCGGATGGGAGCTGATCGATCGTAAGTTCATATAAACCAGTGTCATTGCGCATCAGCTGCACACTGGTTCCCCAACCGGGCATCCAGTTTCCGCTCACCTTTACTGATTTGGTTTCAGGCGCATAAAGTCTGAAGGTGACCTTATTATCTGTTTTAATCTCAGGCGAAATGACTTGTTTTGGCCCCATCATCTGGGAAAAGAGCTGTCCTGACATTGTCAGTGCAAAAAGGATCAGCAGTAAAAGAGTTCGTTTAATTGTTCTCATATTCTTGGATTTAAACTAGTTGATTTTCTATTTAAAAAGCAGGGGAGCAAATTCAAGCAAATTATGCCGCCAGGTAATGAATGTGTGGCCTGCAGGGAAAGTGTTGGTCGTGTATTTTATACCAAATTTGTCGAACAGCGCCAATACGTTTTTTCCATTCGTATAGGCTATATCCTTTTCGCCTCCCATGGCTATCCAAAACAAGGTCAGTTTGTTAATCTCTGGATTTTTAAGGACATCCGGATGTTTTTCTTCCAGCTCTTTCAACTGATCCGGAAAATAACCTGTACTTAGCGGCAAAACATAACCGAATTTCTGCGGATAAAATAAGGCCATATTCAGCGCCTGCAGACCACCCATCGACAATCCTGAAT